>CAVFAZ010000029.1:0-7580 GCA_963620825.1 Kurthia senegalensis
GAGGGCAGGCCTTGTCGAGGTCCAGATTGTACCAGCTGTCGAACATCTTGAGGAAAGCCCACTGCGTCCATTTGTAAAATCCGGGGTCACAGGTTCTTACCTCTCTGTCCCAATCGTAGGAAAAGCCGATTCTGTCCAGCTGCTGACGATAGCGGGCGATGTTCTCGTTCGTGGTCTTCTCAGGATGCTGACCGGTCTGGATGGCATACTGTTCAGCCGGCAGGCCGAAGGCGTCATACCCCATAGGATGAAGGACGTTGAAGCCCTTCAGACGCTTGTAGCGGGTATAAATGTCGCTGGCAATATAGCCCAGCGGATGTCCCACGTGCAGTCCCGCTCCCGAAGGATACGGGAACATATCCAGGACATAATATTTTTTCTTGCTCTTGTCTTCCTTTGCAGCAAAAGTCTTTTCCTCTGCCCAGCGCTTCTGCCATTTGCTTTCGATCGCTCTGAAATCGTAATCCATATATTTTACACTTATTTTTTAGTCAGTTTGAATTCCACATACACGGACATCGCCGTTTTCACTTTCTTGCCCTGAAGCCTTCCCGGTTTCCAGTCCGGAGACGCGGAGATGACCTTTACGGCCTCGTCGTCCAGGGATGAATGGACGCTCTTCCGGACGGTCACATCCGTGACCTTGCCTCTCTCGTCAATGACGAAATCCACCAGCACACGACCCTGGATTCCGTTTTCCACGGCATAGTCAGGATATTTCAGACAGGCATAGACCCAGCGCTCCATAAAGCGTCCGATGTCCGAGCTGCCCATAAAGGTCGGCTTGTAGTCGCAGTCGTAGTAGTCCACTATGCCGGAGTCTCTGCGGGAGGTCTTTTTCTTGAGAGCCTGGGACGGGTCGAAGAGCGGGGCGCGCCCGTTCGCGGCACTTACCGTAAAGCTGTAGAGATACTCCAGTTCCTTCTCCATCATATCATACTGGATGACGCTCTCGGTGTCGCGGTCACTGCCGTACTCCGGATAGACCCCTGTCGTGAAAAATACCGAAGGTATTCCGGCGGCATAGAAACTGCGGTGGTCGGAAGGAAGGGGCTCCCTGGTAACTATAGAAGGTTCAACGGGTTGCAGGGAAGCGTTAACTTCGTTCACGATATCGTTCACATCCTGGTTAGAGGATGTGAAGGCGTAGAAGCCGTCAGATCCCTCCCCGAGGACATCCAGATTTATCATAAAATCTATATTCTGTGTCGATTTGAAGGCCCTGTTCAGGAAATACCACGACCCGGCATTTCCTTCGAGCGACGCTCCGAAGCCCATCAGAAGCACGGAACGCTTCAGAAGTATGGAATTCGTCTGAAGCATACGGCCCAGTTCCAGAAGCATCGCCATTCCGGAAGCGTTGCCGTTGGCTCCGTAATATGTCTTGGTGACTGTCTCTCCGTCTATCGTGACTTCGCGGGTGCCGATATTGTCCATACGGGCTCCTATCACGATATAGCGGTCACGCAGCGCAGGGTCATAGCCCTGAATGAATCCTATGACGTTGCGGGAGACCAGGGTGTCTCCGTTTTCCTGCCTGATTCCGAAAATCTCGCCGTCCTCTCCCGACAGGATGTCCACGCCATAACCGGCGAGGGTATGGGTCAGATACTCCGCTGCATCCCTTTCGCCGTCCGACCCGGCCGCGCGCCCTTCGAGGGCTGCGCCGGAAAGATAGGATATATGGCCCTTCAGCGAAGCAATCACTTCGCTGTCATCAAGTTCCGCATAGGTAGCAGAACGGTATTGGGCGGTCAGAATGACCGGTGCGCTGCAAAGGAGAGCGAGTGCGAGCCACAATCTTTTCATAATTTCTTACTGTTCGTTGACGAAAATCCAGGCGTCGGAAGATAGGTTGCTGTCTGTGCGGAGCAGTTTCAGACGCCCCAGAAATTCTATCGGATCATCCGACTGGCAGGCCGTCACCACGCTGAATCCGTTGCGGAGACGGAATACCGCAGGCTCCGATCCTTCAGGAAGTCTGCTTGAGAAGGCTTCGGCGTTTCCGCTCTCGGAGAAAGTTCCGAGAATCACATAATACCTCTTGTCGAGGCCGACGCTGGAAAGTCCACGGGCTTCTGCAGGAGTGCGCAGAAGCATTCCGCAGCTGCGGATGGAATCTATTGCCGCAAGCGAATCCGCGATGTGTTTCTGAGCCTTGTCGAGCGAGTCGAGTCTGGCCTGCTCCGCATTCTGGCGCAGGGCGATGAGCACCTTCTTCTGCTCGATCAGGTCAGATGTCGGACGTCCCGCGAGCGAGCGGAACATATCGCAGCTGCACGCCAGACAGAGACAAAGAGCCAATAGGCTGAAACTTAAACACTTCGTTCGCATAATACCAAATTCCATATTCTGCAAAGTTAACTATTTATCCGTCCGTTTCCAAAAATATGTATCTTTGCATCAGTCGATAAAACCGACGTTCCGGCATATGCAGAAGAAAGCACTGATTTCCATCCTTTTCCTGATCTCCAGCCTGAGCCTCAAGGCCCAGTGGGACTATCGGATCCCAAGCCCCAAGCCGCTCTGGACAAGCGACACCCTGAGCGTCACCGTCATAGGCGACGTGATGATGCACAGCCGCCAGCTCGAATACGACTGCAGACGCTTCTTCGCGCGCAGCGAGCATCTCCTGCAGCAGGCCGACGTGACCGCGGCCAATATGGAGTTCACCCTCGCCGGGGAGCCTTACACGGGCTATCCCTGCTTCTCCGCCCCGGACGCTTACGCCCAATATATGGCCGACTGCGGAGTCGATGTTTTCCTGATGGCCAACAACCATATTCTGGATAAGGGAATACAAGGTCTGGAGAGGACTCTGCAGGTCTATGACAGAATGCAGGAGGAAAGCGGCATCCTCTATACCGGATGCGCTGCGGACGCTGAAAGCGACACGTTTCATAATCCATTGATAATCAAAAAGAACGGCATAAGGCTAGCTTTCGTGAACTTCACTTACGGGACTAATACCGGCGACCCGTCGCTTACGGTTCCAGTCGTGAAAAGAATGGACAGGGAGACCGTGGCGGCGATGATGAAGAAGGCGCGGGAGAATGCGGACTTCGTAGTGGCTCTGCCTCACTGGGGCGAGGAGTACCAGCTGCGGCACAACGCCGTCCAGGAGGACTGGGCCCGCTGGCTCACGGAGCAGGGCGCGTCTATCATAATCGGAGCGCATCCCCACGTAGTCCAGGACACCACGCACATTTCCGGGATTCCGGTAGTATATTCAATGGGCAACGCAGTGTCCAATATGACCGCCCGAAATACCCGTCTGGAACTGGCCGTGCAATTCAAGGCCGTACGAGACTGGAGGGGTGAAAAGAAGATAATCGGGCCCGATCTGGTGTTCCTGTGGTGCACGGTGCCGGGAATGCTTGAGGACAATTACTCGACGATTCCCGTGGAGGAATATCTCGGTAAGCGGGAGCTCTGGAAGACCCCATCGGACTATGACAATATGACCGAGACTCTCGACAGAGTAAAGAAAGAGACTGGTATTGAATGATATATGAGAAAAACCATTAAGCTTGAAGCTATAGACCCGGTGGAGATATACGGTGCCGGGAACCGCATTCTGGAGGAATTCTGCAGCTATTTTCCGGGACTGAAGGTGGTGGCCAGAGGGGATGAAATCATCCTGGACGGGAAGGAGGGACAGATAGAGGAGTTTCAGAGCCGCTTCGCGAGGCTCATCGAGATCCGCCACCACAAGATGAATCTCACGCAGTACGATGTGGAGGACGTATTTGACGGAGAGACTTCCGCGGACAGCTTCCGTCTGAGCGGGGACGCAATCATCGTGCACAGCACGGACGGAAAGCCGATCCGCGCGCGCAACGCCACCCAGCAGCAGATGGTTCAGGCCTATTTCGAAAACGACCTGATCTTCGCCCTGGGTCCGGCAGGCACGGGAAAGACATACATCGCCATAGCATTGGCCGTAAGGGCCCTCAAGAACAGGGAGATACGCCGGATTATACTCACACGTCCGGCGGTCGAGGCGGGCGAGCGGCTGGGCTTTCTGCCGGGCGATCTGAAAGACAAGCTCGACCCTTACCTGCAGCCTCTGTACGACGCTCTCGGGGATATGATTCCGTCACGCAAGCTGCAGGAGTTCATGCAGGACGGCACGATTCAGATCGCTCCGCTGGCGTATATGCGCGGGCGCACGCTGGACCGCGCGTGCGTCATTCTGGACGAGGCGCAGAACACGAATCTCGGTCAGCTGAAGATGTTCCTGACGCGTATGGGCTGCAACGCCAAATTCATCGTCACGGGCGACGCGAGCCAGGTGGACCTTCCGCGGCGCGAGGACTCCGGTCTGCTGCGCGGCGTCTCGCTCATCGAGAGCATCAAGGGCGTGAAAATCATCCGCTTCAGCAACGAGGACATCGTCCGCCACCCGCTCGTGAGCAAGATCGTAAAGGCCTTCGACCAATCCGGTAACGAAAAAGAGGCGCCGGCCAATTAGCCAGCGCCTCTCTATATAGTTTAAATACTCAATTACTGAGCTATGCCGTTGGTAGCCACGTCATAGTATTTCTGATACTTGTCAGCATACTCCTGACCCTCCTCGCGGAAGCGGTAGCAGGCATTCTTCAGATACTCTGAGATGCTGACCTTGACCTCATTGTCCTTGGTAACCTCGAAAGCCTTCTCGAACGGCTCGATGCAGCCCTTGAGACACTTCTCGAACTCGGCTACGAGAGCGGCGTACTTGGTGTCGTCAAACTCGTTCTGAGCCTTCTCCTGAATGTCAACGGCCTCGTTGTAGAGAAGGATACCCTCTCCGATGTAACCGTACTCGTATTCAGGGTTGATTTCAGAGCACTTGCGATAGGACTCGATAGCCTTCTCGTTGTTTCCGGTCTCCTTGTAGATATTGCCTTCCACATAATAGAGGGAAGCGTTGTTCGGCTCATTGGCCTTGGCATTGTCCAGAAGAGTGAAGAGTCTGTCGAAGTTCTCACCTGAAGTCACATAATAGTTGATGAGGCCGATGAGGATGCTCTGGCTCTGAGGATAGGCCTCGAAGCCCTTCTCGAGGGTGTTCTTGGAACCTTCCTTGTCGCCGAGCTTGTCGAGAACGTCAGCGAGCTTAGCATAGGCGTCGCCGTCCTCACCTGCATAACCCAGGCTTATGCACTTCTCGAAGAAGCCCTTGGCCCTCTCGTTATTGCCTGCCTGCCAGGCGGTGAAACCTGCATTATAGACGGAGTTGGTGTCAATGGCGGAAAGCGGAGCTGTAGCGGCGGCCTTGGCGGCAGCCTCGAAAAGCTGGCTGGACTTGTTCATATCACCGAAGGTGTATGCGTTGTAAGCGTCATTGATGTATTTGTCGGAGATGGTCTTGATGGCGGCGCTGATGTCCTTGGACTTGGCTCCCTTGACATCAAGTTCTGCGGCCTTGCTGTAAGCGTCGAGGGCGCCTGCAAGGGCGTTCTCTGTCACCGGTTTGGTCACCTCCACGAGAGCGAGTCTGCCGGTCTCGTCGTAGTAGTGGTTGCAGCTTTCATAGCTTTCCTTGGAATAGGCTCTTCCGCCGATTTCCACTGTCTCAACGGATGAAGGCTTCTTGTTCCCCATCACAAGAGCGAGCTCCTGCTTGGATGTTCCGACAAGAGCATTTCCTACAGGTGCATCATAAGCATCGAGATATGCCTGGCCCAATTTAGTCCAAGTAGCAACCTTGGTCGCCTTCTTGGCATTGCTTGCGGCAGCCTGAGCGGCTTCAAGAGCTGACTTGGCTGCGCTTTCTGACTTAACCTGTGCATTAGCGAACTGCATAGATGCGAGAATAGCCAATGCTAAAAAGATCTTTTTCATAATAATGTTAAAAATAAGTTAATATTATTCTTCGTTATTCCCGGGAACATTCCCGGCTTCCTCCTGAGAGGAGTCCGCCTCTTCAGCCTCGTCCTCTGCCTTGGCGACCACGGATATGGCTGCGATGGAATCCGTTCCCCTTAAATTTATCAGCTTGACACCCTGCGTGGCCCTGCCTGCCACTCTGATGCTGCTGACTGCCATCCTTATAGTCATTCCCGAATGATTGATGATCATAAGGTCATTGTCTTCGGTAACGCTCTTTATTGCAATTAGCGCGCCGGTCTTTTCGGTGATGTTTATCGTGCGCACTCCCTTGGCTCCGCGGTTGGTGATGCGGTACTCGTCGGTCTCGGAACGTTTGCCATAACCGTTCTCACTGACTACCAATATGGTATGAGCCGCTGCATCTTCCGCCTGAGGGTCACAGCTGAGAGCGCCGATGACCTCGTCATCGTCATCGAGATTTATTCCGCGGACACCCATCGAGGTTCTGCCTACCTCACGGGCATCCTGCTCGTTGAATCTGACGCAGCGTCCCTTGCGCGCCGCAATCATAATCTCTTCGTTTCCGTTAGTCAGAATCGCATCCAGCAGGGAATCGCCGTCCTTGAAGGAGATGGCCTTGATGCCCTTGTTGCGGCTGCGGTAATTGGCGTATTCGGCGAGCACCGTACGCTTGATGATACCGCGTCTGGTGATAAGCACCACATAATGGCTGTTGCGATATTCCTCGCTCTCTATCGACTTGGCGTTCAGATATGTACGTATGCTGTCCCCCTGTTCGATGGAGATGAGGTTCTGGATGGCGCGGCCCTTCGATGAACGGGTTCCCTCAGGGATTTCGTAAACCTTGAGGTTGTAGCGCATTCCGTTCTCCGTGAAGAAGATCATAGTGGAATGCATATTGGCCACATAGATGTGCTCTATGAAGTCCTCGTCGCGGGTGGCGCTGGCCTTGATGCCGACTCCTCCCCTGTTCTGGGTGCGGAACTCGGTGAGAGGCGTACGTTTGATGTAGCCCAGGTGCGAAATGGTGATGACCACGTCGTCATCGGCATAGAAGTCTTCAGGATTGAATTCCTCTGCCGAGAGAGTGATTTCGCTGCGGCGCGGATCGCCGTACTTGTCCTTCATTTCCCGGCACTCGGCCTTCACTATCTTGAGCTGCTCCTCTTCGCTGCCGAGAATCTCCTGACAGCGGGCGATGAACTTCTCGAGCTCGTCGTATTCGGCCTGAAGCTTCTCCCTTTCGAGTCCGGTGAGCTGGCGCAGACGCATCTCCACGATAGCGCTGGCCTGAACCTCGGTGAAGCCGAACTGCTCCATAAGGCCGCTGCGTGCCTCATCGACGCTCTTGGAGGCCCTGATGAGGGCGATGATCTCGTCTATGATGTCGAGGGCCTTGAGCAGACCTTCGAGGATGTGGGCGCGCTTGAGAGCCTTGTCCAGATCGAATTTTGTGCGGCGCACGATCACTTCGTGTCTGAAATCCACGAAGTTGGAGATGATTTCCTTGAGGGAAAGGGTGCGCGGACGACCGTGGACGAGAGCCACGTTGTTTATGGCGAAGCTGGACTGGAGTGCGGTGTATTTGTAGAGCGTGTTCAGAACCACGCTGGCGTTCGCGTCCTTCTTGAGAACGAAGACGATGCGGATGCCCTCGCGGCTGGTGAGTTCCTTGATGTCGGAGATTCCCTCTATCTTCTTGTCCTCGACCATCTCGCCGATGCGCTTGATCATCTCGCTCT
>CAVFAZ010000030.1:0-12920 GCA_963620825.1 Kurthia senegalensis
TCGCTCCCACGAACGCCGGCATATAGCCTCTCGTCTCGCGCGGCAGGTACGGATAGATGGACCAGAAATCCTTCTTCCCGCCGCTGCGCTTGATGGCCTTGTTCACATTGCCCGCCCCGCAGTTATAGGAGGAAATCGCCAGAGCCCAGTCTCCGAAAATGCGGTAAGCGTCTGAAAGATAGCGAGCCGCGGCATCCGTCGCCTTCTCCACATCCATTCTTTCGTCCACGAAGGAATTGATCTTGAGACCGTAGTTGCGCGCCGTCGAATAGATGAACTGCCAAGGCCCCCTCGCCCCGGCGCGCGAGTACGCGGTCGGATTCAGCGCCGACTCCACCACAGCCATATACTTCAGTTCCAGCGGGAGATTGTACCTGGAGAAAACTTCCTCGAAAATAGGGAAATAGTAGGTGCTGAGCCCCAGAATCGTGCCCATCTTCGTCGGCATCTTCTCGGCATAGAGAATCATATAGTTCTTCACCGTCTCGTTGAACGGCAGCGTTATGTACGAATTCATCTTCGAGAGCCTGGAGATGAGCACGGAATCAGGCACTTTCGAGGTCAGATGCACGGAGTCCAGATCGTACGTCTGAGTATCGGGCAGAGAGCTCATCCTTCGCTGCAGATACCAGATGCTCAGCAGACTGTCCGTCGAGAGCGGAGCCTGGTCCTGTGCGACCACAACCTCCTCGTCCTCATAGACTTCCATCATCTCCGCCGCGAGCGAATCGAAGCGGGCCAGCTGCGCGTGGCAGCTGTCCAATTGCAGTTTGAGAGAGTCCACCAACGCTCTCAGCTGTTCATTCTCCTGAAGCGCCCTCCGGCGCGTCGTCTGTGCCTGCATTGCACTGCAGAGCGACAGCATAAGCACAGCTGCCGTGATAAATTTACGGTATGTATTCATTTAAGTTCTATTGATCCGGTACTTTAAGATTCCTGCAGACCCGGTCCAGCCGGTTCCGTCAGAATCTGATCCCAAGGCTCAGGCCCACCGCGGACGGAGCCGGGGAATTAAGGGCGAAAGCCGTGTCGGGTGTTATTACTGCGGGGCTGATCTTCATGCTCAGGTCATCGTTCACCTCGAAATCCTGCATGAATGCGAACACGTTCGCATCCACTGCCTGGATGAGGTAGAATGCGGCGAGAGCGAGTATCGAATAGTCCCTGTATCGTCTGTATATGTCTCTGTAATAGAGGGCTGTGTCCGTCGAGATTCTTCCGGTGTATCCGGAAGAAGGGTCGGATGCCTCGATGTATATGCGCTTGTACCTCTTGTAGTTCATCTGGTTCACGTTCAGGTAGTGGGCGGAACCTATCAGGGCTCCCCAATATATCGGAATCTTCCAGTACTCCCCGTTGTATGCCTGGCCGAGGCCCGGACAGAGCACGGAATACAGGGCCGCCTTGCCCGGATGATGCGGATTGTCCGTGGGATAGTTGACCACGCCGTCCAGAAGGGTTCCCCAATAGACGAGCCCTGCGGCGGCGAAGCAGTAGTTGCTGACTTTCGTGTTATCCCAGACGGTGCGGTTCAGAACACCTCCGGCTATCCCGGCGGCCAGCCCTCCGTAAATGACAGGCAGCTTCCAATACTTCTTTTCGTAAATCTGCTGCGATCCTATCATCATGACGGAGCCGGCGAAGAGCGTTCCCACCTTAAGTTCCTTCTTGTGGCCCATTCCGGCAAAGAATTCCTTGAAGGAGAAGAGATTCTCCACGGAATCCTCCGGAGACACGTCCTCAGAGTTTCCGAAGCCGTTGGAGAAGGCCTCGGACTTGAACTGTCCCCAAACCGGAGCCTCAAAGGCTGCCAGAAGCAGCAGAGCCGCCGCTATGCATCTGAAAAATTTCATCACAATCCGGCCTTTTCCATCGCCTCGATGAACTTGCGCACCTCTTCGTCGGAATTGAACTTCACGGTCATGCTGCCCTTCCCGGAAGCGCTGCGCTTCAGAGAAATCCTGTCCCCGAAAAATTTCCCGATATGTTCGAGCATCCTGTAATATTCATCCGGAAGTCTCTGGTCGTCAGCGGATTCCTTCCGGCTTTCCGATTTGGCCGGAGTCTTGAGCTTCTCCTCAAGCTGGCGTACGGAAAGGTCTTCCTTGATGACCAGGTCGCAGAGCTTCTGCTGCATATCCGGGTCCTCCACGCCGAGAATCACCTTTGCGTGACCCACGCTCAGCAGGCCGACCTTCAGGTCGTGCTGAACCTTGTCCGGGAGTTTCAGAAGACGGAGGTAGTTTGTGATCGAAGCCCTCTTCTTGCCCACGCGCAGAGCCATCTGCTCCTGGGTCAGGTCGCATTCGTCTATGAGTCTCTGATAGCTGAGAGCCGTCTCGATCGGATCGAGATTCTCTCTCTGGATATTCTCGACGATTGCCATCTCGAGCATTCCCTGCCTCGAGGCGCTGCGGATATAAGCCGGAATCATATCCATTCCAGCGATCCGGCAAGCCCTGTAGCGGCGCTCACCGCTGATTATCTGATATTTGCCCTCGTCGGTCTTGCGTACCGTAATCGGCTGAATGAGTCCGAGGCTGCGTATGGACGCAGCCAATTCTTCCAGAGCCTCGCTGTCGAAACTCATACGCGGCTGGAACGGGTTCGGGCTGATGAGATCTATCGGAATACGCACGATGTCAGCGCTTTCCGACACACTCTCATTCTTGTGTTCTCCTACTATTTCCTTGTTTACATAGCCTACCGGCTTGCGCAGCCTGTCGATATCGGCCGCTTCGCCGAGCAATGCGCTGAGACCCTTTCCCAGGCCCCTTGGTTCTCTACTTGCCATATCAGTTCTGCTGTTCGTTGCGGTCGCGCACTTCCTTGGCAAGGCTAAGGTAGTTCGACGAGCCGTTGCTCATAATGTCATATAGGATGATAGGCTTTCCGTGGGACGGGGCTTCGCTGAGGCGGATGTTTCTCTGGATTATGGTATTGAATACCATATCCTTGAAATGCTCGCGGAGCTCGTTCACCACCTGGGTGTGAACTTTCGTGCGCCCGTCGAACATAGTCACGACGAAGCCTTCGATGGTCAGCGAAGGATTCGCGCCGTATTGCACCAGACGTATGGTCTGCAGGAGCTTTCCCAGACCTTCGAGGGCGAAGAATTCCGGCTGGACAGGGATCAGAACGGAGTCGGCGGCCGTAAGCGAATTCACAGTGACGAGCCCCAGAGAAGGGGAGCAGTCTATCAGAATATAGTCGTAATTGTCTTTGATGGGGGCGAGGGCCTTCTTCAGCAGCTGCTCCTTGTCGGGAGCGTCAAGCATCTCTATCTCCACGCCTACCAGGTTGATATGTGACGGAATCATATGAAGGTTGTCGATTTCCGTCTGAATGAGCGCATCTTCCACCGGAAGGGTGCCTATCATAACCTCATACAGGGTTCTCTTTTCGTCATTGTCAGGTGAGAAGTTAAGCCCGGAGGTCGTATTCGCCTGTGGATCAGCATCTACGATGAGGACTTTCTTCTCGAGTACCGCGAGGGACGCAGCCAAATTTATGGCAGTGGTGGTTTTGCCCACTCCGCCTTTCTGGTTTGCTATAGCTATAATCTTTCCCATAAAAGTAATTTGGATAGAATTGCAAAGCTACGAAAATTATTCCACTTTTCATTGTTTGTCCCAAAACTATGAGATTCTGTTTTGAATCGGTTCTGAAAGTTCAAAAGATTTCATACCTTTGCCGATTGTATGGAAATCGGCAACACCACCTGGTATATAATCGTGAACCCGCATGCGGGCTCGGGCAAGACTATCCACGAGTGGGAAGTCGCGGAAAAGAAACTCGCATTGTACTCCATCCCGTACGTCTCGGTATTCACCGATCACAAATATCACGCGGAAGAATTGGCCTTCAAGGCCGCAGGCAAAGGATTCCGGCACTTCCTCGCAGTGGGAGGAGACGGTTCCGTCCACGAGACTCTCTCAGGGATGATGCGCTGGTGCGACGAGAACGGTGTCGCAAGCGAGGAGTTCACGCTCGGAGTGATTCCGATCGGTTCCGGCAATGACTGGATCAAGTCGCTCGGCGTGCCTCACGATACGGAGAAAGTGGTGGAACTGCTTGCGCAGGAGTCATTCACAAGGCAGGACGTCATCAGGGTCACAGCTTCCGGCGACAAGGTCTGCCATATGGCGAACATCGGTGGCGTGGGTTTCGACTCGCACGTCTGCGCAAGGGTGAACGCTCAGAAGGATGCAGGAAAGCGCAGTGCACGCATCTATGTAAATTCACTGTTTCATACCATATTGAATCTCAAGAAGTTCCGGGCCGAGGTGGTTTGCGACGGCAAGACCCTTTACAGCGGTCTGTGCTACTCCATAGCCTTCGGTAACGGACGCTACAGCGGCGGCGGAATGAAGCAGACCTGCGATGCGGTGATCGATGACGGGCTGATAGACATTATGGTGGTTCCGGTGGTCTCCATCTTTGCCATTATTAAAGAAGTCCGCAGGGTGTTCGACGGCACCACCAGCAGTTCGTCCAGAATCATCTATTCCCGCGCGGCCGAAATCCACGTGGCTCCGCTCGACGCGCGCTCGTCCGACATCATTGAAATGGACGGAGAAATCGTGGGCAATCTTCCTCTCGCCATCGAGGCGACGGGGCATCAGGTGAATGTGGTCTGCGGACATAAAAAATAACGCCCGAACCTTCTTCCGGACCTTTCTGCGGCCGATTTTCGCATAACGATTTAGTTGTCAGGCTTCTTCTTTATAAATACAAATTGTCTTATCTTTGCAGCGGATTTCAAACATCCGTTTCTATGAAAAAGTATTTGACATTTGTTTTAGCTCTCGGGCTTGCCGTTTCCTGCGGCAACTCCCCCAAAGAGCCCGTACAGTCTATGCTTGGTGAGTATGCGACTGTAGAAATCGGAAAGGAGGATACCCCTCTTCTTCAGGGTATCAGTGACAACGGCCGCGAGGTCCTTAATCTCTATCGTTTCGCAGCCATTGAGGCTGGAAAAATCTATTGGCAGCAGGCTTTCAGCGACAAGGCAGCCCTCGATTCCCTTGAGGATGCTTCTGTTAAGCAGTATGCTATGATAAATTACGGCCCTTGGGACAGAATTACCGGAAAAACTTTCATCGACGGTTACGGCGAGAGACCTGCAGGGCTCTGCTTCTATCCTGAAGATATGACTGCCGAAGAGTTCGAAGCATTCGAAGATCCTCTCAAGGACAGTCCCTATACACTTATCCGCAGGGCAGAAGACGGTTCCCTCAAGTGCGTGTGGTATCACGACGCCTATAAGGAGAACATTGACAAGATCTGCAATTACCTGCGCGCAGCGGCTGACATCACCATCGTTCCCGGCGTAAAGGATTACCTTCTCTCGAAGGCTGATGCTCTCTCCACCGATGAGTATTATGAGAGCGACTGCAAATGGCTCGATATGGAAAGCAAGATGGACCTGGTTCTCGGCCCGAGCGAGTCCAAGGACGATTATCTCTACGGCATCAAGCGTTCCTATGACGCTTACGTGGTCCTCAAGGACCTAGACCGCAGCGCGGCTCTCGCTGACTTCAGCAAGAGAATCGCCGGTGACGAAGTCGCGGACAGCTCCGTGAAGAACGACATCATCGTCTGCGATGCTCTCTACTACGCCGGCGCAGCCGATGCGGGCATCAAGGACATCGCCATCAGCCTGCCTTTCGATCCGGCCGTGCAGGAGACCAAGGGAACACGTACCATCCTGATGCAGAATGTGATAATGGCCAAGTTCAACTCCATCATGACTCCTCTCGCAAATCTTCTTCTGAGCGACGAGGACAAGGTTCACGTCACTGATGAAGCCTTCTTCTGGATTACCGCATTCCGCGAGCTTTCGCACTCTCTCGGCGTAAAGCAGACTTCCGAAGGCGGCAGCATCGAGGAGGCTCTCGGCAATCTTTCCGCCGTCATCGAGGATGCAAAGGCTGACGCGATGGGCGCAAATCTCGCAATCCAGGCCATCGGCAACTACCAGACCAAGGGTATCGTGACCCCTGAGGACGCAGTCGCCAGCTTCGTGGCCAATGTCATCCGCTCCAGCCGTTTCGGCAATGAAGTGACAGGCCGCGCAGCGATCATCTGCTACAATTACCTTCTCGCAAACGGTGCATTCTCGCAGCATCCTGACCATTGCTACTACATCGACTACGACGCTGCCAAGGCAGCGGTCAATGCTCTTTCGGAGAAGCTTGTGGCCCTTCAGGCCAATGGTTCATACTCCGAAGCCGAAAGTTTCGTGAATGAATATTCCACTGTCGGCGGCGAGCTTGAAAATGCCTATATGTACCTCAGGACTGAAAACATTCCTATCGACATAGCATTCAAATTCGTATGGTAAGCGGTGTTGCGTATTCGATACTTCTCTTCGCGCTGGTCATAGCCTCCGGGCTGTGGCTCGCGAAGTTCAAGGTAAAGGGGATATCGATAGGGACTACCTGGATACTGTTCATCGGCATCCTCGTCAGCCATTTCGGCTTCAGGCCGGACGCTGACGTGACGTCCTTCATGAAAGACTTCGGACTGATACTTTTCGTGTTCTCCATCGGTATGCAGGTGGGCCCGGGCTTCTTCAGCTCCTTCAAGAAGGGCGGTGTGAAGCTTAACCTTCTCGCTACCGCGACGATACTTCTTGCAGCGCTTACGGCAGTGCTGATCTCCGTCATATCGGGCGAGGACCTCAAGACGATGGTCGGCGTAATGTCCGGAGCCGTGACGAACACCCCCGGATTGGGCGCAGCCCAGCAGACTCTTTCTGACGTGATGGTCGCTCAGGGCGCTGACCGCGCCGTGGCGGCTGCCGAAAGCTCCAAGCTGGCTTCCGCCTACGCGGTTGCCTATCCGGTCGGAGTCATCGGAGTGCTTTTCCTGCTCATCTTCTTCAAGGCTGTCTTTAAGATTGACATAGAGAAGGAGCAGGCTGCATTGGACGCCGAGTCCTCCGAAACGACTGACACTGCCCGCAGAATGCACTGCGAGGTGGCGAATCCGGCTGTGTTCGGGCGTACTCTCTCGCACGTGCTTGCGGGCGAGAACATTTCGATTGTGGTCTCCCGAATGCTCAGGAACGGTGTCGTGAGCATCCCGGCAGGTGATACCGTACTTCAGAAAGGTGACAAGCTTCTGATCGTCACTTCGCAGAAGGATGTTGACAGAATCCGCATCATCTTCGGTGACGAGATTCCGATGCATTACGATGACTGGCTCAATATGCAGAGCGAACTCTTTACCCAGAAAATGGTGGTAACCCGCTCTGAGATAACCGGAAAGAGGATCAAGGACCTGCATCTGCGCGAGAAATACGGGGTTTCAGTCTCCAGGGTTGTGCGCGCCGGTCTGGATCTGGTGGCCCGTCCCGACCTGATTCTCCAGGTCGGAGATTCCCTGAAGCTTGTCGGACCGAAGTCCAGTATGGGCGACGTGGCTCAGGTCATAGGCAACAAGCCTTCCAGCCTTACGCATCCGAACCTTGTGCCTATTTTCGCCGGCATTGCTCTGGGGATCCTTCTGGGCTCCGTACCTATCCGCTTCCCTGACATCCCTCAGCCCATCAAGCTCGGTATGGCAGCCGGCCCGCTCATCGTGGCGATTCTGCTCAGCCATTTCGGTCCGAAATGGAAGATCACCACATACACGACTTTCAGTGCCAATATGATGCTCCGCGAGATCGGAATCTCGTTCTTCCTCGCGGCTGTAGGTTTCGGCGCGGGCGAGACTTTCGTAAGTTCGCTTATGGCCGGCGGTTTCTGGTGGATCCTTTACGGCGCCATCATTACACTGGTTCCTATCATCATCATCACCCTGCTCGGCCGTCTGGTGTTCAAGCTGAATTTCTATCAGCTCTGCGGACTCATTTCCGGCAGCACGACGAATCCGCCTGTGCTCGCCTTTGCACAGGGAGCTTATGGAACGGACTATACGTCACTGAATTACGCGACCGTATATCCGCTTTCGATGTTCCTCCGCGTGCTTGTCGCGCAGCTGATGGTGCTTTTTGCCCTGACATAAAGAATAACTTCTTATATTGTGTCAAGTCCCTTCCTCTGCCGGAAGGGATTTGCGGTTTAAAAGACTTTGTAAAATGGATTTTATCATTCGGGACGCCCAACTTTCTGACGCAGAGTTCATAGCCCGGACCAGCCTCATCGTCGATGTGGACAGGCCCCGCCTCAAGCATTACTATTTCCAGCTCGGCTTCCGCCCCGTCCGCGACATCCTCTTCTTCAGCCATTACTACACCCGTATGGTCAGATAACAAAAAGCCCCGGATTCCGTTGAAAATCCGGGGCTTATTTTTACCGAACGGTCAGATGACCTGGTTTGGTTGAAATTTCGGGGCTTTTTTAAACCGAATTGCGGACTGCCGCCGGTTAGTAGCCGAAAATCTCTTCGAGGGTGAGGACCTTCACTTCGCCCAGCGACTTGATGAAGTTCATATCCATTCCTTCCTTCTTGCCGAGGAATCCGTAGATGTACTGGCGGTCCTTGATCCATTTCTGCTGGAAGGCCTTGACATCCTCAAGCGTCATCCCCTGGACTTTCTCGAACACTGCCTTGGAGCGGTCTTCACTGAGCCCGTAGTCCCTGAGATTGAGATACTGGTTGAGAACATTGAAGCCGGTGGTCCTGTCTGTGCGGATGCTTGTCAGAAGGGCTGTCTTGGCGACTTCGAAAGCCTTCTCGGATTCAGGCATATCATTGATGATACTGTCGAAGGCCTCTACCGCTTCCTTAACCTTGTCATTCTGTGAAGCGATGAACGCCGTAAAGACGTAATCGCTGTTCCTGTAGCCGAGATCGCTCAGGCGTGCCGAAGCTGAATATGCAAGTCCTCTGGCCTCGCGCATCTCCTGGAACACGATTGCGTTCATTCCGCTGCCGAAGTACGTATTGTACAGTGTGACTGACGGGTCATTTGCGGCATCGAACTTCTCGCCTCTGTCAGAGTACTGCTGATAGTAGAACTGGTTTGCGTCATAAGGCGCGATGAATACCTGGCTCTCGGTCACCCTCCTGACCTCCGGGAATATCATTTCAAGCGGCTCAGGATTTTCGCCTGTCTTGTGGTGCTCAGCGATGAGTCCCTTGACGGTCTGGGCGTCGGACGGTCCGTAGTAAAGGACTTCGTGACCCTTGCCGTAAAGATCTCTTACAGCCTGCAGCAGTTCTTCGGATGTGAGGCCGAGTATCTGCTCATTGGTAAGCGTAGTCTTGCGGATGTACTCCGGACCATAGTAAATGTATCTCTGGAGTGCTCCGAAGCAGGCGCTCTGACTCAGTTTGTTGTCTGCACGGCTCTTGAGTATGTCAGACTTGAGCGCTGAAAGAATGTCTTCGTCAGGCTGGGCATTGAAGATCAGGTCTTCGACGATATCCATAGCCTTGCCGAGATTCTCGTCCAGACCCGAAACGGAAATGTAGGTGCGGGCCCCTCCGCAGCGCAGGTTCTGAGAGCAGGCGAGAGCGTACAGCTCCTTGTTTATCTGCTCGGCGGACCTGGTCGGAGTACCGAGATAACTGATGTAATCGAACGCGAGGTCAAGGCGAGGGTCGTCCTGGCTTCCGCGGTTGAAGGTATAGGTCAGCTGGCTGATGTCATTGAGAGTGTTCTGCTTGTAGAGAAGCTCAATGCCTTTGCCGAGCTCCGCCTTTGACATTTCCTTGTCAAAGTCCACGAATACAGGCTCTATCGGGGAGACCGGGTTGTTCTGGATTTCGGTCAGGAATTCGCTCTGCTTGTCACGGTTGGTTTCGATCGGAGTGATGGCGGGAGCGGCGATTTTCTCGATGTTCCTGTCCTCGCCGATGCGTTTATAGACCGTTACGTAGCTGTCAGCGCCAAGATATTCGTTGGCCCAATCGACAACCTGCTGTTTGGTGACTTTTTCAAGTCGTTCCATCTGCTGGACATCGTTCGCCCATTCGTGTCCGTTGATGAATGAGTTGACAAAGCTCATAGCACGGCTTCCGTTGTTTTCAAGCTGGCGCATTTCCGAGAGCTTGAGGTTGTTTATTGTGGACTGGATGAGATCCTCATCGAAATCTCCTGCACGGAGCCGGGCAATCTGCTCAAGCATCAGGTCACGTACCTGCTCAAGGCTCTGTCCCTGGCGAGGATAGCCGACCATCATAAACTCGCCATAGTCAGGACGGGAATAGTTGAAGGCATAGAAGCCGTTGACTTTCTGAGCCTGAATGAGGTTAAGGTCGGCGAGACCTGCCTTGCCGTTATAGACAACGCTGCTGACGATGTCGCCGACTTCGCTTTCAAGGAAGTCGTTTGCTCCCGGCACTCTCCATCCCATCATTACGAACTCGGCGTCAAGGCCCCGGACACTCTTCTCCACAGGCTGTGCGATAGGCTGTTCCGGTTCATAATCAAGGTATTTGATGTCAGGATTCGGCTTCCACTCGCCGAAATATTTTTCGATGGTGGCGACGAAGGTGTCAGGGTCGAAGTCTCCGGAGACGCAGATGGCTATGTTGTTCGGTACATAGAAGTTGGCCCTGTAGTTTTCGATATTGACGATGGAAGGGTTCTTCAGATGCTCCTGTGTGCCGAGGGTCGTCTGAAGTCCGTAAGGGTGGTGGGCGAAGAGTACGGAATCGAGAGCTTCCATAGCTTTCTCCTGGTCTTCCGTAAGGCTCATATTCTTCTCTTCATAGACAGCCTCAAGCTCGGTGTGGAAACCGCGGATGACAGGATGGATGAACCTGTCGGCTTCGATTTTAGCCCAATTGTCTATCTCATTGGAAGGAATGTCCTCCTGATAGACGGTCATATCGTTCGATGTGAACGCGTTGGTCCCGTCAGCTCCGATGATGGACATCAGCTTGTCATATTCATTGGGTATGGCAATCTTGGATGCCTCGTAACTGATAGAGTCGATACGGTGGTAGATTGCCTTGCGCTCCTGCGGGTCAGTCTTGGTCCTGTACACCTCGAAGAGGGCCTTGATGGAATCCAGAAGCGGTTTCTCGGCCTCATAGTCGGAGGTGCCGAAGTTTTCGCTGCCCTTGAACATCAGGTGCTCAAGGTAGTGGGCGAGTCCGGTGGTCTCTTTCGGGTCGTTTTTGCTTCCGACTTTGACTGCGATGTAGGTCTGGATTCTCGGGGTCTCTTTGTTTACGGTCATATAGACCTTCAGACCGTTGTCGAGGGTGTAAATCTTGGTGTTCATCGGATCTCCCTTGACAGTTTCATACTTGTACTTGGCGCAGGATCCCGCCAGGAACAGCGTCAGGACGGTCATCGCCGCCGCTAAAATTCTTTTCATCATATTTTTAGAAGTTGTTGTTTAATCATCACAAAATGAAAAAAGGTCTTACTGAATATCAGCAAGCTCAAGGGGTCCGGGGAGTCCGCTCCCCGGTAAATAGATAGCTGTGACCGCGTACAGCGCGGTCCGGGGAGTCCGCTCCCCGGTAAATAAACAAAAAAGGATTGCTGAAATTTCAGCAATCCTTTTTATCATCAAGCCCCTAAGGGCTCTGCGGTGCGGACGAGACTCGAACTCGCGACCTTCGGCGTGACAGGCCGACATTCTAACCAGCTGAACTACCGCACCGGATTATTTCAACTGTCGTTTTTTAAACGCGGATGCAAAGATAGGCAGATTTTCTAATACTGCAAACTTTTTTTGACTTTTTTACACCCGCAGATATCTGCTATTTTTCAAATCTTTTTTCCTTCGATCTCACGATCTTTTCTTTCATCGCGTCAACGCAGTCAGTGACAGCCTCTTCGAATGTCTTGGCGTTTCTCTCGATTACGAGCTCCTCTCCTGGAATGTGGAACTGAAGTTTTACATTCTTGTTGTCAGGCTCCTGGAGCAGGGAAAGGGTAACGTCAGCCACCTCTGTCCCGTCATAAAATTTGGCGATTTTCGATACTTTCTTGTTCACGTAGTCGATAAGTTTCTGATCTGCGTTGAACTTCAGGGATTTAATCTTTATCTCCATAATTACCTCCGTTTTTTGCCCTTGGGTGGGCGTGGTTATAAACATTTTTCAGCTTTTCGATGGAGTTGTGCGTATAGACCTGCGTCGCCGCAAGGGAGGAGTGTCCCAGCAATTCCTTTATGGAATTAAGATCGGTTCCGTCATCGAGCAGTTCCGTGGCCAGAGTGTGCCTGAGAACGTGCGGTGACTTCTTTCCGCTGATGCCTTCCACATCTCCGAGCTCTTCCTTTATCACTCTGTCGATGAAGACGGGATAGAGCCTTTCACCTTTCAGCGTCTGCAGCAGGGGGCTTTCAAGCGTCCTTCCGCTGCCCGCCATCGAATCAACTGCGTGTAAATATAGTAAAATTTCCTTACATAGACCATCAATCATCGGAATTTCTCTCATCTTGTCGCCTTTCCCGCGAACCTTGATTACCTTTCTTCCGAAATCCACCGAGCCCACATTGAGGCTTATCAGCTCGCTCCGCCGAATTCCCGTCGAATAGAGCATAAGCACGATCAGACGGTTCAATCGCCTGGCATATAATTCATTGGCCGTCTTGCGGCCGGCCTCTCCATCGCCGAGGCTCTGCAGCAGCCCGAGGTTCTCCGGGCTCGCCCAGACTTGCGTGGCAGCGAAATAGCTTTCCATCGCATCCTCGCGGAAGACGCTCGGCAGGCGCTTTTCCATCTTCGGGCGCGGGGTGAGACGCACCGGGTTGCTGTCCAGCACGCCCTCCTTCATCAGGAAGCGGCAGTAGCCGCTGAGCACCGACAGGTGCAGATTCACCGTCCTCGCTCCGAGCTTCTCCTCGTCCAGCAACTTAACTTCGTAATTGCGGATTGCGCTCGCGGTGATTTGATTCCCGTAGGCCGCATTCGCGTCCAATGAAACTCCCCCCTCAGTCCCCCCATTGCGGGGGGAAGCCGTCTCCGCGGGAGCTATTCCGCAAGCCTGCCCTGCTCCCGCT
>CAVFAZ010000031.1:0-18196 GCA_963620825.1 Kurthia senegalensis
CCTGGTTCGCGTTAGCCTACTTTGAAAAGAGGCTGGCGCGACCGCATCCTTACTACAGGCCTCTCTGTGGCATTATGCTATGTCAACGGTTTGAAAATCGGAAGCAGGCAGCCGCCTCGGCAGTAAGTGTGTGAGAATAATCTACCGGGCGGCAAGCCAGACTGCCAGGGCGGCGACTGCGAGGGTGCCGGCCGAAAGTTTGAGAGAGAGAGGCAGTTTCTGTTCACCCTTGAGCCAGGTCCTCTTTAGCCAGTCACGTACTGGCTCATCGTAAATCTTCACAACGCCCCAGGCCAGAATGACGGACAGTATTATTACGCCGATTGCCGAAAGGACGTGAATCCAGGCTGGAGCGTCAGCGTGTGCCCTGGCGAAGGACATATGTGCGTATATGATGGGGAAGTGGGTGATGTAGATAGGGTATGATATGTCTCCCAGGAACTTGCAGACTTTGGTGCTGAAAGCGTGTGTGGTCCTGCTTCCCGCACCCAGAAGGACGATCAGAGGGAAGAGCACCAGAATCGCGACAGCCTGATATACTCCGTTTGCGACACCAGGTTTCCCGCCGATGCAAGGCACGGCGAAAATGATGATGAGCAGCAGCGAAGCCCACCAGAAGCCTCCCTTCGCGTGGATCGGACTGCCGCTCAGGTTGCTCTCGCTGCGGTGCTTCGGAAGAATCCTGGATATGACCAGACCGCAGAGGAACGGATAGAGCAGGCGGCTGAAGCCAATGTAAATCTGCTGTCCTGTGAGGCTCCAGCCTCCAAGGACGCTGTATTGAGGCCCGCCGATGCCGGCCACACTCCCGTCAGGCATAGTTACCTGATTTACAGGGAAGAATCCGAAAATGTCCCAGCCCAGAGTGAGGTCCAGAGTGAGGACAGCGGAGAGGGCTGTAATGATGCAGAGGATGACAGTGGGAAGTCTGCGGAAAATGAAGGCGTAGAGGATGTTGCCTATATATTCGAGAGTCAGGGACCAGTTCGGACCGTTGAAGGAATTGGTCTCGCCCCAGCCGCGGATATCCATCTTTGGACCAGCCGGAATCATAAACAGGGCCATCACGAAGCATACGAACACCTTCCAGCCCGGAGCCTGAAGAATGTCCGGGAAGGCGGTAGCCCCGAAGTAGAACATTGCCAGACCGATGACAGTGCCTGCTATAACCATAGGATGCAGGCGGGTGATACGGCGTTTGAAGAAGCCCCAGGTGGTCATCTTCCCCCAGCGGTCATCGTAGGCATAGCCTATCACGAAGCCGGAGAGCACGAAGAAGAAATCCACAGCAAGGTATCCGTGGTTTATGTGCTGCTGGGCCCCCGGAGGACAGTATGTCTCGAAAAGATGAAAGAGTATTACCATAAATGCGGCTACGCCGCGCAGTCCGTCCAGGATTTCGTACCTGGGCTTTGATTCAAGATACACGTTTTCTTTTGCCATCGCTACGTAATGTATTTTTCAGGGTTTGCAAAGATAAAGCATATTCACGAGCTGAACTTTACTTATTTTTAGAATAATTTATCTTATATTTGCATTATGGCAGATGTGTACAAGACTGGCACCTTCAGGTATGATTATGTGCGCTTCGCTCCCCGCAAGCAGATAGACGTCCATTCCCATAAATCCTGGGAACTGGACTACATTCTGAAAGGCCGTGGCACACGTACGCTGGGAGACAGCCGGGATGAGTTTCAGGAGGGGGAAGTCATCCTCGTCCCTCCGGAAATCCCGCATCAGTGGGAGTTCGATCCTGACTGCACTGATGCGGGTGGAAACATCTGCAACATCACCATCATTTTCGATGACCTGCTGCTGGATTCCGTTCTGAGGATTTTTCCGGATATGCAAATGGTTGTCAGTCATATACGTAAAATGAAAAACACGGTCATATCCTATACTGGAGATACCCGGCAGAAACTGGCCACCGTGATGGACGATATGCGTTATGAGCCAGTCTCGCTGCGGCCGGCGTCATTTCTGAGGATACTGCACCTGCTCGGAGAAGCCTCAGACGTGAAGCGGATGGGGGCCTACCTTAAAGTCAGTCTGGAGGAGCGCAGGAATATGCAGATCCGCACCCTGGTCTCCTCGAACCTTTCCCGCCCCATTTCACTGAAGGAAATCGCTTCCCACGTGGGGATGAATGAAGCCGCGTTCTGTGTCTTTTTCAAGAGACATTACGGCCAGACATTCGTGGAATATCTTAATGCCCAGCGTCTTGAATATGCAAAATACCTTCTGGATAAGGGCGAGCTGACCGTGACGGAAGTCTGCTATGCCTGCGGCTTCAACTCTCCGCCCTATTTCTCCCGTGTCTTCCGCAAATCCTTCGGCCTCTCCCCCCAGCAGTACGCCAGGTCCCGACAAAATCCGCCAGAAACCCTCTGATCTGGATTTCTCCCGCTTCGGCCGTCCGTACCGGTCAGACTCTGCGACCGTAATCTTTCCTCCGGCCGGCTTCGCCGTCCAATACGGTCTGCAGAGTCTGCCGGCACGGCTGGATTTCCGTCTCGCTCCAGCCAGGTCGGGAACATTTCAGTCGTTTTTGTCCCCACCTGGCGAGGGTGTATGGCCCAGAGGCTCGTGCAGAGGTGCTGCCCATTCCAGGTATGGACATTTTTCGCCGTTTTTGTCACCACCTGGCTGGACCACCCTGCTTTCTTTATGACCTACAGCGTCAACGCGGAGACGTTTACGAGGAAGCGAGAGCGAGACTCACGCCGGGCTGACCAGACTTACCGGGATTGTTACCCCGATTACATTTTCTGAAGGCGGGCGGGACAGCGTGTCCGGATTTTTAGTAAATTGCGGCTGAAATCAGAAGATTATGGACGACAATATACTCAGAATCGACACCATCGAGCAGTACAATGACCTGTTCGGTTACAAGACTATGCATCCGCTGGTGGCATACGTGGAGGTGACTCCCGAACACAGGTTCATCGCCGGGAAACGGTCTGTGGCCTTCTACCAGCTCTATCTGAAGGAGACCAAGGGCTGCACAATCAATTACGGCAGAACCAAATACGACTTCGACGGCCAGACCATCGTGAGCTTCGCCCCGGGTCAGGTGGTGGACGTGCAGCTGGTGCCGGGAGTCCCGAAATACGCCAAGGGCCTGCTCTTCCACCCGGATTTCCTGCACGGGACTTCCCTGGAGAAGAAGATGAAGGACTATACTTTCTTCTCCTATGCCTCGAACGAGGCCCTTCATCTTTCCGAAGATGAGCGCAAAATTATCACCGACTGTATGGCCATCGTTCAGAAGGAGCTTCAGAATCCCATCGACAGACATTCCAAGAACCTGATAGCCACAAATATAGAGCTTATTCTGGATTACTGCCTGCGTTTCTACGAGCGCCAGTTCGTGACCCGTCAGGACTTGAATTTGAGCACTCTGTCCCGTTTCGAAAGCCTCGTGGACGAATATATCGCCTCCGGCAAGACCGAATCCGAGGGCCTCCCGACAGTCAAGTATTTCGCCGACAGGGTTTTCCTCTCTCCGAACTATTTCGGGGATCTGGTCAAGGCCGAGACCGGCAAGACCGCCCAGGAGTATATCTCGCTCAGACTGTTCAATTATGCCAAGAGTCAGCTCGCCTCTCCGGAACTCTCCATAAAGGAGGTTGCCGCCTCTCTCGGCTTCCTCTACCCGCAGCACTTCGTGCGTTTCTTCAAGAAGCACGCGGGAATGACCCCGAGCGAGTACCGCAGCCGAATGAATTCATAACACAATGAAAGTTACAGCATTGGCCGCAATCGGCCTCATATTTTACAAGTTTTAGTCTTATGGCACAAACAGATGAATTGAGCCTCCGGCAGCAGAGCATCGTCGCGACCGGCGGCGAAATCAGCAACGAGTGGCTTGAACCCGTCACCGATGAGCAGTATCCTAAAGATTAGAAAATATGAAGAAAACATTTTTCATTATCGCTGCGGTGGCTTAGGGGCTGATCTCCATTGCAGCCTGCGGGGTGAAAAAGGTAGTCTTTTTCACCCCGAATTCGTTTTTCCATCCGGAAACCGGCTATTCTCCGTAAAGATAGCGGTGCTGGGCCTCGGTGAGGGTGTCGATGGTGATGCCCCAGTCGGCCAGCTTTCTGCCGGCGACCTCGCGGTCAATCGACTCAGGAACGTTGTGAAGCATCTCTCCCGGTTCCCTGGACAGTTTGTCGCGGTTTTCGACCAGATATCTGGCGCTCAGGGCCTGGATTGCAAAGGACATATCCATGATTTCTGCCGGGTGACCGTCTCCGGCGGCCAGGTTCACCAGACGCCCCTCGGCTATGACATAAACCCTGCGCCCGTTGGACAGGGTGTACTGCATTATGTTGTTTCTTGCAGGCTTCTCCGAAAGGGCTATGGCCTTGAGCTGGGCCACATTGACCTCGCAGTCGAAATGACCTGCGTTGCAGCAGATGGCTCCGTCCTTCATCGCGAGGAAATGTTCCTTCACGATGACGTCGTCACAGCCGGTGACGGTCACGAAGATGTCTCCGAGAGGAGCGGCCTGCGCCATACTCATCACGCTAAATCCGTCCATAACCGCCTCCATAGCCTTTATCGGATCGACTTCAGTGACTATAACCTTGGCTCCCAGACCTTTGGCCCTCATCGCCACACCTTTTCCGCACCAGCCGTATCCGGCCACAACCACATATTTCCCGGCCACTATCAGGTTTGTGGTGCGGTTGATGCCGTCCCATACGGACTGCCCCGTGCCGTAGCGGTTGTCGAAGAAATGCTTGCAGGCGGCGTCGTTCACCAGCATCATAGGGAACCGGAGCCTCTTCTCGCGGTTCATAGTCTGCAGACGGAGGATTCCAGTCGTGGTCTCCTCACAGCCTCCGATCACGTTCGGGATGAGCTCGGGATAGTTTTCGTGTATCATGGTGACCAGATCTCCTCCGTCATCTATGATGATGTTCGGACCGCATTCTATGACCCTTCTGATACCGCTTTCATATTCTTCCGGAGTCGCTCCGTGCAGGGCATAGACATTCAGGCCTTCCTTTACGAGGGCAGCGGCCACGTCGTCCTGGGTCGAGAGGGGATTGCTTCCGGTGACATACATTTCGGCTCCGCCCCCGGCGAGAACTTCGCACAGATGCGCGGTCTTGGCCTCCAGATGGACGGAAAGGGCAACTTTCAGTCCCTGGAAAGGCTTCGTCTCCCTGAATTCCTTCTCAAGCCCTTCCAGCAGAGGCATATGGTGTCTGACCCATTCTATTTTAAGTTCCCCGCTCTCCCAGAGCTGCGGATTACGGATTTCGCTCCCAGTCATATTTTTTCAGTTTTAACAAAGTCTGCAAAAGTAATCATTTTCTATTTATCCGCAGAATGCCCGCCATATCTTTCTGCACGCTTCACAAATTATTCCCGACACATTTTGCATTTTCCCTAAATGTGCCTATATTTGAACTCCCTCAGGTTTTAAAATGCCTGACGAATTACCTAAATGATTTGCAATATGAGAATTACCAGATGGCTTCTGTTGACGGTGGTGCTGATGGCCGCGGTTTCTTGCGCCACACCCAAGGTAGCGTACTTTATGGATGCCCGATTGGGCCAGGAGATGGATATCCCGTCGGCGGATGACCTTAAACTTCAGGTGGGAGACAAAATCTCCATCATTGTGAACAGCCGTGACCCGCTTCTGACGAACCTTTTCAACCTGCCGATTGTAACGAATCAGATCGGAGGTTCCAGTTCATCCTCGATATCCCGGGGAATGTCCGGCTATACCATTGACAAATACGGCGAAATAGATTTTCCGGTGCTCGGCAAGCTTCACGTGTCCGGGATGACCAGAAGCGAAATAGCTTCCTATATCAAGGAAAGTCTTGTATCCAATAATCTCATCAAGGATCCGGTGGTCACCGTGGAGTTCGAAAATCTGACGATTTCGGTGCTCGGAGAAGTTAACAATCCGGGCCGCATCAAGATCGACCGTGACAGAATATCCATAATGGACGCCATCAGTATGGCGGGAGACCTGACCATATACGGAAAGCGCGACAATGTCCTCATTCAGCGCGAAGAGAACGGAACCAAGACCTTCTATATGGTGAACCTGAACTCAAGCTCAGATCTTTACGCATCGCCTGTCTATTATCTCAGGCAGAACGACATCGTCTATGTGGAGCCTAACAAGACCCGCGCCCGCCAGTCCACAGTGAACGGAAACAACGTCCGCTCCACCTCTTTCTGGCTGTCTCTGGCTTCCGTAATGACTTCCATCACCGTGATGGTATTGAACGTGGTAAAATAACTTTTGAAATATGTCTGAAAATCCGACAAACATGACCGCTGAACAGGAGAACGATACCCTGCGCATACAGGACCTGATGTACCTGTGCCTGGCCAAATGGAAATGGTTCGTACTTTCATTGGCCGTATGCATCGGCCTCGCAGTGGTCTATATACTGTGCACGCCGCCTGTATATACGCGAACCGCCTCCGTGCTCATCAAGGAGGATTCGAAGGGAAAGTCCATTTCCTCCGACCTCGGAGACTTCTCGAATCTGGGCCTCTTCCAGTCGAACACGAACGTGAACAACGAAGTCATCGCCTTCGCATCGCCAGCCACGGTCGGCGAAGTGGTAAAGCGCCTGCACCTGGACATGAGCTACCTGCGCCCCGGCACCTTCCACGATGAAGTCGCCTACGGCCTTACCCTTCCGGTGGAAGTCAGCCTCCCTGACCTCCTTGAGAACGAGAGCGCCGGCTTCCGGCTCGAAATCGGCTCCGACAGCACAGTCACACTCACAGAATTCGTTCTCAACGGCGAATCCGTCGAAACCGGACAGACCTGTAAAGGCATACTGAACCAGCCGTTCTCCTCACCGATAGGCGTCGTAAGCATTCATACGAACGAGAACTTCCTCGGCGGCGGGCAGTACTCCCTGAAGGTGGCAAAGCGTAACTTCTACAGCGCCGTAAACGGTTGCAGCACTAACCTAACGGTAGCCCTGAACAGCGACAAGGCCACGGTCATCGACCTCACCTACAAGGATAATTCCCCGCAGCGTGCGGAAGACGTCCTGAACACCCTCATCAGCGTCTATAATGAGAACTGGGTAAAGGACAAGAACCAGATTGCCGTCAGCACGAGCATGTTCATAAACGAGCGACTCGGTGTAATCGAGCGCGAACTCGGCAATGTCGATGATGACATCTCCAGTTACAAGTCCGAGCACCTCATTCCGGATGTTCAGGCGGCTTCGAACCTCTATATGACCCAGGGCAGCCAGGCCAATCTGGAGCAGACCAAGGTCCAGAACCAGCTCTATATGACCCGCTACGTGCGCAGTTATCTCACGAACGAGTCGAACCGCTACCAGCTGCTCCCGGCGAACTCCGGCATCGAAAGCTCCTCCATCGAGAACCAGATCGCCGAGTACAACCGCCAGCTCCTGCAGCGTAACTCATTGGTTGCCAATTCCTCCACGAGCAATCCTCTCGTTGTCGATATGGATGCGGCCCTCAGCGCTATGCGCAGCGCCATCATAACTTCCATCGACAACCAGATCGTCACGCTGAACGCCCAGATCCGCTCCCTGCAGCAGACCGAACGCCAGGCCACGTCCCGAATAGCTTCGAACCCGACCCAGGCCAAGTACCTGCTCAGCGTCGAGCGTCAGCAGAAAGTCAAGGAGTCCCTGTACCTCTATCTCCTGCAGAAACGCGAGGAGAACGAGCTTTCGCAGGCATTCACCGCATACAACACCCGCATCATAAATCCGCCGTACGGCAAGATGACTCCGACTTCACCGGTCAGACGCAACATCCTGCTGCTCGCTTTCGCTCTCGGCCTGTGCATTCCGATCGGCATCATCTACCTCAAGGAAGTACTGAATACCCGCATCCGCGGCAAGAAAGACATTGAGAGCCTGACAGTTCCGTTCGCCGGCGAGATTCCTCTGCTGGCCGCGAAGAAGCATTTCTTCGCGTCCAATAAAAAACGCCACTCCCAGGCTGCGCGCATCGTGGTGGAGCAGGGCAACCGCGACGGCATCAACGAGGCGTTCCGCGTGCTCCGCACGAACCTCGAGTTTATGATGAACAAGGACAAGTCGCAGAACGTCAGCCTGTTGACTTCGTTCAATCCAGGCTCCGGCAAGTCGTTCCTGGCGATCAATATCGCCGTGAGCTTTGCGATCAAGGGTAAGAAGGTGCTTCTCATTGACGGCGACCTTCGACGTGCTTCGTCTTCGGGATTTGTCGGCTCGCCTCATCAGGGCCTGAGCAACTACCTCTCGCACGAAGTGGATGATGTCAAGCCGCTGATTCGCCCTGTGGAAGGAGTCGAGAACCTGTATGTCCTGCCTGTCGGCACAATTCCTCCGAACCCTACCGAACTCCTTTTCGACGAGAGGGCGCAGCAGATTATCGAGATGCTCAGACCGGAGTACGACTGCATATTCATCGACTGTCCTCCTGTGGAAGTGGTGGCGGATACGCAGATTATCGAGGCTCACTCCGACCGCACTATCTTTGTGGTCCGCGCGGGTCTGCTCGAGAAGAGTATGGTTCCGGAGCTGCAGAAGCTGTACAATGAGCATAAATACAAGAATCTCACTGTCGTTCTGAACGGTACCGAGACCGGTGGCGGACACTATGGTCATTATGGCTACCGCTACGGCTATCACTACGGTTACTCTTACGGCTACGGCAGCAAGAGCTATTACGGCACCTACGGGGACAGTGATAAGAAAGCTAAGAAATAATGTGGCCGTTCAGCCGTAAGCCAAGCCTCGAGCAGGGCGGATTCTTCCGTGGATACACCGACTGGCACAGCCATCTGCTGCCCGGAGTCGATGACGGAGTGCAGACGCTCGATGAAACACTTGAGATACTGAAGCTTTACGAAGGCCTGGGCGTCAGCGCAGTCTGGCTTACTCCCCACATAATGGAGGATATGCCGAACACTCTCGAAGACCTTAAGAATCGCTTTTCAGAGCTTCAGAAGGCCTATGCCGGGACAGTGGAGCTTCATCTTGCGGCCGAGAATATGCTCGACAGCCTTTTCGAAGAAAGGCTTGAAAAACGGGAACTGCTGACATTGGGCGCCGCAGGCGACCACCTGCTGGTCGAGACCTCGTATTTCTCGCCGCCTATGAATTTTCACGGGCTGCTTGAACGCATCAAGTCCGCCGGCTATTTCCCTGTGCTGGCGCATCCCGAGCGCTATATGTATATGGATGAAAAGGATTATAAGGTGCTGAAATCCATGGGAATACGCTTTCAGCTGAACTTTATGTCGCCTCTTGGCGTATATGGAGAGGAAGCAAGGAAAAAATCCCTCTGGCTGCTTGCCAAAGGCTTTTATGACCTTTCCGGCAGCGACACCCACCGTCTCCGGATTCTCCGATCAGCGCTTTCGGCCCGCGGTCTGCGCCCCTCCGCATTGAACGCGATGCTGCAGCTTAAGAGTTGCAACCTGGGGATTATTCTCTGAATGTGATTATCTTTGTGAACTATGCGATTATTGACAGTATTACAGACCCCGATAGCCGAGACGACAGGCGGTTCGCCGGCTCTGCTGCTTGTGTTTCTTTTCGGAGCGCTGGCAGTGTCTTTCCTGTGCTCTCTGCTTGAATCCACCCTGCTTTCCACACCGCTGTCCTATGTGACAATGCGCGAGGATGAGGGCTATCGTCCGGCCAAGGCTTTCAAGAAATTCAAGACGGATTCCTCCCGTCCCATAGCCGCGATATTGAGTCTCAACACTATAGCCAATACCCTCGGCGCTGCCGGCGTCGGTGCCCAGGCCACTCTGGTTTTCGGCTCGAAATGGTTCGGTCTGGTCAGCGTGACGACCACTATCCTGATTCTGGTATTCTCAGAAATCATCCCCAAAACCATCGGCACGAACTACTGGAAGAGTCTTATGGGACTGGTTACCCATATACTTAAGGTGTTGGTAGTCATTATGTTTCCTATCGTGGTGGTAGTCGAGTTCCTCACGAAGCTCATCACTCCGAAGGAAAGCGACACCTCCGTTTCCCGCGAGGAAGTCAGCGCTATGGCCAATGTGGCCGAGGAGGGCGGCGACCTGGAGGAGGACGAGAACACCATCATCCAGAACCTTATAAATATGGACGAGGTCACGGCTGAGGATGCTATGACTCCGCGCGTGGTCTGCGCCATCGCGAGCGAGAATATGACTGTCAAGAATTTCTACAAGGACAAGAGTTTCCGTCATCACAGCCGCATTCCGGTCTATGCAGACAACGACGAATACATCACCGGTTATATCCTGAGAATGGATGCCCTGCAGCTGATGGCAGAGGATAAGTACGACGTGCCGCTTTCGACCATCCGTCGCGACATCGCCTCCTTCCAGGACACTACGCCGCTCGACCGGATTTGGGACGAGATGCTCGGCAAGGATGAGCAGATCGCAGTCGTAATCGACGAATACGGCAGTTTCCAGGGCATCCTGACCCTTGAGGACGTCATCGAAACCCTGCTCGGCAGCGAAATCGTTGATGAGAAGGACACGGTCCGCGATATGCAGCAGCTCGCCCGCGACCGCTGGAAGAAGCTCCAGACCCGCAAAGGCGCGGCCGCTGCCGCGTCCAATCCTGAATTGGCCGCAGGCCAGACAACGGAAAAATAAAATGGAATGACAGTATCCACGGCGTTTGCGGACAGCAAGAAACATTATGAACTGCTCGACGGCCTGAGAGGCGTCGCGGCCCTGCTTGTGCTCTGGCACCACGTGTTCGAAGGCTATTCCTTCGCGGGCGGCGGACCGATATTGGTCGTGAACCACGGCTATCTCGCGGTCGATTTCTTCTTCATCCTCTCGGGCTTCGTGCTGAGCTACGCGTACGACGACAGGTGGGGTAAGTCGCTGAGTTTCGGCTTGTTCCTTAAACGCCGCCTCATCCGTCTGCACCCGATGGTGGTGATGGGGGCCGTGCTCGGAGCCATCACCTTCCTGCTGCAGGGAAGCGTTCAGTGGGACGGTACCCACGTGGCGACTTCGGTGGTGATGTGGGCTCTGCTGATTTCGATGTTTATGATTCCGGCTGTGCCTGGGACTCCGCGCGAGATTCGCGGGAACGGGGAAATGTTTCCTCTGAACGGAACGAACTGGTCGCTTTTCTTCGAATATATAGGCAACCTGCTTTATGCGCTGTTTATCAGGCGTCTGTCCACCCGCTGGATTCGGGTTCTGACCATCGTTCTGGGCATTGCGCTTGCCGCTTTCTCGATTTTCGACGTGTCGGGCTATAACCAGCTGGGCATCGGCTGGACATTGGACGCCGTCAATTTTGTCGGCGGCCTGCTGAGAATGCTCTTCCCTTTTACTCTGGGAATGTTGATTTCCAGGGAATTCCGCGAGGCTGACAGCACTCCTTCCGCCGAGCGTCGCTTTGCGTTTTTCCGCCCGCTCTATGTCAAGGGCTCTTTCTGGATCTGCACAGCCGTGCTGGTGGTGCTCTTCCATATTCCGTACATCGAGGCGCGCATTCCGCTCTGTGCCGGGGGAACTCTTTCAGGGACGGGATTTTTCGCTGCGGCTAATTTCGGTGCCATAAGTCTGAACGCCGTTTTCGAGCTTTTCTGCATAATGGTGGTGTTCCCTCTTCTTGTGGTGCTCGCCGCCTCCGGCTCGATGGAAGGCCGCAAGTCGCAGAATATCTGCAACTTCCTCGGGGACATATCTTATCCTCTCTACGCGGTCCACTATCCGTTTATGTATCTATTCTATGCTTATCTTATTAAGAATCAGGTATATACATTCGGGCAGACCTGGGCCCTCGCACTCGGCGTATGCGCTCTGAGCATCCTTGTTGCCTGGCTGTCCCTGCGCTTCTACGACATCCCACTCCGCCGCTGGCTTTCGAAACGTTGAATTCGGCTGAATCGGAGGCCGCTTCCTCCCATAATGGGATAAGATGACTCCGCCGGAGGCAAGCCGTGAGGCGGGGCCGCAGCGCGAGAAGGGTTGGGCTAGTGAGATAGCTCGCGCGGAGGCCGCTTCCTCCCATAATGGGAAAAGATGATTATGCCGGAGGCAAGCCGTGAGGCGGGGCCGCAGCGCGAGAAGGGTTGGGCTAGTGAGATAGCTCGCGCGGAGGCCGCTTCCTCCCATAATGGGAAAAGATGATTATGCCGGAGGCAAGCCGTGAGGCGGGGCCGCAGCGCGAGAAGGGTTGGGCTAGTGAGATAGCTCGCGCGGAGGCCGCTTCCTCCCATAATGGGAAAAGATGATTATGCCGGAGGCAAGCCGTGAGGCGGGGCCGCAGCGCGAGAAGGGTTGGGCTAGTGAGATAGCTCGCGCGGAGGCCGCTTCCTCCCATAATGGGAGGATAGAGGAGGGAAAAAGAGGTCTGGCCGTAAGCCGGTTTCTGTTTTTGAATCTGCCATTTATCTTCGCAACCTACCCCCCGGCATCGGGCGGGCCGCCCTCATCTGCCGGTATATTTGGTTTTGCAGGCCCCGGGGGCGTACCCGCAGAGCATCGCTGCCCTGCGTCGTGAGCTCTTGCCTCGCGTTTTCACCCTTGGCTTCCGAAGAAGCCGGTTCTTTTCTGTTACGCCTTGCCTGAAGTCACCTCCACCTGCGCTTTCCGCAGCGGGGTGCCCTTTCCTGTCCGGACTTTCCTCAGCCTTCCGGCCGCGGCAGATCGCCAGACCTCGTATCTCATCCCTCACCCCTCCCGTTAAGGGAGGGAATGTATTTCGTCCTTAAAAAGGGCGGTTTTTACGGACAAATCGTCCTTGTGATGTGTTTTGTCCTCAAAATGGCTGGATTTCGTGGACAAACTGCCCTTGCAATGTGTTTTGTCCTCAAAAAGGCTGGATTTTGTGGACAAACTGCCCTTGTGATGTGTTTTGTCCTCAAAAAGGCTGGATTTTGTGGACAAACTGCCCTTGCAATGCGCTTTGTCCTCAAAAAGCCGTGTTTTCGTGGACAAAGTTTGCGGCGCACGTTAGAGCGCGGTGCAAAGGTATGAAAGTTTTGCGAACGTGGGAAGCAACTCCCGCAAAATAATCCGAAGGAAGTCGAAAATGTTTGCAAAAAATCAAAACTGACCTTAACTTTGCATTCCTGTTAGACAGCATTATTTTATGGCAACCAAATTCATCTTCGTAACAGGGGGAGTCGCATCGTCTCTCGGAAAAGGAATCATCGCAGCATCACTGGCCAAACTGCTTCAGGCACGCGGACTTAGAGTGACCATTCAGAAATTTGACCCTTACATCAACATCGATCCGGGCACTCTGAATCCGTATGAGCACGGCGAATGCTATGTCACTGACGACGGCGCCGAGACCGACCTCGACCTCGGACATTACGAGAGATTCCTCGGAGTCCGCACCTCGAAGGCGAACAATGTCACCACCGGAAAGATTTACAATACCGTCATCACCAAAGAGCGCGAAGGCGCCTATCTCGGAAAGACGGTCCAGATCGTTCCTCACATTACGGATGAAATCAAGCGCAGGATGCTCCTGCTCGGCAAGACCGGAGAATACGACATAGTCATCACCGAAATCGGCGGAACCGTAGGAGATATGGAATCCCAGCCTTTCGTGGAGGCGGTCCGTCAGCTCCAGTGGGAACTTCCGGAAGAGGACTGCGTGTCCATCCACCTCACCCTCGTGCCATATCTTAAAGCTGCCAAGGAACTTAAAACCAAGCCTACACAGCATTCTGTCCAGCTTCTCCAGCAGTCCGGAGTGCAGCCTGACATCATCGTCTGCCGCACGGAATACCATCTCGGAGCCGACCTGCGCAGGAAAGTGGCTCTCTTCTGCAATGTCAAGCCAGGCCACGTAATCGAGTCAATAGACGCCTGGAGCATCTATCAGGTGCCGCTCAATATGCACGAGGAGCATCTCGACGAGCTTGTGATCCGTCACCTCCAGATCGAGAACTTCGCCCAGCCTGACCTCAAGAACTGGCGTCAGTTCCTCGACAGACTCAAATCTCCGAAATCCGAAGTCGATATCGCTCTCGTAGGCAAGTACGTCGAGCTCCAGGATGCGTACAAGTCCATTCTCGAGTCTTTCGTGCACGCCGGCGCGGCCAATGAGTGCAAGGTTCACGTGCATACGGTCCACAGCGAATATCTGGACGAGGGCAATGCCGAGGAGAAGCTCGGTTCCATGGACGGAATTCTGGTGGCCCCGGGATTCGGCGAGAGAGGTCTCGAAGGCAAGATTGTGGCTGTCAGATATGCCCGTACCCACGGCGTTCCGTTCTTCGGAATATGTCTCGGTATGCAGATGGCCGTAGTGGAATTCGCCCGTGACGTCCTCGGCTATGCCGATGCCGCTTCCACGGAGGTCAATCCCAAGTCCAGCCATCCGGTTATCGACCTGATGGAAGACCAGAAATCCACCACCATCAAGGGCGGAACCATGCGTCTGGGCGCTTTCGCCTGCAAACTCGAGAAAGGCTCCCTCGCTCAGAAGGTTTACGGTACGGATACCATTTCCGAGCGTCACCGCCACCGCTATGAGTTTAACTCCGAATACCTTGACGCATTCCAGAATGCCGGCATGAAGGCTACCGGAAGAAACCCTCAGACCGGCCTCGTAGAGGTTGTCGAACTTCCTGAGCATCCGTTCTTCATCGGAGTGCAGTTCCATCCGGAATACAAGAGCACCCCGGAAAATCCCCAGCCGATTTTCTGCGCCTTCGTTAAGGCCGCAATGGACAGAAAGGCCGCTCAGGCCAAGAAACCTGCTCAGGAAAAGAAATAAAACACATCTTTGCCGCGCCTCCTGCGCGGCCAATTCACTGAAATGAAAAGATTTGTAAACATATTGGGGGCCCTGCTAATTCCGCTGATACTTAGTTCCGCGGTCTGCACTTCCTGCCAGGCCAGGATCAGACAGTACAGGGTCAAGGTCTTGAACGAGTATCCTCACGACCGTAACGCCTACACCCAGGGTCTGTTCTTCTATGGCGGCGATCTCTACGAGACCACCGGCCAATACGGGGAATCGACTTTCCGCAAGGTTAATCTGACTACGGGCGAGCCCATAAAGAGTCTCAATTTCAACAAAAAATACTTTGCCGAAGGCTCCACCCAGATGGGCGGCAAGGTCTATGTTCTTACCTGGGAAAGCAAGGTGGCTTTCGTATATGACGCTGCCACAATGACTTACGAGAAAGCCTACTCCTATCCGCGCGAGGGCTGGGGCATCACCAATGACGGGGAGCATCTCATCACCACGGACGGCTCCTCCAGGATTTACTTCCTCGACAAGGATTTCAAGCTCCAGCGTTCCGTTGTCGTGAGACTCAACGGGCGTCCAGTCAAGTTTCTGAATGAACTTGAATATATTGACGGAAAGATCTGGGCCAATATGTATCTGTCCGATCTCATCTTCATCATAGATCCCGAAACGGGCAATATCGAGGGAGCCATCGATTGCGACGGTCTGCTCTCAGATGATCTGAGGACTGATACGACGGACGTGCTGAACGGCATTGCCTACAATCCTGAAACGAAGAAGATCTATCTTACCGGCAAGAACTGGCCGCGACTTTTCGAGGTCAAGCTTGTGCAGAAGTAGGATTATTTACTGACATACTTGCAGGGGTATCCGGCTGTTGAATGGCCGGGTTGAGAGAGTCCCATTGAACCTGACGCGGTCCATACCGCCGTAGGGAATGCAGAAACTCCAATGCGCCGGAAGGCGCGCCCCTTGCATTAATTTAATTTAAATTATGCGAGGTTTTTTATTTTTCTTGAATCTGCTGCTGGCCCTCGGCCTTGCAGCCCCTGCCGTTTCAGCGCAGGGAAACCAGCCTTCGGTGAAGGATGGTGACACTTATTACGGAAAGGATTCCGCTGTGGATGGAAGAAAGGGAATCAGGGAGAGTGAAGGAGAAACGCTCAACGATGAAGACGGCGGCCGTCGCGAGAAACTCGACAGCGTCATCGTATCTGCAAGCCGTGCAGGCAGCTCTACTCCAGTCACTTACACTATGGTGAGCGAAGAAGGGCTGAGAAGTTCGAACCCATTGAACTCCCTCCCGATGCTGCTCGCCCTGCAGCCGTCGGTAGTCTCCGCAAACGAAGGCGGAACCGGCCTCGGCTACTCGAAATTCCGCGTGCGCGGCGTCAGCGGGTCGCAGACCAACGTGACCCTGAACGGCATCACCCTGAACGACGCCGAGTCCCAGGAAGTATTCTGGGTGAACATCCCTTCGCTCAGCTCCCTGCTTTCCTCCGTCCAGCTTCAGCGCGGCCTCGGTACCTCGGCCAATGGAGCCGGCGCCTTCGGGGCGAGCGTGAATATGTCCACCGCCTCCGTCGGAACAGAACCTTACGCCCGTTTTGATTACTCGAGAGGAGCCTGGAACACTTCGATGACGACCGTTGCAGCCGGCACAGGCCTGCTTCCGGGCGGATTTTATGCCAGCGCGGCCTATTCGAAAAACAGTACTGACGGATATATCCGCAACGCCTGGGCCAAGGTCCAGTCAGCTTTCGCGGTACTCGGCTGGATGAACGGGACCAATTCCCTGCGATTCACCTGGCTTATGGGCAACCAGCACACCGGCATCACCTGGAACGGAATTTCCGCCGCCAAGATGGCCACGGACCGCACCTACAATTCCGCCGGAGAATATTACGATGAGTTCGGGAATGTCCGTTATTACGACAATGACAGTGACAACTACACTCAGAATCATCTTCAGCTGAACTACGCCCATCAGTTCGGTGAGAAGCTGGTCTGGAGCACCACGCTGAATTTTACCCCCGGCAACGGCTATTATGAAGAGTATAAGGATGATGCGTCATTCGCGGACTATGGCCTTAAAACTGTCGTTAAGGGCGGCGTGACCTATGACAGCTCGGATATGGTCCGCATCAAGTCTATGGACAACAAACTCTATGTCCTGAATTCCTCCCTGACTTTCCGCTCTGAACGCCTGAATTCAGTGGCAAACATCTATCTTTCACGATATGACGGCGACCACTTCGGAAATATTGACTGGAGCGATGTCCTGGGCGACGACTACGATTACAGCACCACCGAATGGTACCGCAACAACGGCCTCAAGCAGGAGGCGAGTGCCAGCTACAGGGCTGAATACCAGTTCACCAAAGCCCTCACGGGCTACGCGGACCTTCAGTACCGCTATGTCAGTCTGAAGATGAAGGGAATCGACGACGAGTTCAGCGACCTGGCCTACGACACCTCCTGGAGCTTCTTCAATCCGCGTGCAGGCCTCTCCTGGGCCATTTCCGACAGCCAGCGTCTCTACGGCTCCGCAGCCCTCGGCCACCGCGAACCGGGCCGCAGCGACATCAAGGATGTGATCGAGACGATCAATGCCGGCGGCTCCCACGAGGCTCTGAAAGCCGAGAAGATGCTCGACATTGAACTCGGCTACGAGTTCACGTCCGAGAAATTCTCCGCCTCCGCCGACCTCTACGCGATGGAATATTGGGATATGCTCATTGAGACCGGCAAGCGCAGCAATGTCGGCTACGCCATCAAGGAGAACGTTCCGCGCGCATGGAGAAGGGGAGTGGAGGCTGCAGTCGCGTGGAAGCCTTTCGCGGGCCTCGAACTCTCGGCCAATGCCGCCCTTTCCGATAACCGAATCAAAGAATTTACGGCATATCTTGACGCTTACGATGAGAATTGGACGAGTATCGGCCAGGTAAGCACTGTGTATTCGCGTCCTCACATTCTGCTCTCGCCTTCGTTCCTGGGCTCGCTGCAGGCGCAGGCTCAGATCGGTGAATGGGCGCACGGCTCTGTCTTTCAGAATCTTACGTTTGCAGCTGACTGGAAGTATGTCGGAAAGCAGTATTGGGACAATACCTCGAACGCCGACCGTTGCATTCCTTCCTATAACGTGATGAACTGTTCGCTTCGCAAGGACTTCTCCGTTCAGGGAGGCACGCTCGGCATCGGCCTCTACGTCAATAACTTGCTGAATGCGAAGTACTACGCTGACGCCTGGGTTTACCGTGCGATGGTCGGCGGCTCCGAGTATCAGGAGGAAGGCCTCTTCCCGCAAGCACCGACGAATTTACTGTTAAAAGTTTCTTTGAGTTTTTAAACAAATTGGACGGCTTGTCGAGCCGTCCAATTTATTTATAACCAGGTGTCGAAGTAGTCAGTGACCTTGTTCATCAGGTGTACGCGCCAGATGCCCATCACATTGTGCTCCGAGCGCGGGTACGGGAAGTAGTCGA
>CAVFAZ010000032.1:0-25295 GCA_963620825.1 Kurthia senegalensis
GACCTTTTGGTTGACCTTTGAACATAGATTATAACTTTTGATTATTTGAGGCGTGCCGGGGAAACAACTCTGAAATACGGAGCCGATTCAGGACTGCATCCGAGACAAAGATAATAATTCTTGTGGGAAAATACCCTTTTCTCTCAAAAAATGGTATATTTGTGGACGGATGGGACAAGACCCTCCGTTTTTTATGAAGATGATAAAAAGATTTTTTATTTTCTCGGCTCTGCTGCTCACAGCGGCCGCTTCACATCTCTCGGCGCAGGACAAATCCTCGGTTTCAGTGACTTACGCCCTGCCACAGACCAGCCTCAGTTTCGAAGTGGAGGCCGTGAAAGAGAGTTTCTTCGCCGGCCCTTATGCAAAATATGCAGAGAAATACCTCGGCATCAAAGCAGCCTCAGCCAGCTCCACAGTCTATAGAATCAGCTCCGTAAAGATGACTCCCTGCGTGGAGGCTGACCCGGCCCGCCGTTATCAGGCTACCATACCTTCCTCTCTGAGGGAAACCTATATTCAGATCTGTTCGCAGGGACTGGTATCCTGCTCCGAGTCCGGCTTCGGACGCGAGGGCTTCTGGAGATTTCCCGGAAATTCCGATGCGGATTTCGCGACCAGAGGCCTGAGCGCCAACTATACCGCCGAAGCCGCCACTCTCTATCAGGGTGTCAGGGGTGACGGGTACAACCAGCTTGCCGTTTCACAGAATGTCGTGGTAGCCAAGACTGCCGAGCAGAAGGCCAAGGAAGCCGCCGATATGATTCTAAAGCTCCGGGCCACCCGCGTCCAGATAATCACCGGAGACACCGATGCGAATTACAGCGGAGAGTCCATGGGAGCCGCCATCGACGAGATTTCAAGGCTCGAAAAGGAGTATCTCAGCCTTTTCATCGGCTACAGCACCTTCGAGACCCAGAAGATGAATTTCGATCTGGTTCCGACGAATGATGCCGACAGCCATATGTCCGTGGCTTTCCGCCTCTCTGACTCCGCCGGACTTCTTTCTCCGGACGATGTCTCCGGCAAGCCTTATTTCGTGGAAATCGTTCCGGAAGGTGTAGCCGCTGCGGCTGAGGACGCGAAAGTCACTTCCGGCTCCGTAATCTATTACCGGACCCCGGCAATATGTTCCGTGAAACTCTCTGACGGCAGCAATGTCCTGCTGGAGGCCCGCGTGCCTATCCATCAGTACGGCACCATAGATGCCTTCACCGTTAAGAAATAACTAATCAAGTGATATTATGACTATTAAAGATCTTAAACCGGCTGTTGTATTCAACAACTTCTACGGCATCACGCGCAATCCGCGTCCTTCCAAGCACGAGGAACATATCAGAGCCTATCTGCTCGACTGGGGAAAGAATCACGGCGTGGAGACATTCACAGATGATACAGGCAACGTTATAATGAGAGTCCCTGCTACGCCGGGATATGAAAACCGCAAAGGCGTCGTCCTTCAGGGCCATATGGATATGGTTCCGCAGAAGAATGCCGACACCGTTCACAATTTCGAGACCGATCCTATCGAGACCTGGGTCGATGGCGAATGGCTGAGAGCCAAGGGCACCACGCTCGGAGCAGACAACGGCCTGGGTGTCGCCATGGCGCTTTCAGTTCTCGAGAGCCCTGAAGTGAAGCACGGTCCGATCGAGGTGCTCGTCACCTACGACGAGGAGACCGGAATGACGGGCGCACGCGCGCTGAAGCCGGGCGTACTTAAGGGCGACATTCTCATCAATCTCGATTCCGAGACTGAGGGCGAGCTGTTCATCGGCTGCGCAGGCGGTCTGGACGCTACCGCAAGAGCGAAATACGAGCCTGTAGATGAGCCTAAGGGAGGCTACGAGTGCTACGAGCTGGCAGTCAAGGGTTTCCAGGGCGGTCACTCCGGAATGGATATCATCCTCTGCCGCGCGAATGCGAACAAGGTCGCAGCTCGCGTCCTGCTTCCGCTTCTTCGCGACGCGGGCGTGAAGCTCGTGGATCTTGAAGGCGGCACACTGCGCAACGCAATCCCTCGCGAAGCCTTCGCAACCGTCTATGTACCAAGTGACAAGGTGGCTGCAGCCAATGAAATAGTAAGCAAAGTGGCTGCCGAGGTCAAGGCCGAGTACGCCGCGACCGACCCTAACGCCGAGTTCATATTCAAGCCTTACGAGTGCAAGGAAGGGGAGTGCTGCTGCAGCGAAGACTGCAAGTACGTTCCTGACGAGGCCGCGCTGAGGTTTATGAGAGCAGTTCTCGCCTGCCCGGACGGGGTTGACAGGATGAGCGACGCTATGCCGGGTCTCGTCGAGACTTCGAACAATATGGCCATCGTGCGCGTGGAGAAGGGCGAATTCGTAGTCAAGTCCCTGCTGCGCAGCTCGGTGGATACTGCAAAAGAGTACCTCGCGGAGAAGATAGAGTCAGTGTTCAAGCTCGCGGGAGCCGAGGTCGAGTTCGACGGCGGCTATTCCGGCTGGGCGCCGAACAATGCTTCCCCTATCCTCCACACTATGGTCGAGGCTTACCGCGAACTCTTCGGCAAGGATCCAAAGGTTACGGCCATCCACGCAGGTCTGGAGTGCGGTATCCTGAGCGGAGCGTATCCGCATTGGGATATGGTGTCCATAGGACCTACCCTCCTGAGCCCTCATTCTCCTGACGAGAGGGCGCACATTCCTTCAGTCCAGAAGGTCTGGGACTTCCTGCAGAAGGTCCTTGTCAACATTCCCGAGAAATAACAGTTAGTTTAACACAGTATTATTTATGAAGAAACAATTAATTATCGCAGCGGTCGCGTTAATAGGTATTTCCGCAGCTGCACAGGCTCCCCGCAGGCCGGACATCGATTACGATTATCAGTTCACCACTGTAAAGGCCAACCCTATCACTTCCATCAAGAACCAGGCTAGCAGCGGTACCTGCTGGGCTTTCTCCACCATCAGCTTCGTGGAGTCCGAGATTATCCGTATTAACGGCATAAAGGACGAGGCAACTTATCCTGACCTTTCCGAATTCTTTGTAGTAAGTCATTCATATTCAGACAGAGCCGACAAGTTTGTAAGGCTCGACGGTCATCTTACCTTCTCCGCCGGATCTGAGGCTGACGACGTACTTGACGTCATCCGTGACTACGGTTTCGTTCCGCAGGCCGAAATGACAGGTATGAACTACGGCTATGAACTCCCGGCACAGAGCGAGCTCGACGCAGTCCTCAAGGCCTACATCGAGGCTGTTGCCAAGGTCCCGAACCGCAACAAGCTCACCACTGCGTGGAAGAGGGGCTTCCAGGCCATCCTCGACGAGTATCTCGGAGCTTATCCTGAGAAGTTCACCGTTAACGGCGTGGAATATACTCCAGAGTCCTACAGGGATGCCCTCAAGTTCAACCCTGACGATTATGTGACCCTCACTTCCTTCACACATCATCCTTTCTATACCAAATTCGCCATCGAAGTCTGCGACAACTGGCGCTGGGACGAGGCTTACAACGTGCCTATCGATGAGTTCATGCAGGTTCTCGACAATGCCATCGAGAAGGGTTACACCGCAGCCTGGGGTACTGACTGCAGCGAGGCGGGCTTCACACGCAACGGTCTGGGCCTTCTTGTCGATACCAAGGCTATGGCTGCCGCAGGTTCCGACCAGGAGCGCTGGGTAGGCAAGAGCGATGATGAGAAGAAACCTGAGCCGGTAGCTCCTGTCGAGCTCGAAGGCACTCAGGAGTTTCGTCAGCAGGGCTTCGACGAGAAGACCACTACAGACGATCACGGTATGCATATCTACGGCATCGCCAAGGACCAGAACGGCAAGAAGTTCTATATGGTAAAGAATTCCTGGGGCCCTACCGGCAAGTATGAAGGTACCTGGTATTGTTCCGAGAATTTCGTAAGAGGCAAGAGCATGGACATTATGGTTCACAAGGACGCTCTTCCTAAGGACATCGCCAAGAAACTCGGCATCAAATAATGTCGATAATTAAGCACATTCCCAATACTATCACCTCCTGCAACCTGCTCTGCGGCGTTCTGGGGGTGATAGCCTCTTTCCGCGGCCGTCCGGACATCGCGTTTTCGCTGATGCTCGCGGCCTCGGTTTTCGATTTCTGTGACGGCCTTGCGGCGCGTGCGCTCAAGGCTTATTCCGATATAGGCAAGGAACTGGATTCTCTGTGCGATATGGTGAGCTTCGGGGTACTGCCGTCAGTAATGATGTGCAACCATCTCTACGCCAGCTACGGAAACAGCTTTGTAAGTTTCGTTCCGGTAGTCCTCGCGGTATTCTCCGGTCTGCGTCTGGCGAAATTCAACGTGGATGAACGCCAGCACAGCAGCTTCGTGGGACTCGCGACCCCTGCCGCAGCGCTGATATGCGCGTCGCTCTGCGATTTCGCGTTCTCGCAGCCGTCATCTTTCATCGGCCTTGCGGCCAATTCCAGGCTGTTCCTCCCGCTCCTTTCAGTAGTGCTTTCCGCGCTGCTGGTCAGCGAAATACCTATGTTCGCAATGAAGATGGGAACGGGCGACGAGACTCCGCGCGCCGTTCGCGTCGAACGCTGGATTTTCCTTGCCGCTGCTCTGCTCTCGCTTGCCGCGACTCTTATCTTCGGCCTTCACTGGTCGCTTGTCATTCTCGCGACTTTCGTAGCCTACGTATTGATTAACCTGATAGCGTTCCCGTTCTGCAGGTCTTAAAACTTGTTCGGTCGTAAACTTCAAGCTCTCCTCTGCCGATATGCCTTGAGACCGGCTGAGAGGATGTTCATTGCTTTTTCGAGTTCCGGAACTTCGAGAACATAGGCGATTCGGACCTGTTTCAGGCCTTCTCCCGGAGTACAGTAGAATGAAGCGGCAGGAGTAATCATAATCGTTTCGGAATCAAGACGGAAGTCCGTCAGCATCCACCGGGCGAAATCCTCTGCGTCATCCACCGGCAGCTCCGCGACCGTATAGAACGCCCCATTCGGAACAGGTGAAAACACCCCCTCCATAGCGTTTAGAGCTGAAAGCGTGAAATCCCGTCTGCGTATATATTCTTCCCGTGTCCTGTCGAAATAGGACTGCGGTGCGTCCAGCGCGCCGATCGTTATGGCCTGCCCCAGTACAGGAGGGCAGAGGCGTGCCTGGGACAACTTGGTTATGGCTGCGATCACATCAGCATTATGCGTAGCCACGCTGCCGATGCGGGCGCCGCAGAGATTGTAGCGTTTCGAAACGGAATCGACCATAATCACATTCTGCTCAAGCCCCGGGATATTCATAGCCGAGAAATGCGGCTCGTCACAATAGCAGAATTCTCTATACACTTCATCCGAAATCAGGAACAGATTGTGCCTGCGGCAGAACTCTCCGATCTGCAGCATATCCTCGCGTGAATAGACCACGCCGGTGGGATTGCCCGGATTGCAGAGCAGAACGGCCTTTGTGCGCGGGGTGCATACGGCCTCGAACGCCTCGATGGATGGAATCCTGAATCCATCCCTGATGTCGGTGTGGACCGGTTTCACTACGATTCCGTTCTGAAATGCGAAGGATAAATAATTCGTGTAATTGGGCTCTGTCACGATGATTTCATCTCCCGGGTCGCAGCAGGTCTGCAAGGTGAAATCCACAGCCTCGCTGCCTGCAGTATGGACCAGAATCTCATCGGTGGTGATATCTATCCCTATTCTCCTGTAGTATTTCTCTACGAATGCCTTGCGCAGCTCGTAGGTGCCTGCGGAATCAGAATAAGGAAGGTATTCCATACTGAAATTCCTGAGGGCATCGATTGCAGACTGTGGGGACTTGATGTCCGGAGCTCCGATATTGAGATGATAAACCTTGACTCCGTCACGTTTGGCGGCATCTGCGTACGGAGTCAGCTTACGGATGGCCGACGCCGGAATCCGGATGGCTCTATTGGAAAGTACTGGCATATAAACTATCTGTGTTTCACGTGGTTAGACAGCGTCAAACAATATCTCAACTTACTTTTTAACGCTGACATTACAAAGATATACTCTTTTTTCGTAATTTTGTGGGATTTGTAACGGCGATTCGCGTGAATCGCGCGCCAAACTGTCGCAAAATCGCGCATTTCAGATCACAGTATATTCACAGGTTGTAGAAGAGGAACAGGATGTATAAAATCAGCATTTCTCCGGAAGAGATAGAGAAATATGAACTCGCGGCTTTCCCGGGAGAGATACAGGTCATAGACAGTGAAGACGAGACTTTCAGAAAAGCCGTCTCCTTCCTCAGGCGACAGAAGGTGCTGGGCTTCGACACCGAAACCCGTCCCGTCTTTTCGCCCGACCAGCCGCATCACAGCGTCGCCCTCCTCCAGCTTTCAGGTCCGGGCAAGGCTTTCCTCTTCCGCGTCCAGAAGCTCGGCATTCCCCAATCCCTCTGTAACATATTGGCCGACAAGGCCATCCTGAAAATCGGAGCCGCTGTGTGCGATGACGTGAGAGGACTTCAGAAGGTGCAGGATTTCGATGCGCAGGGTTTCGTGGATCTGCAGAAAATGGTCTGGGAATATGGCATCCGCGACAAGAGCGTGAAGAAAATGAGCGCCATCATCCTCGGCGTGCGCATTTCCAAGACCCAGCAGCTCTCGAACTGGGAGGCCGAGACTCTCTCTGAATCCCAGTGCAAGTACGCCGCGACCGACGCGTGGGTGTGCAGGGAGATGTTCTTCCGTCTCAAGCGGGCGAAAAAGCATCCGCTCACTCCCGAGCAGCGAAATCCTCAGCAGGCGGCCGCTGCTGCGGCCAATCCCGGGGCGGCTCCCGGGGCCTCTACGACCGTCAGCGGTGTCTCGACAGACTCGACGGCCGGAAAAACTTCGGATAACTCTGGCTCGTCCCCGAACAAGAAGCGCCGTCACAGGGCGGGAAGACGTCACCGCAAGAAATCACCGACGGCTGCGGAACCTGTACAGGCGGCTGAAAACGGCAGCGTAAAGCGCAAACGCCGCAGGCATAAGAGACGTCATAAGAAACCATCATCTGAAACCAGTCCAAATGACCAGAATATATCTTAAAAGAGGCAGGGACGAGTCCCTTAAACGCTTCCATCCGTGGGTTTTCTCCGGAGCAGTGGCGCAAATTGCCGGGACTCCTGCAGAAGGTGACCTTGTGGAACTGTATTCCGCTGAAGGTGAATTCCTTGCAGTGGGACACTATCAGGTCGGCTCGATTGCGGTGAGGGTATTGTCCTTCGACCGTTCGGCCCTCGCTCCCGATTATTTCGAAAATATGATTTCCAAGGCAAGGGAAGTCCGCCGCGCCGTGGGCCTTCCTTCCGAGCAGACAAACTGCTTCCGCCTCGTGCACGGGGAGGGGGACAATCTTCCTGGTCTCATAATCGACTGGTATGACGAAGTCTGCGTGATGCAGGCCCATTCCGCCGGAATGTTCCGCGCACGCAAGCAGATTTGCGCCGCCCTTCAGACCGTATTCGGGGATGCCCTCAAGGCCGTGTATGACAAGAGCTCGGGCACGGCTCCGTTCAAGGCCGGACTGGACCTTGTCGATGGTTATCTGTATAAGGCAGAAGGATTTACGGACGACGAGCAGACCGTTATGGAGAACGGTCACCGTTTCATTGTCGATTGGACCAGGGGTCAGAAAACCGGGTTCTTTCTTGACCAGAGGGAGAACCGGGCATTGGTCGGGCGCGTAAGCCCCGGCCGCAGAGTCCTTAACCTGTTCTGCTACACGGGAGGATTCTCCATTTACGCATTGGCCGCAGGGGCCGAGCGGGTCGATTCCGTCGATAGCAGCGCGCGGGCGATGGATATGCTGGAGCGGAATGTGGCGCTGAACGGCTTCGACGCTTCGCGGCACGAGGGACACTGCGCGGATGCGATAGAGTATCTTAAGAATTGTCCGAAAGGACGCTACGATCTGATCATCGTGGATCCTCCGGCTTTCGCGAAGCATCGCGGGGTGCTCAGGAACGCTCTTCGGGCGTATCAGCGTCTGAATGCGAGCGCCATTGCGGCTGTTGCTCCGGGCGGTCTGGTTTTCACCTATTCCTGCTCTCAGGTTGTCGATAAGGAGGCTTTTGCGATGGCGGTATTCTCCGCTGCGGCTCAGACCGGGCGCAAGGTGCGTATCCTGGACAGGCTGAATCAGCCGGCCGATCATTCCGTAAATATATATCATCCTGAAGGCGAGTATCTTAAGGGCTTGCTTCTTTACGTAGAATAGAGTATGTTCAAGATTAATCTGGAGCTTCCGCAAGGCTGGAAGAGCAAATTCGAGACCATCGAGGATGGCGTTTCCCATTTCGAGGCCTATCTGGCCAATGACCGTCTGCAGACCGATGACGCTGAGATAGATATCTGCGTCGGGGATATGCCGCCGGAGACCACTGCTCAGGACGAGGCTATGGCGAATTACGTGGAGGTCGTGGGCTTCGATGACGACGATCCGGAGGATATGGATCCGCTGACGGTATGGCCGTTTCAGAACCGCAAGGCCTACGGGTTCGAGGCTCTCTGCGAGGATGATTCGCCGATGAGGGTGATGTGCGTCGAGATCCGCTCGGGCGTTCTGGTTGTGATGACTCTCATCGGGCGTACTGACCAGATTCTCGAAGACATTACAACGCTTGTGGAGAGAAAGCTCCGAATCGGCCGTTAATAAACCTTAATGAAAATATTATACCTTCCTGCTTTGCAAATCGAAGCAGGAAGGTATTTTTGTCGTTACGACGATTCCCGTGACCAAGGGCGCACCGACGTCTGATAAAATTTTCTGCAAAATCTTGACATGAATGAATATTATGTCTATCTTTGAGTGCTAATTTAGAAACTATCCAAATATCAGAAACAATGAAAGAACTTAAGGGAACCAGAACTGAGGAAAACCTCAAGAGCGCATTTGCCGGTGAATCACAGGCATTTACGAAATACAACTATTACGCTTCGAAGGCAAAGAAGGACGGCTATGTCCAGATAGGCCAGCTTTTCGAAGAGACTGCAGCAAATGAAAAGGAGCACGCCAAGATATGGTTCAAGCTTCTCCACGACGGCGCCGTTCCGTCCACCGAGCAGAACCTCGCTGATGCAGCCGCAGGCGAAAACTACGAGTGGACTGATATGTATGAGCACTTCGCCAAAGAGGCGCGCGAGGAAGGCTTCGACCGCATCGCAAACCTCTTCCTCGCAGTCGCCGCCATCGAGAAGGCCCACGAAGAGCGTTACCGCAAGCTTCTCAAGAACATAGAGGAGGGCGTGGTGTTCTCCAAGGAGGGCGAGATGATCTGGGAGTGCTCGAACTGCGGACACATCGTCATCGGAAAGAAGGCTCCGGAAGTCTGCCCGGTCTGCAATCATCCGCAGTCCTATTTCCGCCTCCGCGCAGAAAACTATTAAAAAATTGGACGGCTCCCCGGGGCCGTCCAATTTAGTTTACTTTCCTTCGCGTATGTAGGTGAGGGCCCGTTCGAACTGGTTGTCACGGCCGGTGGCCTCGTAGAGATTCGTGTCGTAGCGGATCTCGATGTCCGGAGCGATGCCCACGCCGTCGATGATTCCCAGATCGTAATAAGTCGTCAGGATATAAGGCATATAGACGAAGACCGGAGTCTCATCGTGCTTGCCGATGCAGCCGGCATAGCCCAGGACGGAATCGTAACTTGCATCATTCACAAGCTTGTTGCCGCCTCCCCAGGTCGTCATACCCATAGAGATGCCGTTAGGATGCTGCTTGACTGAAGCAGTCGTGACTTCCGAGCAGGAAACCGAATTTGCATTTGTCAGGATTACTATCGGCTCGTCTATGTCCTCTTCATTGGTGCCGTAACAGCTCATATAGAAATTGAAAGGCAAAGTATAGTCCAGACGTCCGAGGCCGTCCTTCATCTTCATTGTTCCCAGAGCGTAGCGTTCTCCCTTGTAGAACATTCCGGCGACCCATTTCAGATGGTCGGCCAGACCGCCGCCGTTGCTCCTGACATCCAGGATTATGCCCTTCAGAGTACCCTCGTCGTGCATCTTGTAAGCCTTGTCGTGCAGCTGCCTGAGGGCTGCATAATAAGCGTCATAGATAGCGTGGTCGGCATCGGTCAGCTTGTCCATTTCGGAGAGCTCAAGCATTCCGAATTCAGGCATATAGAAGTGATTCACACGGTAATAGACGATATTGTCACGGGTCGTGCCGATTACAAGACTGGCGATATCGTCATCTTCGAAATGAGTCTTGGGCAGGTCGAATTCCAGGTAGAGAAGAGTCATCTCGTACTCTTTCAGGCTGTCCTTGTAGCGTTCGTAGAGGGAACTTGCGTAGAATTCGCTCTGGGCCATATAAGACTTCATCTGCCTGAACGAAGGCAGTCTGGACTCGAGGGCCTTCAGAATTTCCTCATCCTCGGGCTCGCGGGTGTCAAGCCCGCTCAGGCGCGTGTACTCGGCTTCCATCTCGGGCAGCTTCTCCAGAATCATTTTGCACATCAGGTTGCTGACGGAAACGTAACTGAATTCTCCGGTTCCACCGAAATCACCGTCAGGCGTGCAGTAATAGCTCTTTTCCAGTTTCGGACTGTCGTCTATGTCCTCACGGTCAGAATTCCTGGTGTCGGAAGGACTGAATCCGTGCCGCTCTTCCGTAGCGTAATCGACGTATTCCACGAAAAGATGCCCGTCGTGGAAACGGTCGAAAATCTCGTGCATAAGAGCTTCGACATCTTCGTCTATCTTTTCAAGCGCCTCAGTGTCAGGAGTTTCTGCCTTCTTTAGCGAATCCACTCTTTCGTCAAGTTCCTTGAATTTCGGAGTATAGATTTCCCTGGACTCGTCCCAGTCGAAATCCTCGATCTCCCAGCCCACATAATTCTGGTCGAATCCTCTCCAGAGTACGTCCCAGATTTCGGAATATGTTTCCGCCTCCTGCTCTGCGGCGTAAAGTCCTACAGCCACGCGCTCGGTGCTTTCCTTGCGGCATCCTGAAAACAGCACGAGCATCGCCGCCGCCAGTACCGTAAGATTTAAGAATTTCTTCATAATTTAAAATAGATATGCGATTCCTAAAGAAATGGTGAGCGTGGTGTTATACTGGTAGTCCTTCGCCACCTGGTACTGTTTTTTCTTGCTGACCACGCTGTACCAGTAGCGCGCTTCCAGCTGAGCCGCCCAATGCCGGGCGAATTTCCATTCCAGTCCGGCTCCTCCGACATAGCCGAAATCGTAGCGCTGGTCGATGAGGTCATTGAATATGGTCTTTTCGTCCAATTCCTCGCAGTCATCGCCGGAATCCTGAAGTGTGCCCTTGCAATGGCCTGTCAGCCAATACCCGCCATAAACGCCGGCATTCAGGAAGCCCCTCAGGGTGTTACCGCCGAAGGAAAAGGAACCCATCACAGGAAGCACGAGGTAGTTGTTGCGGTAGCTGAGATTGTTCCCGTTGGCGTATTTCTCCGAGCGGCGCTGAGTGTATCCGCGCTGCTGGAAGCCCAGCTCGGCCCGCACGGCGAGCCAGTCGTTGAAGTCGTATTGGCCTGTGAGGCCAATGTTTACACCTTTTCTGTCTCCGTATCTCCAGTCGTACTGGAACTGGGTGTCGATGTCCAGGGTGTTGTCGGCCATGCCTGCCGTGAGTCCGACTCTCCACTGGGCTGAGGCTGCGCTGCAGATCGTCATAAATGCCGCAAGCACAATCAGTCTGTTAAATTTCATATTACACTCTAACTATTTTGTTTATGGTTTTCAAATTATGCAGAAATTCGTCGGTCTTCGAGTAAAGCTGCTCGAGAGAGCCGTCATTCTCTATTATATAGTCAGGTTCGCGAACCTGACAATTCTGTTTCTCTACCTGCCTCTGAATCCTTTGCGCAATTTTTTTCCCGCTGACGCCGTCCCGCAGCGCTGCTCTCGCGATACAGTCCCGATGCGGCGCCCTGACCAGCAGAATCCGGTCCACTTCCGCCATAAAGGAGGGGAGTGAAGCGGCAATCGCCGACTCCAGCACGACCACATCGCTTCCGGCGGCGGTATCCCGCCAATCCCGGAAGTCCTCCAGAACTGCCGGATGCACGAGAGATTCCAGCTTTTCGAGCGCTTCGGATGAAGCAAAAGCCCTTTGAGAAAGCTTTGCGCGGTCCAGATGCCCGTCAGAGTCAAGCAGATCGCCCCCGAAAGCCGCGTTTACATTGGCTGAAAGCCGGGAAGATCTGTCGTAGAGGGACTTCGCGCGCGAGTCGGAGTCATAGACCGGAATGCCGAGGCTTGCGAAGTGAGCGCAGACGGTGGATTTGCCGCTGCCTATGCCGCCTGTCACGAGTATGGTAAGGGGAGTTTTCATCCGTTCACTTTCTCCACGCACTCGAAGACCTTCGGCTCGAGCGTGTAGTCGATTACGCCTGACGGAAGTTTGCCGGTCTTAGGGATGCACCGGCCGTTGATGGACTTGGTAAAGTCTTTATAGTCAATCCAGAACGTTATGTTTCCTGTAGGGTCGCTGCCCATCGGGAAGATGCAGCGGTAGGTCACTTCGGCCTGGGACGGATATACCGAAACCTCCTTCCCGGCAGGGACGTTGCGCACGGAGATGTTCACTTCGGAGCGGATCTCGACGTAACGGGTCACGTCCAGGGAGTAGCTGACTTCATCGTGCGAGAGACGCACTCCGGCAGGCGCTTCGAGTTTCACCACGCCGTGGGCGCTGGATGAGAGATTCTCAAGCGTGACGGTCTCGGTGTTAACCCGCTCGATATTGTCCAGACGCAGCGGTTCGCCGTAAATGATGACAGAGTCCGGTTCGGTCCTGACAGGCGCCAGAGCCATATACTGGGATTTGAAACTCTGCACGCTGGATACCTGGACGGGGACTTTCTTGTGGTTTTCCTCCGCGAAACGGAACTGGACATTGCTCGAAATGATGGATTCCAGCTGGATGTCGTCGCCGAAGATGTCGCTGAAATAGCCGCTCAGCTCGTTAGCGGAGATGCTGTAGAAGTCGCCGTTTCCGGTAGGATGCAGGTCGGCGGCGGAGATGAACACCTGGCGGGGCTTGAGGCCTGTTCCGAAGCGCATCAGGTTGAATCCGGAAGTGCGGCAGCGGGCTGCGATGACTACGGAATTCGAGGAATTTCTTGCGTGGCCGTCCAGGTCGCTGGCGGCGCTGACAGGCACGCTCACCACTGAAGAATACTGAAGCGAGAGGTTATATATGGTCCAGATACCGAAAGACAGCAGGAGAGACAACAGAAATACCGTTATATCTCTCCCGCTGATGTTTCTTTTTCTGAAGAAGTCGAGTATCTTCTTCTTACTGAGCATCAGAATAATCCTTCACGATGGAGTTCTTGTCGACTCTGAGCTTGGTCTCGCCATCGACCTTGATGAGGACGCTTCTGTCCTGAATCTCGGCTACAGTGCCGTAGATGCCGCCCGTCGTGACGATCTTGTCGCCCTTCTTGAGCTCGGAGCGGAATTTTTCAAGCGCCTTCTGCTGCTTGCGCTGCGGACGGATCATAAAGAGCCACATCACGAGGAAGAGAAGGATTATCATAATCCAGAAAGAGAGGCCGCCGCCTGCCTGGGTCTGGCCTGCTGCCGCCTGGAGCGGCATAATAGAAAGGATATTCATATTCAAATGTTGTTAGTAATGTGCAAATGTAACAATTCTTTCAGTTATTTTTTAAGAAGAACTTACAATAAGCCTCTGCCTGTCTTGACGATGCCGCCGTTTTCCACCATTTCCTGTATGAGCTTGTCCAGAAGACCGTTCACGAACGAGCGGCTCTTGGGGGTGCTGTAGTATTTGGTGATCTCGACGTATTCGTTTATGGTGACTTTCACCGGAATCTCAGGAAAGGCCTGGGCCTCGGCCAATCCGCAGATTATCAGCATCATATCGACGGTGAAGAGTCTGTCCTTGTCCCACTTCGGGACTGCTTCGGCAATCATCGCGCTGTATCTCGGGAAGCCGGTGAACGCGGTTCTGAGAAGCTTGGTCACGAAGGCCTTGTCGCTGTCGATGCCCGGCTTTCCGGACATTTCGCTCTTGTACAGAGGTATCAGGGACCAGCTCCCGCCCTTGGCGAGGTCTTCCAGAGTGGAGCAGCAGTAGCTCAATGCGTATGCGAGGTCGTCTGTCCAGTACAGGGACAGATCCTCGAGTATCTCCTCCAGGTCGGTGCTGTCCACGAATTCCTCCTCGAAGATGTGCTCGAACAGTTTGCAGTCCTCTTTCAGAGACCTTTCCGGACTGGCCATATACCTTGCGAACCAGTCCTTGGTGCGGATGCTGTCATAAGTCTTGCGTATCAGAACGTCGTACTGGTCCCAGGAAAGTTTCTGCTTGGTGATAATCTTCTGGAAATCAGGGTCATTGTCAAAATACTTCGCAAGGGCGTTCTCCGCGAATTTGGTATTCGGGTTCTTTTCCTCTTCGGTAGGGTTGAATTTCTCGCGGGCGATTCTGATCCTTTCAGCGGCCTCTGCCGTGAGGGGCGGGATGATGGCAAGCATAAACAGATACAGGTCGCGTGTGGCCTTGCAGGACATTTCAAGCTGGGATTCAGCTTCTTTCAGACTCATAGACGGGTTCTCCGCATAACTGTAGAGAACCTTGAAGGCCTTGATTCGTAGGATTCTTCTGTTGAGCATCTTATTTCAAACAAAAATTCGATGCAAAGATAACACGAGAATCCGGAATTTATTCTAATTTTGCAAAGATTGGTTTTAAAAAAGTGATTTAAAATAACGAAAATATGTACAGAGATGATTTTGATCGCGCCGGAAGTCCGGAGCGCAGTGCAGAGGATGTTTTTTCAAAGCCTGTAAGAGCTGGAAAACGTACTTATTTTTTTGATGTCAAGGCCACCAAGGGCAACAATGACTTCTACCTCACCATCACTGAAAGCAAGCGCAAGCAGGAGCGTGACGGCAGTTTCACTTATGACAAGCACAAGATTTTCCTCTATAAAGAAGATTTCGAGAAATTCCAGGAAGGCCTGAAGGACGTCATCGAATACATAAAGAAGAACTGTCTGGACGGCAGGGATTTCGAACAGAGAAACGAAGATCCTGATCAGAAGGGCGTTGAATTCGATGACCTTTAGCGGAGGCCCTCTATGGATGTTCTGTTGAAAAATATCGGTCTGGGCAATTCCCGCAAAGACATCGCCATAGAAGGCGGTGTCATATCGGAGATTGCCGCAGCCGGCAGGCTGAAGCCCACAAAAGGCTGCCAGGTGGAGGACTGCACCGGCCGTCAGGCCGTTCCGGGCTTCGTGAATATGCACGCGCATTCTCCGATGACGATGATGCGCGGAATCGGCGAGGACGTGCTGTTCCGGGATTGGCTGAGCCATATCTGGAAGGTCGAGGAGAACGTGGACCGCGAATTCGTGTATTGGAGCACGAAGCTCGCCTGTCTGGAGATGATCCGCAGCGGTACCACGACCTTCAACGACCACTATTGGCATTTCGCATCTTCTGAGGAGGCTGCCCGTGAGATGGGCGTCCGTATCGCGACCGGCTACGATCTTATGGACCGCGGCTCGGAGAAAGTCGCGCAGAAGCAGCGCATCCAGTGCCGCGAGAGAACTTCCGCGGCGGTCCAGCGTCAGGACGCGAATTTCGTGTGCACATTGGCGTTCCACGCCATATACTCTGTGAGTGAGGACCTTATGCTCTGGGCTGGCGAACTCGCGCGCGAGTTCAATATCCCGCTTCACATTCATCTGGCTGAAACGGCCAGGGAGGTGGAGGACTGCAAGGCCGTGCACGGCGGACTTACGCCGGTGGAGTATCTCGACAGGCTCGGACTGCTCTCGGACAAGCTCATAGCTGCTCATACTCTGCATCTTACGCCTCACGACGTGGAGCTTCTCGGCGAGCATCACGTGACCTGCGTGCACAATGTCAACTCCAACACCAAGCTCGCTTCCGGCTACAAGTTCCGCTATCAGGAACTCCGGGATGCCGGCGCGAACGTCTGCATCGGCACTGACGGCGCCGCCTCGTCGAACAATTTCGATATACTCGAGGCTATAAAGACTTCCGCCCTCGTTCAGAAGGCGTGGAGGGGCAATCCCGCCGCGATGCCTCTGCCCGAGCTGATGTCTATGGCTACCGCCAATGGTGCACGGGCCCTCGGGCTGAATACCGGTTCCATTGAGGTGGGCCGGATGGCTGACATCTGCATCGTGAATACGGACAGCGTGGCGTTCCTTTCGCCTGCACCGTTCCTTGCCAATTTTGTCTATTCAGCTCACAGTGACTGCATTGAGTCAGTGCTCGTGAATGGAAAGTTCGTGATGAGGAAGCGTCAGATAGAAGGGGAGGAGGAAATTATGCGGGAGGCTAGACGGGTGATGAAGAGGATTTGTTGAACAGGTATCTCCGAGCTTGTGATTTGCCTGTTGTGTATTAACCATATAATCGATAATAACTATGCAGAAAAGACTTGAAACCATACACGATTCAGCGGCTTATCTCAGAGAGAAGATAGGTTTTCTGAAGCCGACGGTGGGCATTATTCTGGGCAGCGGCCTGGGAAAACTTGCCGACGAGATCACTGAACAGATTGTCATTCCATATTCTGAGATTCCGGGTTTTCCGGTTTCGACTGCCATAGGGCACAAAGGAAATCTTATCCTGGGCCTTCTGGGAGGGAAGCACGTTATGGCTATGCAGGGGCGTTTCCATTTTTACGAGGGTTACTCGATGGATCAGGTGACTCTTCCGGTTCGCGTTATGAAACTGCTTGGCGTCCAATACCTTTTCGTTTCCAATGCCGCCGGCGGAAACAATCCTGAGTATAAAATAGGTGACCTGGTGGTCATAAAAGACCACATCCGCTTTATGCCGGATCCGCTTCTGGGACAGAATCTTAATGAGTTCGGTCCGCGTTTCCCGGATATGACCTGCGCTTATGACAAGGATCTTCGCAAGCTTGCCCACGAGGTGGGTGATGAGCTTGGCATCAAGCTGCACGACGGAGTTTATTTCGCCACTACGGGTCCTTGTTATGAGACTCCTGCAGAAGTGCGGTTCTACAGAATGATAGGTGTGGATCTTCAGGGTATGTCCACGATTCCGGAGGTTATCGTGGCGCGTCACTGCGATATGCGGGTGTTCGGTATGTCTGTGGTCACTAATATCTGCAACACCACGAACGAATCGACAACTCTTAATGACGGCGAGGACGTGCTCATCGCCGGCAATGCCGCCGCCGGTCGCATGACCGCTCTCTTCAAGCGGATGATCGAGAGGTTATAAAAAAAGCGGCCAAACGGCCGCTTTTTTATTTTTGTAACGCGCTGAATCGGAGCTCCTAACGGGCCGCGTCAGGCGGCGTCCGCAGCGCGAGCAGGGTAGGCTTGTGAGATAGCTCGCGCGGAGGACCACTTCCCCCGTCTGGGGGACCGAGGGGGAATTATAATATCATCCATTTTAGAAAGGCCTCGACGTCGAGGTCGTAGGCACGGGGACCGCGGAGGATTTGTCCTTCGGAGTCGAGGATGAAGTAGTTCGGCTGGGAATTCACGCCGAAGCGCTTCAGCGCAATCCAGGAATTCACGCGGCCGACATCCTTGAGCGCGCGGCCGCTGTCATTGTAAACCCATTCGGACTCAGGCAGTTTCGTCTTGTCGTCCACGTAGAGGGCCACAATCACGAACTCATTCTGAAGTTTCGCAAGGACTCTCGGATCGCTCCAGACCCTCGCCTCCATCTCGCGGCAGTTCACGCAGCCGTGGCCGGTGATGTCCACGAAAACAGGCTTGCCTGCGGCGGCAGCCGCAGCGATACCGGCATCAAGGTTGGTGTAGGCCTGAAGATTGTGGGCTATGGTTTCGGTTCCATCAGACGTAACTGATGCCACCGGAACGGCCTGTGCTGCAGGCGCTGTAGCCGAGCCCTCCTGTCCCAGCACGAAATCCTGTGTCTCCATAGGAGGTAGATAGCCCGAGAGTGCCTTCAGAGGAGCGCCCCACATTCCCGGAATCATATAGACTACGAAAGTGAATACTGCGATGGACATAACAAGACGCTTTACCGATACGTACTCCACTGGGGAGTCGTGACGGAAACGAATCTTACCCAGAAGATAAAGTCCCAGAAGCGAGAATGTTACAATCCAGATGGCCAGATATATCTCCCTGTCCAGCAGATGCCAGTGATAGGTCTGGTCGGCGGTGCTCAGGAACTTGAAGCCCAGGGCGATTTCGATGAAACCCAGCACCACCTTCACGCTGTTAAGCCAGCCGCCGCTCTTCGGAAGCTTTTTCAGAAGGGCGGGGAAGAGGGCCAGGATGGTGAATGGCAGGGCGAAAGCGATGCTGAAGGCCAGCATCGTAATCATCGGAGCCCAGAACTCGCCGCTCGTGCTCTTGATGAGCACCGTGCCCACGATAGGTCCTGTGCAGCTGAAGCTTACCAGAACCAGGGTGAGGGCGAGAAAGAATATGCCGCCGATACCGGCTTTTTCACTTTTGCGGTCAGCGGAATTCGTCCACTTCGACGGCAGGGTGATTTCGAAAGCTCCGAAAAAGCTCGCCGCGAAGATCATAAAGATGACGAAGAAGATGATATTAGGCAGCCAATGCGTTGACAGCCAGTTGAATATATCTGCTGTGACAGTGCTTCCGCCGACGATTCTCGTGATGAGAATCAGAAGACAGATAGGGACTGTGTAGAGCAGGACGATGAAAAGCCCGTAGAGAGCGGCCTTGACGCGGCCCTGGGCGGGCGATTCGCTGCCCTTGATGAAAAAGGACACCGTCATCGGCACCATAGGGAATACGCAAGGCGTCAGAAGCATCGCGAGGCCCCAGAGAATCGCCTCCAGAATCAGTGCCCAGATGCTTGCGGAAGTCCCGCCGTCAGATGATTCGGCCTGAGAAGAAGGCGCAATCACCGCCTCCTGCGAGGGCGGCAGACTGACGCTGAAATCCCAGTCAATCCACGGCGTGCAGAAAGTGTCGCTGCAGCAAAGCACTGACACGGTGCCGCTTATGCTGCCTTCGCCCTCAGCCCTCAGAATCAGTTCGAAAGTGTCGTAAATGCACTCAGAACCGTTTTCCTTCTGAATAGGGGAGAGCACCTCCGGCCCGCTGACGACCTTCGCCGCCCCCGTCGCGCTCAACTCCACCTGAGTGGCGGAATCCTCATCCGTAAGGGAATAGGTGTGCATCCCCTTCGCAAGCTTGCCGACGAGATGAATTTCATATTGGTCGTCTTCCGTCGGAACGACGGAAGACGACCAATCTATGTAACTGTTGGCCGAAGGCCCCTGGGCTGACAGCGTGAGCGGAAGCAGAGCTGCCAATATGCTCGCGCAAAGTATTTTCCACGCGAGTGAAATTTTACTTCGCATATGCTACTGAACGGGTTTCGCGGATGACGGTGATCTTGACCTGTCCCGGGTAAGTCATTTCCTCCTGGATCTTCTGTGCGATGTCGGTCGAGAGGAGTCCAGCCTGTTCGTCTGAAACAGACTCGGCGCCGACGATCACGCGCAGCTCGCGGCCGGCCTGGATGGCATAGGACTTGGTCACGCCCGGATATGCCGTGGCGAGGTCCTCCATACACTTCAAACGCTTGATATAGGACTCGATAACCTCGCGGCGGGCACCAGGACGGGCGCCGGAAATGGCGTCACCGACCAGCACGAGCGGAGCTATCACAGAGGTCATCTCCATCTCCTCGTGGTGCGCGCCGATGGCGTTCACGATTTCAGGCTTCTCCTTGTACTGCTCTGCCAGCTTGGCTCCCAGAAGTGCGTGAGGGAGTTCGGTATCGAGGTCGGAAACCTTTCCTATATCGTGGAGAAGTCCCGCGCGTTTCGCTGTCTTAGGATTGAGCCCGAGCTCGGAAGCCATTATGGCACAGATGTTTGCAACCTCGCGTGAGTGCTGCAGAAGGTTCTGTCCGTAAGATGAACGGTACTTCATACGGCCGATGAGCTTGACCAGCTCGATGTTCATTCCGTGGATGCCCAGGTCGATGCAGGTGCGCTTTCCGGTCTCCAGAATCTCGTCTTCGAGCTGCTTGCTCACCTTCGCTACGACCTCCTCGATGCGTGCCGGGTGGATACGTCCGTCGATGACGAGCTGGTGCAGCGCGAGACGTGCCACCTCGCGGCGTACCGGGTCGAATGCGCTGAGCAGAATCGCGTCAGGAGTGTCGTCAACCACGATTTCGACGCCCGTAGCGGCTTCGAGCGCGCGGATGTTGCGGCCTTCACGGCCAATGATGCGGCCTTTGATTTCGTCGTTTTCGATAGGGAAGGTCGTGACTGCATTTTCGATGGCGGTTTCAGTGGCGGTGCGCTGTATAGTGTTGATTACTATGCGCTTGGCCTCCTTGGTCGCCGTCAGGCGGGCCTCATCCATAGTGTCGTTGATGTATGCCTGAGCCTCGCTGCGCGCCTCGGCCTTCATATTCTCCATCAGAATCTGCTTGGCGTCGTTTGCGCTCAGGCCGGCTATGGTCTCGAGCTGTTTGTTGGCCTGGGAAATGAGCTTTTCGTATTCCTCGCCCTTGCGTTCCACGTTCTCCTTCTGGGCCTGAAGGCTCTGGCGCAGGGAGTCGTTCTCCTTGTTTTTGCGGTTGAGCTCTTCGTTTTTCTGGTTCAGTGAATTCTCCTTCTGCTTGATGCGGTTCTCGGCTTCGCGCAGCTGCGAATTCTTCTCGTTCACGTACTGCTCGTGCTCGCTCTTGAGCTGGAGGAACTTCTCCTTCGCCTGGACGATTTTCTCCTTCTTTATGTTTTCACCCTCGATTTCAGCCTGTTCGAGAATGTCTTCCCTGTGTCCTTTCAGACTGCGTCTGTGCAGAGTTATATAGATGGCCAGAGCGACTGCGGCTCCTGCTAATGCGGCCAGAATGCAATATAAAGCGATCATAAGTTATTTATAACTAGTTAGTAATAATCAATCCACACGGGGAACTCGTCCGGAGTTCCTTGTTATGGACTGTGATCGCGGGAAAAAGGTATATAAAAACCGTCAGCTCTCAGACAGAAAAATCTATCTATCAAGATTTGGGCTCCGCCGCGTTTCAGGTATCCAGTCTGTGCTGGCCCGCCTTCCGGCAGCGAGGTCACCCGGTTCCGTGAAACCTGTTGTTTTCAGCGTTCGGGCTGACGGCTATATTTCTTCTATACTCTTCAGATATTTGTCAGTCTCGCCGGTCATTTCCTTCACCTCCTTGTCTAGCATTTCCAGCCTGCGCATACAGGATATCTTGGTAACTGCTTCATTAAGAGCCACGAAGGCGAGCTTGTCGGCTAAAGTCTTATCCGGGAAGCGTGCACTGTAGTCAGACAATTTCTGATTTATCTGCTCTGCAGCAATCCTCATCATCTGCTCGATTTCGGGAGAAGCCGCCTTCAGGGGGAACTCCTTTCCCGCAATTTTTATAGTGACACTCTGTCCCATCATTTCTCAAGCAGGGAAATGCATTTATCTATCTCCCTGATTAATCTATCGACTCTGAGTCGGGCTTCACCGTTTCCGCCTTCGGGGGCGGCCGAGAATGCCTCGGCGAGTCTGAGGTTATCTATCTGTCTTTCCAGCTCCACAATCCTATCACTGAGAGTCTTGCAGTCAGCCGTAGCCTTCTCCAGCTGGCTTTTCAGAGAGACGTTCTCCTCCCTGGAAGTTTCGTAGAGGGCTATAAGTTTTTCGAAATTCTTATGTAAACTCTCAAGCATTTCTATACTGCAATCCAATCTCCGCAAAGATAGTGAAAAACGAAAGCAAAAGCAAGAAAAATGTGAATGGTAATAATAAATCCCGCATCGCTGCGGGATTTATTAGTTAGTTAGTAGTGTATTACCTAAGAAGGTTAATTATTGTTGGTTAGAATGTGTCTTTTATTTATCGTTTTAAAAACTGGTTGCAAATATAAAGACGTTTTTCGAAACTGCAAAATTATTTGTCAAAAAACGTATTAATAAATTATTTTATTATTTCAGGAGCTTCGGACGTAACAATTTGGTTCTTTCCATTGCCTGCTCGTCCTGCCAGGCCCTAATCTTTTTAGGATCACCGCTTAAGAGCACATCCGGAACTTTCCAGCCGTTGAATTCTGCAGGCCTTGTATAGACCGGAGGTGAGAGAAGGCTGTCCTGAAAGGAATCGCTCAGCGCAGAGGTCTCGTCGGTGAGCGCGCCGGGAATCAGACGCACGATGCTGTCGGCCAGAAGGGCGGCAGGAATCTCTCCGCCGCTGACCACATAGTCTCCCACTGAGATTTCGCGCGTTATGAGATGCTCGCGGATGCGGTGGTCTACGCCTTTGTAGTGGCCGCAGAGGATGATTATGTTTTCCTTGAGCGAAAGCTCGTTGGAAATTCCCTGCTCCAGAATCTCCCCGTCGGGTGACATATATATGACCTCATCGTACTCCCTTTCGGCCTTCAGCTCCTCGATCATCCTGTAAACTGGCTCGACCATCATCACCATCCCCGCGTCTCCGCCGTAACTGTAGTCGTCCACGTTCCTGCGCGGACCTATGCCGTATTTTCGGAGGTTGTGGACGTGGATTTCCACGAGACCTTTTTTGATGGCGCGTCCCACTATGGAGTGGGCGAGCGGACTTTCGAGCAATTCGGGGACTACCGATAGAATGTCAATGCGCATATTATCTTGTATATTGGTCTGCAAAAATAGCATTTTTACTTAAAAATAGGTATATTTGCGTCTTGTAAGTGACATTGTGCAGGCTTCAGGCCTCCGGCTCCGGATGGCTCCAGGCCCCGCAGATGTCAGGAATTAGTATTCAACCTTGAAACTCTTTTATTATGAGCGATGTTATCATTCCTGAAGAGAATATGTCTTCAGATGTACTTGAGCCTAAAGCACAACCTGTAGAAGAAACGGTCGAGAAAGTCGAAGCGCCTGTCGCCGAACCTGTCGAAGCACCGGAAGCTGAATCCCCGGTCGCCGAACCTGTCGGGACGCCGGCTGAGCCAACGGCCACAGAGCCTGTCGAGACGCCTGCAGCAGAGCCTTCCGAGACCCCAGCCGCCGAAGAGGAAGTCCACGAGACCGTGAACTATGCAGAAAAGACTCTGTCCGAACTCGTCGAGCTCTTCCAGAAACTCGGAGAAGGTATGGAGAGGGTAAAGCATTCGAAAGAAGCTGAAGCCATCAAATCCGCATTCTACAGGAAACTTTCCAGAGAAAAATTCGAAGCCGGTCTCGGTGCCCAGGTTGATGAACCGGGCGAGGAGGATGCCCCTGAGGCAGAAGATGCGGCTAGGGCTCCGGAAGCCGAGGGCGAAGCAAGAGTGAATCCGTTCGAGGCCATTGAGGCGGGTTTCAAGTCCCTTTATAATGACTATAAGAAGGAAAGAGCCGAATACAACCGTCAGCAGGAAAGCGAGAGGGAGAACAATTACAAGCTCAAACTCGCCGTCATCGAGGACCTCAAGGCTCTCGTGGAGAAGCAGGAGGACGTAAGCGCCACATTCCCTGCATTCCGTGAGATCCAGGCCCGCTGGAGAGCCGTCGGCCCGGTTCCGGTTCAGAATTTCAGAGACGTGAACGACTCCTATCAGTATTATGTGGAGAAGTTCTACGATATGGTGAAGATTAACCGTGACCTTCGCGACCTCGATTTCCGCAAGAATCTCGAAGCCAAGCAGGCTTTCTGCGAGGCTGCGGAGAAACTCTCCGAGAACGAGAATGTAGTGGAGGCATTCCACGAGCTCCAGAAACTGCACGAGCAGTGGAAGGAATTCGGTCCTGTTGCCAAGGAGTTCCGCGATTCCATCTGGGAGCGTTTCCGCGCCGCTACATCCGTAATCAACAAGAAGTATCAGGCTTATTTCGAAGGCCAGAAGTCCAAGCAGGCCGAGAACCTGGTCGCCAAGACCAAGCTCTGCGAACTTGTGGAGGCCATCGCCGAGAAGGAAGTCAAAGGCTCCAATGAGTGGAACTCCCTCTCCAAGGAGATCGAGGACATCCAGAAACAGTGGAAGAGCATCGGTTTCGCGTCGAAGAAGGACAATCAGAAGATTTACGACCGTTTCCGCGCCGCCTGCGACAAGTTCTTCGAGAAGAAGCGCGTGTTCTATACAGAGTATAAGGACAATATGAACGAGAATATGGACAGGAAGCTCTCTCTCATCGAGCAGGCGGAGGCTCTCAAGTCCAGCACCGAGTGGAAGAAGGCCACCGACCAGTTCATCAATCTCCAGAAGCAGTGGAAGGAAATCGGCGCAGTTCCGCGCAAGAAGAGCGAGCAGCTCTGGAAGCGTTTCCGCGCCGCCTGCGACGAGTTCTTCGCAGAGAGGGACAAGCAGGCCAAGCCTGAGAACGACTTCTACGGTAACCTCAAGGCCAAGCGCAAGCTCGTGGAGGAGGTCAATGCCTACGAAGTCAAGGGCGATGCTTCCGACACCGAGGCGATGAACGCCTTCTCCGAGAAGTGGCAGGCCATCGGTTTCGTCCCGTTCAAGGAAAAGGATACCATAAACAATGCCTGGAAAGAGGCTATGCAGGCCAAGTTCCCTGAATTCTCGCAGAGAGGCGGCCACGGCCAATACGGCGGTCAGACCCGCGCATCCAGGGCTCCGCGCAGCGAAAAGGATATCCTTATCCAGAGGTACAACGCTCTGCAGCAGGACATAGACACTTATGAGAACAATATAGGATTCTTCGCAATGTCAAAGAACTCCGCCCCGCTCATCCAGCAGATGCAGGAGAGGATAGAGAACGCCAAGAAGGAGCTGAAGGAGCTTGAGGAGAAGATCAGAAACACGGAGGAGAATAATGGATAAAAATTCGATCATCGGCTTCGTCCTTATAGGAGTCATCCTTTTCGGCTTCACCTGGTATCAGGCGGGTGTGGCTCGCAAACAGGCCGAGTATCAGGCAGAATATCAGGCACAGCTGGATTCCGTTGCGAGAGCGGATTCCATCGCCTGGGCCGCAGAACATCCGCAGGAAGCTCAAACCGAAATTCAGATTAGCGATACCGCGGCTCCTGCCCAGCAGGTTGCCATCTATAAGGACACCCTTCTGGAGGCGTCTTCGCATCTTACAGAGGAATTCATCACTCTGGAGAACGACAAACTTGAAATCAAGTTCACCACAAAGGGCGCGAAGCCATATTCGGTAAGAATAAAAGATTACAAGACTTCCGACAGCACAGACCTGTACCTCTTCAGGGAGGGCAGCTGCGAGTATGCCGCCAGTGTCTATACCGGCGAGTACATCAAGACTTCGGACTTCGTTTTCGCCGTTGCGGAGCATACCGACTCCACAGTCGTTATGAGGCTTCCGTTCACGGGCGGCGGCTATATCGAGCAGAGCTACACCCTGGAGGGCAAGGACTCCTACGCAGTCAGCAACCTCC
>CAVFAZ010000033.1:0-15068 GCA_963620825.1 Kurthia senegalensis
CTTTGATGTCGCCGCCCATAACCGCCACCTGCGCGACTCCGCCGGTGGAGAGAAGGCGCGGACGAATCGTCCAATCCGCTATTGTTCTCAGGTCTTCCAGCGAGGTCTCACCCGCCGTAAGGCCGATAATGAGCATCTCTCCGAGGATCGAGGACTGCGGACCGAGCGTCGGGGTGCCGACATTGTCCGGGAGCTCTCCGGAGAGCATCGCAATCTTTTCCGAGACTATCTGGCGTGCAATGTAAATGTCTGTGCCCCAGTCGAATTCGACGGACACGTTCGAGAATCCGTTGGTGGAGGACGAACGGACGCGACGAACGTTCGTCGCTCCGTTCAATGCTGTCTCGACTGGAAATGTGACGAGTCTTTCGACTTCTTCCGCCGCCATTCCTTCGGCTTCTGTCATTACAACTACCGTCGGCGCGTTCAGGTCAGGGAACACATCGACGTCGGTGGTGTTTACCGAATACAGGCCCCCTATTATCAGCAGTACGCTGCAGGCGAGGATTACCAGCCTGTTGTCAAGGGCGAAACGTATGATTTTGTTCAGCATAGGCCTGTCAATGCTGATGGTTGTGTCCTGAAGGTACTGCTGCAACGGAAGCGAGCTTTATCTGCATCGCGCCCCTGGTGACTACCTTGTCTCCCGGGTTTATTCCGCTGAGTATCCGGACTTTAAGGCCGTCGCTGCCGCCGAGTGTCACGTCTCTTTTGAGGAAGGCGTCATCCTCGTGCTGGATGAATACGCTGTAAATCCCCTGGCTTTCCACCACTGCATCGACAGGGACTGTGAGGGCGTCAGCGGTTTCGCCGGTCTTGAGCCAGACATCCACACAGGCTCCCGGTATGGCGCCGGAGCAACGGTCGAATTCAAATGTCACAGGGAGGAACCCTTCCTCGGCCGTTCGGCTGAATCCTATCAGACGGCCGTTATGGTCGCTGAGGCAGACTACCTCTCCGTCAGGCATTGCGAAATTGGCCGTGGCCACTTTAGGAAGGGTGGCGTAGTACTTAAGCGGGGCTTCGGCGCGAAGGGTGAGTTTGCTGCCGCGGCTGATGACTGCGAGGGTCTCGCCGGTGGAGACGTACTCCCCGTCCTTTACGTAAATGTCTGTCACGTAGCCGCTTGCGGGAGCGTTGACGTTAAGTCCGCCCTCGCCGTAGCCGCTTCTCGAGAGGGCTTCGTAGGCGGCCTTTGCCTGCTCGTACTCGAGCTTGCTGCGGTCGTAATGGCTCTGGGATATGATATTGTCCTTCAGGAGTTCGGTATCTCTCAGGTATTCCTTTTCGGCGGTCTCATAGGCTGCGCGGGCTTTCGATATCGGGTCTCCGCCGTCGGCTGTCTGGGTGTTGATGACCGCGAAGGCGGTGCCCTTGCTCAGGTACGAACCCTCCGCTATGGCCTTGCCGGTGAAATGGACGATTCCGGAGGTGCTGGCGGAGATGACGCTCTCGTCGCTCTGGGCCGGGAGGATGCGTCCGCCGACCTTGATGACTTCGGCAAAGGCTTCAGGCTCAATCACTTCGGCGGCCACTCCGAAGGTCTGCTGCTTCTGCTGCGAGAAAACTATTTCGCCGTCGTGGGCGTGTTCATCCTCGTCTTCATCGTGATGGTGACCTTCGTGCCGCTCCTCGGCCTCTTCCCCGTGCTGATGCCCTGTACCGGCACCGCAACCGCAGGCAGCCACGGAGATGCACACCGTAGCCGCCAGCAAATATGACAATACTTTCATAAGACAGTGATTTTTTCGTAACCTTTCCACCCCTCGTGCAAACGCTTGCAAAGTTAGAAATCCTCACCCTCCCTGTCAATCCTCATTTATTGGGATGAAACTATAATCTCCGGCAGGCGGACGGGTTCGCGCCAGACGGTGGCTATGGTGTCGGTTATGCCGGCCCTGTTCTGCAGAAGGTCGTCGGCGCGGAACAGAATCCCGCCGCGGACCTTGTCGCAGCCGCTTGCCAGAGCGTATTCCCTTAGGAAGTCGTCGGCCGTCTCGAAGCCCCTGTCGCGGGTGCCGAAGCGATAAATCCCGTAGCCGATGAGCATCGGAACATCAGCGGTATGCTTCGAGAACCACTCCAGACGCGGAGTGAAATAGTCGGTCCGGGCCGCAGTGGACCAATAGAGCTGAGGTATAATCATATCTATCAGGCCTTTACGGCAGATGTCCTCTATGTCGAAATACATTGAATTATAGCAGTAGTCGTAATTTCCGCTCGGACTGATCGAGAAAATGACGCTCGGATCCGTCTCCTTTACGGCATCGTGAGCGAGAGTTACCATCCTCTCGACATTGTGCCGGCGGAACTCCTCTATGCTGCTCTCGTCTTCCCTCCAGGTCTTGTAATCCTCTTCGTCCCCCATTACCTCGCCCTTCTGCAGCGCCGGATAGAAATAATCGTCAAAATGCACCCCATCCACATCATAACGGCTCACCAGATCCTTGATAATGAGTGCAATGCGTTCGCGCACCTGCGGAAGCGCAGGATTGTAGATGCGGCAAAGGGCATACTCCCTCGTAAGCTCCTGAGGGATTCCCGGGTCGAGGGGAGGGTAGGCCTCCCCGACGCTGTCGCGCCTTGCAATGCGGTAGGGATTCATCCAGGCGTGGAACTGCATTCCGCGCGCGTGGGTCTCGTCGATGAGGAATTGCAGCACGTCGTAGCCCGGGTCGCGGCCCTGCTCGGAAGTGATCATAGCGCTCCAAGGCTCAATCCCAGAGTCATAGAAGGCGTCGGCAAGCGGCCGTACCTGAAAGAAAACAGCATTTATGTTCAGACTCTCGAAGACGTCGAGGTACTGCCGGAAGAGTTCCTTCTGCCCCTGCTCATCATACCGGCCTTGCGGCCAATCCAGTTCCTTGACTGTGCTGACCCATACTCCCCGGATTTCCGGGCGCTTTTCCGGGCAGATGCCTCCGCGGTTCATTCTGATGCTGTCCAGGCGTTCGTTGCGGGTCCCTTGACAAACTTGGGTTCCCCGGCAGGTTTGGGTCCCCCGACAATCTTGGGCCCCCCGACCGGCCCGGGGACCGGAGGCGGTCAGGACCGTTATGGCCGTCAGGGCCGCGGCAAGAAACAGGGGCAGTATATTCAGAGATTTCAGCTTCATATTCAGGGATTTCATCTTGGCGGTGAAAATTTCCGGACGCCCGGAGGGGGGGTCCTTTGGCGTCCGTCCGTTTTTCCGGAGACAAAAATAACATTTTTGCGCGGAATCCGCGAATATTTTTTCGGAATCACTAAGGTGCCGCTATGGCACGGAATAAAGCGGACGCCGGTATTATTTCCCGGCACCCGCCTTGCGTTTAACTTTATTTCAAATTGGCCGCAGAGCGGCCGGACGGAATGCGCCTAATTGCTTTCCGTTCCGGTTTCCGCTGCCACGACAGTCACCAGAGCACCGCCGGAGGCACCCAGGTATGAGCAGGAGAGCAGCCCATTTTCACCTACCGCCAGACCGGTCACCAGACCCTTTTCCACGCTGATGAATTTCTGGAAGAAACTGGTTTCCCACCTGGAATCATAATGGGTCGTCACATCCTTATAGTATTCGTGGTACAGTTCCCCGTCCCTGAAGAGTTTTGAGTGAAGTACCGCCTTGAGCTGAACGGTTTCACCGACCGCTATGGTCGAATTGTAAGGAGTTATATTGACCTCATTATACCAGACGTCGCCCTCTCCGATGTGGACTGTGCAGGCGGCTTCCACCCTCCCGTCCCAGGACCTGGCGTACAGTTTGACGTCCTTTCCCTTGACGGCGGAACTGCTGCAGGAAACGGTAATCTGGCTGCCGCTTGCGCTGCAGCTCAGACCTGCATCTGCAAACCCGTCGTCCGAGAGGGTGAAATCAAATGCCGATGGTCTGAAGTTCAGTGTCACGGTCTGGGAATAGCCCGGCTTGACTTTCACAGTCGAAGAAGAAAAGTACATCGATCTGGTATCGGACCAGTCCGATGCGGTGATCTTCCAGTTCCCGTCCATCCGCATATTGTCCTCGGTAGGGGAGAGAGTCAGCCTGTAAAGACTGTTCCGGCAGAGGTCGAAATTCTTCACATTGTCTTTCCCGAGGTACATCCGGTAGCTGTCGCTGCCGTTGTAACCCGGTGATACATAGGTCCCTGTGGCCTCGAGATATGTGCACAGCCCTTCCGCTGACCCCAGACTCGAAGGGATCTTCGCCCAGGGGTCGGTATTCGACGTCAGAAGGTCTCCCTGCATATTCTCGAGGATGTAGAAACAGACGCTTTCTCCCGAATTCAGTTTCTCCAGATCCGCCGCCCCGGCCACGTCGCCATCCCCCACATCTGCGAGTATGGCGGCTTTCTGCTTCTGCTGAAACGGCTTCAGCGCAGACGGGCAGTTGCGCAGCCTCACCGAATTCAGGGAGAAGGTCCCGTGCACATCCATATCGGATTTGTCCAGAGTCAGCTGCAGCTTGGAAACCAGACGTGTCAGAGCGATGTTCGTGCTGCAGTTGCGCACCCTGACTTCCAGGTCATCTTCGCCGGCCATGGGAAAGCCGGAGGAGAAATGCTCCGAAAGGTCGGTGCGGTATTCCCATTCCAGTATATCCTCCCTGGTTTCAAGCCCTTCTATACGGGTGGGATTGTTCGCAAAAACATACAGATGATATTTTTCTCCCACCCTTCCCCTGAAACTCAGGGGAGAACCGCCTTCCTGGAACGCCTCGCTCACTATGTCTCCGACGCTGTCCACCGCGAAGAGCTGGAGCGTTCTGATTTCGCTCTCTCCCGATGCGGATGAACTCCTGGTCTGGGTGAAATGGTCCAGACTGAATGACACCCTCACCTGGGCATCCTCCTCCCGATCTTCGAAACCGTCCTGCTGACAGGAGGCTGCGCAGAAGGCGAGGGCCGGCAATAATATGATAATTCTGTTTTTCATAGCAGCGCGAATATTTATATGGTTTCCGTGAAAGGGGTTTCGCTGTTCCATTCACTTACGGACACAGTGACTTCCGTCTGTGAACAGTCGATTTCTATGTAGATATCCTGAAGATCGACTGCATTCCAGTCATAGCCGGTCCGGTCGATATGCTCTCCCAGAGGAATCTCGTCCAGAATCTCCTGACTGTCAGGGTCGTACATCTCCAGAGTGAGGCTCTTGTCGGTCTGTCTCGGAATCCGGAAAGAAAGGACTCCGCCCAGGTCCGCCGAAGGCATTTCTATGCAGAACGCGCCCTTGGTGGGCTCCAGCGCATCTGTCACCAGCCCGTTGGTACTGCCCTTTATCCTGAGCCCGGGGCTGGAGGAGGGGATTCCCTCCTCCGACCACAGGAATTTCAGATAGACAGTGGAATACTGCTTGTGGAGTTCCACATTTTCCCGGGCGGATTCGCCGCTGGCATCTACGGTGGAGCTGAAAGCATAGACGCTGTCCGCCTGATTGCCGTAACTTATCAGCAGCGATCTGTCCCTGAGACTGCTGCCGCTTCGGACAGAGACGGCAGAAACCGTCACCTGTCCTCGCGGAACCTTGATTTCCAGACTGTCCGGAAAATTCCATGAGAGATATGTCTTACGGTAGAATGTCTGGGGACAATACACTGATATCAGCAGTTCCTCCGGTCCGTTCACGATGTCATCGAAAGCGCGTCTCAGATCCACGTTCAGCAGGCAGGGGCAGTCCTCCCTGACCTCCTTCACGGAGCAGGACGACAGAGTCATCAATACTGCCGGCAGCAGTGTCAGGAGTGCTTTCCTTTTCATCGTGCGCTAAATGGTTACGTTGCTCTCGATCTCTCCATCGACCCATTTCGCGACTGTGATTTCAAATGTCGCGTTATAGGTAGTGATGTCCTCCCAAGGATTGGCGCTTCCCTTCTTGGTGATATTCAGATTCTTCACGGTATATATCTTGTTTCTTTCCAGAACCGGAAGCTTGATGGTGTAGTAGCCGAGCGTAGTGTCTATCACGAGCCTCGTGTGTCTCGGAGCCCATTCAGCGGCCGTGGAATCGTCCGTGCAGGAGTTCGGATAACAGTAGAAGCTGTGCGCCGTACTGTAAGGGACCTTATCTGTCATCCCGGTGTCCTGGGTCAGTGCTTTGGCTTCGTTTGAATCTGTCGTATCGACCTTGAGCTTATTGAACCATACGATGGAATTCGCATCCAGATTCAGGGAGTAATTGTTGTTGGCCACGACATTGGTCAGATATATTCCCTTGATGGTGAATGTCTGAGAGGCGAGATAAGTCGAAGTGAAGGCCGTGGTGACAGATTCTATGACCACCTTCGAGACCATTCTCTCCACCTCCAGTTCCACTTTGGTATCCCCCTCGATGGTCACTCTTTTGGATCCGATCATCTCGAAATGGTCGGAAGAATTGTTCTTCAGAAGGCTGGTTTTCGCCATCAGATCTGCTTTGGTTCCGACTTTCTTGAGATCTTCCGGACAGTTTATCATCGCCACGAAATCCTTCGCTCCCGTGCTGACATTCAATGTGTTGGCATCCTTGACATAAGATTCTATGGCGCCGGAAGAAGCGTCGAATACGAAAATCTGGTAGTCCGTAATCTCATCTTCGTTTTCCGAGCCGATGGAGGTGGAGCGCGTCACGGGCGCCCCCTTGATGTTCACCGTGACTTTCACGGTATCATCGCTTTTGGTGTTCTGTACTTCTTCCTCCACTGTCTGAATCTGATTGCAGGATGCGGCCAGAATCGCTGCCGCTGCGAATAATAATTTTGTTTTCATAGTTGATTTTTAAAGAATTGAACATTGGCCGTAAGGCCCTTATTATAATTTTTCAGTGTATTCGCTTCCGCTTGCCCAGTCGAGCACCGTTACGCTCGCGCTGATCGGGTCACGTCCGTATGGTGTGTCAGGGGTCGGACTGCCTTTCCCGCTTAGCGTAAGGTTCCCGATGGTATAGCTGCAGTTGCGGAGAATCTGCGGGAAGGTCAGCGAGTACCAGCAGGTGCCCCCGTCCAGCTCCGCCTCCAGCACGAGGCGCGTTTTCCGCGGACTCCAGCTCTGCCCGACGCTGTCTTCGGAAGTCGTGTTCGGATAGCAGTAGAAGCTGTGCAAGCCGCTGTAAGTCACTCCGTTGTCGAGCTGAATGCTCAGATTCCGGTCGCTCAGCAGACCGTCCGCTCCGCTGCTCTCGAACTTCCCCCGGTTCAGCCAATCCGCCACCTCTCCGCCGCCGTCCAGCCTGAGTGCCGAGGGCACGTTTATGAGGTATATCCCCTTCACCGTCAGCGGCCTTGCGGCCAATCCGTCAGCGTCGAACTGCCTGGTCACGCCTTTAAGGCTCACCTTCGCGACCATCCTCACCAGCTCGATGCTGATTCCGGTGTCTCCGATGATGTCCGAGACGGCCTTTCCGCACATCACGAAACTCCCTATGGAATTGTCCGTGAGACGGCTTATGCTGCCGCACAGTTCATCTTCCCGGCTCACTCCCGAGAGATCTGGAGCATTGGCCACAGCCCACAGGCGCTTGTCGTTTCCAGCCGTAACATTCACTGTCAAACTGTCTCCACTACCTTTCCCTACGGCATCGATGTTTCCATCGGAATGGAATACAAGCACCTGAAGGCTGTTTACAGCCGCTTCTTCATCCTCCTTCACTCCCGTGGCCCGGGTGGCTCCCCGGGAAACGGTGACGGTGACGCGGGTCTTTTCGTCCCTGCCGGGCTCCGCCACTTCGCACGGGGGCTGCAAAGAACAGGAAGAGGCTGCCAATGCAATGATTATAAGTATTTTTCTCATATATCTCCGTCGTATAAATCTTCATTCAGACCGTATTTTTTGATGAGGCTGGAAATCTCCGGATCGAGATTCCCCCTGTGTATCAGGCTCGGATCCGCCGCGCAGGCCGCAAGGTATCTTGTGACGGCATTCTGCTCGTCGCCCTCCCTGGAATACAGCACTGAAAGCAGATAATCGACACGGGCGCTGCGGGGTTCCCCCAGCAGAATGTGCTTCGCAGCCGAGTCATAGTCGTTCAGCGTGAGGGCCAGGGCTGCGTTGTAATCCCCATATGGCCTCAAAATCTCCAGAGCCTGCCTGTAGTCGTGGTCCATAAGTGCGCCTACGCCCCTCATATATGCGGTGTCCAGAACCGAGGTGTGGACGGTGTCCTTCACCATATCCTTTCGGTGCATATAGAAATCGAAACGCACGGTACGCAGTCTCGGATACACATCTTTCAGCAGATGAGCGTAATACGGCCGCTTCCTCATTTCCGCTTCCCTCCGGTCCGGGTCTTCCAGCACGGACAGTTCGCGGTAGGAATCATAGTCCCCGTTGCTCATAAACGGGTCATATTTCACCAGCGAATCCAGGTCCTCCCAGTTCTCGGGCCGGCCCTTGGGGATGAAGCGGAGCCCGTCGATACTCGTTCTTGCCCCGGAGTAGCTGCGGTCCAGATTGTAAAACAGTCCGTCGCTGCGTATCAGGGAATCCCTGTACTGCCTTATATAGCTCTGGAAGTACTCCGAAACGGTTTCGCTGCGTCTCTGGGTCAGGCGGGCATTGGTCTCCAGACTCCCTTCGGGGGATGAGGATGCTCCGACCGTGATGGAATCCAGTTCGAAAACTTCGTTTTCCAGCAGCTGCGAGAGCCGGAGGCGTATCCGCGAGATTTCGGCTTCATTGTCCGAAAGGGAGAGCAGGATTTCCGAGCGTCCCTGCTCGAAGTCGATCCTGTACGAGTCGAACTGCGTCACCTTCCTTTCGATCACCTTCGTCATATAGCGTTCCCTGGAATCCACGAAATAGTTCAGCGAACTGATGTAGAAGGAGAGCGGGGCCCCTCTCGGGATCCTGTATATCCGCTTGTCCTGCTCGTATATGTCCCCGTCCAGGGTCACGTCTATCTTCTTGAGTTTCGGACGCGTATTCACGGTCTGCACATAGTTGTAGATGAAATCCCCGTTACCCGCCGTGATTACCGTGTCGAGCCTCAGCCCTTCCGAGACGATGGGAGCCTTCACGTATCTGCGGAATTTCCTGTCCGAGATGTCGAGCCTGTGACGGTTCCTGCGGACCCTGATCCAGTTCGTGTAATGCTCCACAGCCTGCCTCTGGGTAACTCCATAGACCGAGGCGAAGGCTTCGTCCGAGACGAAGGTCGTGTCGCCCTTCAGGGCGAACAATTCGGGGATGTTGCGTTCCAGAAATACTTCCAGCTGATGCAGGTCTATGAACCTGGTCGTGTCCGTAATGATGGAGGACAGAAATCTCGCATACTGCTCATAGCCCCTCAGCTGCGCTTTTCTGTAGCCCTTCCCGGTGACAAGCACCGGATCCAGTGTTACGCTGTCTGAAAGAAAGAACATCTTCGGCTGGAAACGCAGCTGCCATTTGCTGTCCTGCAGGGCCTTGGGAACCCGGATCTGGAATTCGAGGTCTATCCTGCCGTGCCTTTCGGCCACATTCCGGAACCGGGCGGTGACCATCGCGGCGTCGAGCACGTCGTTTGCCACCATCTCCCCGTCATCGTCACGTATGGCTTTCATAATGACAGTTTCCCGGCCATCCTCGGATATCACGACAAGCGAATCGGAAGATCTCTCGGGAATCCCTATCTCCGGCGTGCTCTGCTCCCGCGTAAGCGCGAGTATAGGTGCGGAGGGAGAGCTTCTCAGCTTTTCCACCTTTCTGCGGGTGGCACAGGAAACTGTCGAAAGCAAAACTATGAACAATATGAAAACTTCTGTTTTCATAGGAGTCTAGAATTCGTAGTTAAATTCTTCTGCGTCTATCTTCTGTATTTTATATGCGTTCACGTCGCACACTGTCCTCTCCACGCCGTCGCCTCCGACGAAGCGCTGGTTACGCAGACGTCCCACCACATACAGGCGGTCTCCCTTCTGTATGCTCTTAAGGTCCGGGAAGGCCTTGTTCTCCCAGGCGGAGATGCTGTGCCAGGTGGTTTCGATCACCGGATCCCCATCCTTGCTTTTATAGACGTAATTTGTTACAAGAGAGATTCTTGCGACATTCTTTTCGGAAAAGGTCTGCACCCTGATGCTTCCCACAGTTCCCTTCAGTTCGATTCTGTTCAGTTGTTCCATAATGAAAGTCCAATATTTAATTCATTTCGCTCCGGAAGCGGTGCGCGCTTCCGCCGGAGCCCGGGGACAAAGGACGCAAGAGTGTGCGGCAACTCCAAGCGGATTCAAGAAAGAATCCGAAAAAATATACCTTTCCTTAGCATTCAGAAAAAGGCAATGCCGTTTCTTTAGCGCCGGTTTTCGTCACGGAAATCCCGCAGACTCAAAAAAGAGTACAGAATAACGAGGCGGATTCAAGAACAATAAAAACTCCCCGCGCATTTCTTCAGTCCGCAAGGTTTTTCCCCGGGAAGGATGCATATTCGCCTCCTGACACACATAAACACTTAAAACTATGGCTTACAGCAAGACATCACAGAATGCGCGCCTCTGCCTGGAGTGCGGAGACGCGATAGAGTACGGAAGGGTGACGAAGAAATTCTGCTGCGAGGAGTGCAGGAACCGCTATCACTACAAGCTGAACAGGAATTATCGCAGCATCCATCTGAGGGTTTCGAGGGCACTGGAGAAAAACCACGAGATCCTCGACAGGCTTCTGGAGATGAGCGTGGCGTCCATCGCCCTCGAAGAACTGGAGGATCTCGGATTCGATCCCTCATATATGACGGCCTGCCGGAAGGCAGGCCCCCATATAGAGTATCGCTGTTACGATATAAAGTATTTCAAGTCTGACAGGAGAATCTTCTCGCTGGAGAGGGTGATCCGTCAGAAAATGGAGCTTAAAAAGCTTGGCTGAAAGCCTTTATGCCTGCGGCTGCTGTGCTTTCGCGACTTTCGCAGGATCCTTGAAGAGGATGAGGAAGAGTATCGCCACGACCAGAGCGTAGGCTGCGAAAACGTACCAGGCAGCTGCCCAATTGGACGCCGCTCCGGCGGCCTGCGGATTATAGACGAAGGCGTTGACCACCTTGCCGGCGGCGTAGGTGCCGATGGATGCGCCGAGGCCGTTCGTCATTAGCATGAACAGACCCTGGGCACTGGAACGCATCTCCTTGGAAGTGTTTTCGTTAACGTAGAGCGAGCCGGAGATGTTGAAGAAGTCGAACGCGACACCATAGACGATGCAGGAGAGGATGAAGAGCCATACGCCCGAACCCGGATTGCCGAGGCCGAAGAAGCCGAAGCGGAACACCCAGGCGAACATTGCGATGAGCATCACTTTCTTGATGCCGAACTTCTTCATAAAGAACGGGATAAGCAGGATGCAGAGCGTCTCGGACATCTGCGAGAGGGAGATCAGCGCGTTCGCGTTGCGGGCTCCCCAGGCGTTCGCGAATTCAGGCTGCTCGGTGAAGGAGGTGATGAAGGTGTTGGCGTAACCGTTAGTGATCTGCAGTGAAGCTCCGAGTAGCATCGAGAAGATGAAGAAGATGGCGAACTGGCCCTGCTTGAAGAGCTTGAACGCTGAAAGACCCGTGGCCTCGGCGAAGGACTGCTTGACCGCGTCCTTAGGCTTGCAAGGGCAGTTAGGCAGGGTGAGGGCGTAGACGCAGAGCACGAGGCTCAGGATGCCGGAGGTAAGGAACTGATTATAAGTGTGCTGGTACTGCACTCCGTCCCCGTTCTTCATGAAGTTCACGAAGAGCATGCAGCAGATGAAACCTACGGTTCCGAATACGCGGATAGGAGGGAAATCTTTCACAGGATCCTTGCCGCAGACTTCCAATGCATTGTAAGCCACTGAGTTGGAGATGGCTATGGTCGGCATGAAGAAGGCTACGTTAAGAGTATAGAGGGCGTAGAACACGCCGAACTGCATTGCCGCTCCGGCAGTCATCGCATAGACTCCCGCCGCAATCATCGAAACTCCCGCAATTCCCTGACACAGAGAGAGAACCTTCTGCGCCGGAATCCATTTGTCAGCGACGATTCCCATAATGGCCGGCATAAAGATGGATACGAAGCCCTGCGTGGCGAAGAAGAGCCAGATCTGGGCTCCGAAACCGGACTTTGCAAGGAAACTTCCCATCGAAGTAAGATACGCTCCCCAGATGGCGTACTCCAGGAAGTTCATAATGATTAGCCTGAGGCTGATGTGCTTGTCTTTCATTTTGTGATTCTTTGAGGGAACAAATGTAAGAAATTGTACGGATTTTTGCTACCTTTGAGGGTTTTATTGAAACTGTAAAGATGAAATTCACATTAACCGCCACCGACAGCGCCTCTTCCGCAAGATGCGGAGTCATTTCCACGGACCACGGGGAGATCCATACCCCGATTTTTATGCCCGTGGGTACCGTAGGCTCTGTGAAAGGCGTGTATCATAAGGAGCTGAAGGAAGACATAGGGGCGGAAATCATACTCGGAAACACTTATCATCTGTATCTGCGTCCCGGTCTGGACACGCTCCGAAAGGCCGGCGGACTGCACAGGTTCGAGCATTGGGACCGCCCGATTCTGACCGACAGCGGCGGCTTTCAGGTATTTTCCCTGACGAAGATCCGCAAGCTCACCCCGGAGGGCTGCACCTTCGCTTCCCATATTGACGGTTCCCGTCATACTTTTACTCCTGAGAACAACGTTGACACTCAGCGAATTATCGGAGCGGACATTATGATGGCGCTCGACGAGTGCTGTCCGGGGGACGCCGAGTATGACTATGCGAAGAAGTCCCTGAAGCTCACCCAGGGCTGGCTCGACCGCTACGCCAAGCGTTTCGCTGAAACCGAGCCGCTGTACGGCTATAATCAGAGCTTTTTCCCGATTATCCAGGGCTGCGTGTATCCGGATCTGCGCACAAGGGCGGCGGAGCACGCAATGCAGTTCAATGCAGACGGTTACGCGATTGGAGGTCTCGCCGTAGGCGAACCGACCGAGAAGATGTACGAGATGCTCGAGCTCGTCTGCCCGATGCTGCCTGCGGACCGCCCGCGCTATCTGATGGGAGTCGGCACTCCGGCCAATATTCTCGAGGGCATCGCGCGCGGCGTGGATATGTTCGACTGCGTTATGCCTACGCGCAATGCGCGCAACGGTATGCTTTTCACCTGGAACGGCATTATGAATATGCGCAACGCGAAGTGGGCGGACGATTTCTCGGAGCTCGACCCTGCGGGGACTTCGTTCGTGGACCATTATTACTCGAAGGCTTATCTGAGGCACCTTTTCATCGCGGGCGAAATGTTCGCGGGGATGATCGCGAGCGAGCACAATCTCGCCTTCTACCTGGACCTCGTGCGTCAGGCGCGGGAGCATATCATCTCGGGCGATTTCCTCTCCTGGAAGGAGACCACGGTAAAGAAAATTAGCGCCAGAATGTAGCGTATGGAACTGAGAATCAAGAAACTGGACTGGTACATATTCAAGAGGTTCATCCTGACCTTCGTGATCGCGCTCATCCTGATCATCGGAATCGTCATCATCTTCGACATCAGCGAGAAGATCGACAATTTCATCTCCCATCAGGCGCCTCTGAAGGAAATCATTCTGGAGTATTACGTGAACTTCATCCCTCAGTTCGTGAATATGTTCAGCCCTCTGTTCGTGTTCATTTCGGTGATTTTCTTCACTTCGCGCCTCGCCGCGAATTCGGAGATCATCGCGATTCTCTCGAGCGGAGTGAGCTACCACAGGATGATGGTTCCGTATATGGTGGCGGCGGCCATAATCGCCGCAGTGTCAATGGGTCTGGGCCTCTATGTCATTCCTCGCGCGAATGTGCACAGGCTCGCCTTCGAGGGGCAGTACATCAAGCAGCGCTCCACCAATGTGCGCAATGTCCACTATCAGATAGCTCCGGGCACTTTCGTGTTCGTGGAAAGTTTCAGCTCGTGGAGCAATACCGCCTACCGCTTCACTCTGGAGCAGGTGGAGGGCGACCGCGTGGTGAGCAAGACTTCCGCAGAAAGCGCTGTCTGGGACAGTACGACCGCATCCTGGAAACTCAAGAAATATTTCACGAGAAACTATTCCGAGGGTCTCGGTGACAAGATTATAAGCGGAGCCGAGAAGGATACGGTAATCGCTCTTACCATCGATGATTTCTACCGCAACAAGGCCACTGTGGAGACACTCACGATAGGGGAGCTGAACGAGCTGATACGCACCCAGAAGATGCGAGGGGACGTTTCCGTAAAGTATTCATTGATAGAGAAGCATACCCGTATGGCCCTGCCGTTCTCGGCCTTCATCCTGACCGTGATGGGAGTTTCGCTCTCGTCCCGCAAGAAGAGGGGAGGAATCGGCTGGAACATTGCCATAGGCATTGCCCTGGCCTTCTCGTACATTCTTTTCCTTCGTTTCAGCCAGATGTTCGTCTATACGGACCTGCTGCCGCCTGGCATAGCCCTATGGCTGCCTAATGTAATATTCGTAATCATCACGGCCTTCCTGTATAAGATGGCTCCTAAATAGTAATCGTATGAAAGTCAAGGTTTTGAATAAGTCGGGTTTCCCGCTGCCGCATTATGCGACGGCCTTTTCCGCAGGCGTCGATCTGCAGGCCGCCATCCCGGAGCGCTTCATTCTGAAGTCTCTGGAGAGGGCCGTAATCCCGACGGGCCTCTATCTCGAGATTCCCGAAGGGTATGAAGCTCAGGTACGTCCGCGCAGCGGTCTGGCGGCGAAAAAGGGCGTCACCGTCCTGAATGCCCCCGGTACCATCGATTCCGACTATCGCGGGGAGGTGGGTGTGATTCTGGTGAATCTTTCCAAAGAGCCTTTCGTGGTGGAGCCGGGCGAGAGAATCGCGCAGATGGTTTTCGCCCGTCACGAGCAGGTGGAATGGGTTGAGGCTGAGGAACTTGCCGAGTCCGAAAGGGGCGAGGGTGGCTTCGGAAGCACAGGCGTGAAATAAAATCGGGGGCACAGCCCCGGGAGTAATCAGATATGAATATAGAGGAATTGTACGGCCGTTATCTTCAGTGTGGCGGCCGCGTCAGTACGGATACCCGCACCCTTGAGGGCGGGGAAATGTTCATTGCCCTGAAAGGCGAGAATTTCGACGGAAACGCCTATGCTCTGAAGGCATTGGACGCGGGAGCGGCCTGCGCGGTCGTGAATCGGGACAGCGAGGCGG
>CAVFAZ010000034.1:0-23581 GCA_963620825.1 Kurthia senegalensis
AAAAAAGCGCCTGCAAATGCAGGCGCCTTTTTTTCGCTCCCCCTCGGGGACTTGAACCCAGGACCCCCTGATTAACAGTCAGGTGCTCTAACCAACTGAGCTAAGGAGGAGTGTTTTCCTTTCGGGATTGCAAAGGTACTCCAAAATCTCGTTTCTGCAAATTTTTTTTGAGTTTTTTTATATCTTTGTGACGCGAACGGCGGGCGGTGGAGAAGAATGACGAAATGTCTTACCAGGCCTGCCGGAATCACGGAAAACTTAACTGCTTGATTTTATGGATATAGACCTTTTGTCGAAAATGATAGGGGAACTGATTCTCGATCACGACGAGCTTTCGCTCCCGGGATTGGGGACTTTCGTCGCCGAAGAAGTGCCTGCCGCTTTCTCAGACAGGGGCTATACCGTAAATCCTCCTTACCGCAAACTTTCCTTTTACCAGCGGCCCGAAAACGATCATCTTCTCATAGATTTTTACGCCGCCTCGAACAATGTTTCCTTCAGTGACGCTTCCCTTATCATCGTCCGTTTCCTCGACGAGATGAAATCCATTCTCAAGGAGAAGAAAGTTGTCGTTATGCCGGGCCTGGGGCGTCTCAGAGCCACCCGCGAGAATAATTTCTTCTTTGTTCCCGATGCCGACCTGGATATCTATCCCGACGGATTCGGCCTTCGTCCCGTCTCGATGAAAAACCATACCGAGTCGCAGGCGGAACTCTCCGGCGCCGTGAGCAAACTCAGCGGAATGCTCTTCTCCGGGCCGGATGCTCCGGCCAATGCGGCTACTCAGGAAAGTCCTGCGGCCATCGAGCCTGTCGAGACGTCCGTGGAGTTGGTTGAACCTGCCGGAAACGCTGCTGATGAGAATGATGGCGGGACAGTAGGGCATCTCGACAAGCTCGATGAGCGGGAAAAGCCCGATGAGCGCACGGAACACAGAACAGGATTGGCCGGAGGCCTTAAAGTTATGATAGCTGTCATTGTGCTTGTGCTGCTCGCGCTGGGAGTGTTCCTGCTGCTCGCGCACGTGGCGCCGGGCTTTATCGACTCGCTGCTCTATTCTCCTGAGGAACTGGAGATTCTGAATTATCCTCTGAGCTAACGATGGTCGAACTCTTTTACCCTGCCGATTCTGTGCCATTCATTCCGCTGAAGGAGTCCCTTGAGGACCGCCGCAGCGGAGAAGTGCTTCCCGTATGCGATGCTTCAGGACAGGTATTTGCCTGTGCTTCACGCAGTTATTGTCACTCTGCCGCACGCCCTCTGCATCCGGTCGTGCATCTTCATATCCTGCGCCGCGACGGCAGTCTGTATCTTCAGAAACGCTCTCTTCACAAGGACTTTCTTCCGGGGCTCTGGGACACGGCCGTCGGAGGGCACGTCACTTACGGTGAGACGGTTATGGAAGCGCTCTATCGGGAATCCGCCGAGGAGCTCGGACTTGTGGATTTCGCCCCGATAAGTCTGGACAGCTATGTCTGGGAAACTGAGCGCGAACGCGAACTTGTGAATGTCTTTGCGGTTGTCGGTTCATACCAGCCGCGCCCTGACGGAGACGAAGTGGCTGAAGGGAGGTATTGGACATTCCGGGAGATAGAAAAATGTTTGCCGGATTCGCTTTTTACACCTAACTTTGAAAGCGAGTACCTCAGAGTGCGCGAAACTCTCGGGGCATTGCTGTAACCGGACCCGGGCGAAACATTGAAACCTATGACTAAAGACGAAATCACTTTACAGAAATTCATAAGCGACCAGCTTTCCATCTGGCCGGCCGTATCTTCGGCTTTCCGCGACCTCAAGTCTGCGCAGGTAAGATCTCTGGATGTGTGCGGCCTTACAGTCACGCTGCAGCACAATCCCGCCAGGATAACCTCCACGACGGCATCCATCGACCCGGCTTCCATCAAGGCTCGTCCCTGCTTTCTCTGTGCCGAGAACGAGTCTCCGCTACAGATGAGGCTCGGCTTCGACGGACGCAAGGGGCGCGGATACAATATTCAGATCAATCCCTTTCCGATTTTTCCCCAGCATCTCGTGATAGCCTCGAAACGGCACGAGCGCCAGTCCATCTGGCACCATTATGTCGATATGCTGGATCTGGCCGCGACTTATCCTTCATTCACTTTTTTTTACAACGGTCCCCGCTGCGGAGCGTCGGCTCCCGACCATCTTCACTTCCAGGCCTGCCCGCGCTCGCTTATGTCGCTGGAAACGGCTGTAAATGAGAGCTTTGCTCAGCTTCGGGACAGGAAAGCTCCGAAACTGGACTACATTGCATCCGTTCAGGATGCCGAACTCTACCATTTCACTGGATTCATCCGGGGCGTATTCGTGCTTCGCGGACAGACTTCCAAATCTGTCGCAAAGCTCTTCTACAGACTTGTCGATACGGCTCCGGTAGAGGAGGGAGAAGACGAACCGAAGTTCAATCTGTTCAGCTATTACGCTGAAGGTGAATACCGTACCATAGTTGTTCTCCGGCACAGACTCTGGTCCCATCACTACCGGGCCGAAGGTGATGACCACGTGACCATGAGTTTCGGCTGCGCTGACATCGCCGGATTCTTCATCGCTCCCGTGTCATCGGATTTCAGGAAAATGACCCCTGAACTCCTTGGGGAAATGCTGGAAGAAGTGGCGCTGGAATCGGATGTGGAGAAAATGATAATTTCGCGTCTCACCCGCACGCAGCCCAAAATTCAGGTGGGGATTCTCTCCGCTCCGACCATCCGTTTCGAAATCATCTCGGACGGCGCGGGCCCCCAGAGCGTGAGCTGCAGGGACGGGAAAATAGACTATAACGGAGTCCTTTACGATGAACTCTGTTTCGATGCCGTGACGATGTCCACCCTCTTCGCCGAGCCTTCCTTCAGGCTCTATGACGTGGTCATCGGAGTCGATTTCCATTGGCAGAGAAAGGTGAATCAGATTTTCGCCGGCTCCCTGCGCTTCATAGTGGAAGGTGACAAGGTAACGGCCATCAATTCCATCGGGGTGGAGGATTACCTTCTGAGCGTGATTTCCTCCGAGATGAAATCCTCGGCCAGTCTGGAGTTTCTCAAGGCTCACGCGGTCATCTCCCGCTCCTGGGTGATGAGCCAGCTGGAACACCGCAGAAAACCCGCTTCCGGACCGGTCATAAACGATGATACATATATCACCTGGTTCGACCACGATGACCATAAGAATTTCGACGTGTGTGCGGACGATCATTGTCAGCGGTATCAGGGACTTTCCATGGTCGTGGGCGAAAATGTCCGCAAGGCCATAGACGAGACCTGGGGACAGGTTCTGACTTATGGCGGAGAGATATGTGACGCCCGTTTCTCCAAGTGCTGCGGGGGAGTGACGGAAAATTTCTCCACCTGCTGGGAAGACAGGGATTATCCTTATCTTCAGGGCGTTCCGGACACTCCGGGGGATCGATCCGGTCTCGATCCGTTCTGCCATACCGCCGACGAGGCAGTCCTCTCGCAGGTTCTGAACGATTATGACCTGGAAACCCAGGATTTCTACGAATGGGAGGTCCGCTATACCAGAGAAGAGCTTTCCGAACTGGTAAATCGCCGCAGCGGCTTCGATTTCGGCCTCATAAGGGACCTCGTTCCTCTGGAAAGGGGAGTCTCGGGACGACTCCGCACTCTCAGGGTCGAGGGTGAAAAACGCACGATGACCATAGGCAAGGAGCTGATTATCAGACGATGGCTTTCCGAAAGTCATCTGAAGAGTTCAGCTTTCGACGTGCATTGGGAAGGCGATACGGTGGTACTCAAAGGCCACGGCTGGGGCCACGGCGTGGGACTCTGCCAGATAGGCGCCGCAGTGATGGCCTCGAAAGGATACGATTACAGACAGATATTGGCACACTACTATGCAGGATCGGAAATCAAATAATATAAGCCCCTGGGCCTGGGTCCCTACGCTGTATTTCGCGGAAGGGATACCGTATTTCATCGTCAATGTCATCTCCGTCACTATGTTCAAGCGTCTCGGAATGTCCAACGGCGACCTTGCGATGTACACTTCGCTGCTCTATCTTCCCTGGGTGATCAAACCGGTCTGGAGCCCGTTTGTTGATGTGATACGTACCAAGCGCTGGTGGATACTCGCTATGCAGCTGACGGTTACCATTGGCTTTGCCGCCCTCGCGCTTTCGGTAAGTCCTGACGCGTTCGGACTCTCTATAGTCTGCTTCTACATAGTTGCCTTCGCGTCCGCGACCCACGATGTCGCGGCGGACGGATTCTATATGCTGGCCCTCGACAGAAAGCGCCAGTCAATGTTTGTGGGCATCAGAAGCACATTCTACCGTATCGCGTCTGTATTCGGACAGGGAATCATAGTGGTGTTTGCAGGCATTCTGGAGCAGAAGACAGGCGATATACCGCGCGCCTGGAGCCTGACTCTCGGCGCATCTTCCGTGCTTTTTGCGGCCATTACTCTCTGGCACTTCTTCGCATTGCCGGAAGCTGAAACTTCCGATCGCAATACGGACAGCCTGAATGCGTCAGGCAGCGCAGCCCGGATTTTCAAAGACTTCTCCCGCGTATGGATCAGCTTTTTCCGTAAGGACGGAGTGTGGCTGGCAATAGTCTTTATGCTCCTCTACCGTCTTCCGGAGGCGTTTTCCGTAAAGATGCTTACCCCGTTTATGCTGGATGACCCGTCCGCAGGCGGCCTTGGGCTGAGTACCGCCCAATCCGGTCTGGTGTATGGTACCATCGGGGTGATAGCGCTGACGGTCGGAGGCATTCTCGGAGGATTCTATGCCTCGCGTTTCGGCCTTAAGAAATCGCTCTGGCCGATGTCCCTTTCGCTCGCCCTCCCGTGTGCCGTCTATCTCTATATGGCCATCACCCAGCCTTCCGAGCTCTGGGTAGTGTATCTGTGCGTGGCTTTCGACCAGTTCGGCTACGGTTTCGGCTTCACAGCCTATATGCTCTATATGATGTACTTCTCCGAAGGCGAGTTCAAGACATCTCACTACGCCATCTGCACGGCATTTATGGCACTTTCGATGATGCTGCCCGGACTCGTCGCCGGCTTCCTGCAGGAGTCACTCGGCTACACTGACTTCTTCTGGATGGTGATGGTCTGCTGTATGGCGACTGTCGGCGTCACTTTCATCGCGGAAAGAAAAATCGACCCTGACTACGGCAGAAAATGACAGATAAGACTATGTATATCCGTGAAGCAGGTTCACCGGCAGGCTCTGCCACTGCGTCTGTGGTACGGATTATGTTACATATTTTAAATCGATAAAAATTAATTACTAATAACTAGACGATTATGAACCGGTATTTTATCAGGACAGTTTCAGCTGCAATTCTCGCCATAGCATTGGCCGCAGCTCCTTCCGAGTCTTTCGCACAGGTCAGCCGCAGCGGAAGCGGATCTTCCACAAAAAACACATCTTCTCAGGTGAACCGGAGCAGCTCCAGTTCCAATAAATCTTCATCCTCGCAGGTAAACCGCAGCAGCTCAAGCTCTTCGAAGTCGAGCGGAACGCAAGTGAATAGAAGCAGCTCAAGCTCATCGAAGTCAAGCGGAACGCAAGTTAACCGAAGCAGTACAGGCACTTCCAAGTCAAGCGGCTCCCAGGTGAACCGGACCAACAGCTCATCATCCAGCTCCAGTTCATCTACCGTAAACCGCAGCAGCTCCAGCAGTTCCAGGAGCGGTTCCAGCGTAAGCCGCAGCAGCTCAAAGAACAGTTCGAAGAGCAGTTCCTCCACGACTTCCTCCGGCAGCAGCTCCACAGTGAACCGCAGCGGAAATGCCTCCGGCAGCAGAGTGGTACGCTCGGTGCGTGACAATAACTCGTCCAGCTCATCATCCTCATCATCTTCTTCATCCACATCCCGTTCTTCCGTTTCCTCAAACGGCAACAGTATCACTGAGATTACAACTGACAGTGACAACGGCCAGGTGGACAGAAGCGGAGGTGTGGTACGCCGAAACCTCAGCGTCACGAACAAGGGCCTCGGAAGCACCAACAGCAGCAACAGTCAGCAGCGGGACGGCAGCAACAACCGGAGAATGCAGGGCGGCGGCCAGAACCGCGTCAACGAGCCTGCCCAGCCGGCACAGAATTCCTATGGCCGCGGCCAGATGCGTATGGACGACCAGAGAGACCTTCACAGAATCCCTCCGAAGGAACGCGACTTTATGACCTACAACAATGTCGGTCATTTCTATCAGCCTGAGTATCACTACTTCGGCTACAGAGTGAAGGAACTTCCGCCGTCCTGTCGCCAGATGAAGCACTGGGGACGCAGATATTACTGCTACGATGACGTTTACTACACACCTTACGGATCCTACTACAGAGTCTGCCGTCCGCCGTTCGGAGTAGTTCTCGATATGGCGCTCAAGGATCTGACAATGGCGACTGTGCGTTTCGCGTACTATCACAACGCATATCACGATATGAACCTGATAGACTCGAACTACCGCACGATCCTGCAGCAGAACCGCACCATTGCCGAAAACAACGCTCTGATTGCAAAGCAGAATTCTCAGCTCGCGCTGAATTCCTCACGCGCACTCTCGGCTTACGAAATCGCCGATGCTCTGCAACTTATCCAGAGTTACGCAGGAATCGACACCGACTACTACTACGAGGACGGAGTGTTCTATACGATCAACAGCCGCGGCAAGTACGAGGTCATCGTTCCTCCTGCAGGAGCTCTCGTCGATCAGCTGCCGGACGACTACGACACCATAGTGCTCAGCGGAGTTGAGTACTACCGCGTGGATGACACAGTCTATCGTCTCACGCTCGTCGATGGATCTCCGTATCTCGAAGTTCTCGGCCAGCTGCCAGCTTCGCTCGCCGAGCTCTACTATTAATTCACAATTGGCTGGCTGTCCCCAGCCAGCCAATTCAATATTGACCTCTGAACATACTCTATCCTAAATATTTACCTTGTGCTTATATTCAGCACGGCTATTCAATATGTCTTGCAGCGAAAAAATAGATGCGGTTCTGACCTGGGTGGACGGCAACGACCCGGCACTGAGAAATAGATTCTAAAGAAAAATATTGCTATCTTTGCAGGCTTTCAGATTATTGGGGATGGGGAAAGAAAAGAAACTCTTCGGACGCATCATTGCGGGTGTGCTGGCGGCGGTGATAATCATCGTCGCGGCGTTGCAGATTGTACTCAGCGGTAAAGTGCTCACTCCGATTGCGATGAAATACCTGCCCTCAATGGTCGATGGGGAAGTTCATCTGGGCGAAATCTCCGGAAGTCTCATAAGTTCCTTCCCGCATCTGCGGGTCAATGTGGATGACCTTGTCCTCACTTATCCTCACGACAAATTCAGCCGCTATGACAGCCTCGGAATTGACGGCCTTCTGCTGCACGCAGGAAGGGGAGTGAAGTCCGACACCCTCGCTGTGCTTCAGCGCCTGAACCTCAGCATCAATCCTTTCGCCCTTCTGAAAGGGGAATATCATATCCCCCGGGCCGGATTTTCGGGACTCAGGCTGTACGCTCACTATTACGATTCTACAGCCGCGAACTGGAACATACTCACTTTCCTCGCTTCCGACCCGGCAGACACTACCGGCAGCAGCGGTCTTCCGACCATATCCCTCGACAGGCTTTCCTTCGAAGACAAGCCCCGCATAGTGTTCACCGACCAGGCGGACACGGTCTATGCCTTCGTCGGTCTGGACGCCCTGAAATTCAAGGGCGTCATAGAGGATGATTTCCTTCACAGTTTCGGCAAGGAACGTCGCAGAAGGGAGAGGCTCAGCCTCACCCTCGATGACCTGCACATCACGGGCCGAATGCCGGCCGACACCGTTGCAGCGTCATTCAAACGACTCGCTCTGTCCGAACATAAAGACCACGTCGATCTGAGCCTCACCGCTGAAGCTGTGCTCTTCACCCAGGCCTTCGGACGTCTGAGACTTCCGATAGACCTCGATATGGAGTTTGGCTTCCCTGAAACTGACGACGGCAGCCTGAGGGTGGAACTGCTCGAGCTGGACACCAAGCTATCCTCGCTTCCGCTCGAGGCGAAGGGCGATTTCATAATCAAGACCGACAGTACCTACATCAAACTGGACGCGGACATAAAGGATTGCCCTCTAGGCAGCCTGCTCAGCGAATACGGCGGGAATTTCACAGAAATCGCCGATGACCTTCGCACAGATGCCACTGTGTCGCTCAATGTGAAGGCCGACGGCTGGTATGCCCCTCAAAACAACCGGCTTCCGGAAGTTTCAGCGCATCTTGAAGTGCCTTCTTCGACATTCAGCTATGCCGACCTCATAGATGACGGCGAATTGGACCTGGACTTCGACGCAAGCCTGAGCAGGGACGGCATTCTCGATGCCACGGCGAATGATTTCTGCCTGAGGTTCAAGGGATTGGACCTTATGATGGCAGGCAGCGCCGAGGATCTGCTCGGCGAAGACCCTCTCTTCGATGTCACGGCCTTCTTCTGCACGGAATTCTCCGACCTTCTGCGTTTCCTGCCTGAAAATTCAGGCATACAGGCCTCCGGAGACGTGGATCTGGAACTTGGCGGCAAGGCCAGGCTTTCGCAGCTTAATCTCTATAACTTCTCCAGAACCTCCCTTACCGGCCGCGTATTCAGCGACAATCTTATGCTCGCGATGCCTGACAGCGGACTTTACGCTGTCATAGCCAAACCTGACATCCGGCTTGAAACCACGGACAAGGGCGTAGGTCTCGTGGCCTCTATAGACAGCGTACGCCTCTCGGCATCAGATACTTACATTATGGGCGGCGGCCTTTCTCTCAAGGCGCGCAACGAAGGGGCCATCCTCGGCAGCAACGGAGAGGTCCAGCCTCTGCGGGCTGACCTCGGCGTGAAAAGCCTGAATATGCTCAGCACCGATTCTATGACCGTGGCCCTGCGCAACAGTGTCAACAAGATAATAATCAGCAGGGTAGCTGACGCGGACAGTATCCGTCCACGCTATTCATGGACGAGCGGGAACGATGCCGGCTACGTAAGTATGCCGTCTCTCGGGCGTGCTACAATCCAGAATCTGGACCTCAGCGCAGCTGCGCAGCTGCGGGCGCGCAACCGTCACCGCACCAGACAGCAGAGCCCTGAAATGCTCCGCCGCCGAGCAATGATCGATTCGCTCCAGAGGCTCCACCCGGCCGCAAGCCGCGACTCTCTCATCGGAATGCTCGGTATGCCGGACTTCCTCTCCGAGAAGGAGTTCCGTCTGCACGACATCAGCTTCGACCTGGGCGAGGGAGTGACCAAACTGATCAGGAATTGGCGGCCTGACGCCTCCATTACTGTCGGCGCGGCCAATGTCGTGACGCCTCTTCTGCCTCTGCGCAACCGTGTGAATTCCCTGCAGTTCACTCTCGATGACGATGAGGTGAACATCTCACGTCTGCAGCTGACTTCCGGCAGTTCACATATCGGACTCAATGCCAGATTGACCGGCCTGAGGCCGGTCCTGATGGGTATGCCGGCTCCTCTGAACCTCGATGCTCAGATTTACTCCAAGAGGTTGAATCTCAACGAATTGATTGCCGCTGCGTACTCCGGCTCGCAGCTGTCGGATTCCACTTTCACTCAGGGTGACGAGAGCTTTATTACGGACACTCTCGAAAATGCGCAGACCGAGCTTGCGTATTCGCTTCTGGTCGTTCCTGCGAACCTGAACGCCGACGTGAAGCTGCAGGTGGACAGTCTGGACTATTCCTATTTCTCCATCGGGAAACTCAGTACGGATCTGGCTGTGCGCGAGCGCTGTATCCAGCTCACGAACACGATGGCCACTTCCGAGTACGGCAATGTCTCCTTCGACGGCTTCTATTCCACGAAGACTAAAAAGGACATATCCGCCGGCTTCAATCTGGGTCTCAAGGACATAACTGCGGAGAGGGTTATCGAGGTCATTCCGGCCATCGACAGCCTCGTCCCGATGCTCAGCTCGTTCAAGGGACTGCTGAACTGCGAATTGGCCGCGACCACCCAGCTGGACACCAATATGAACGTGCTGCTGCCGACCCTGAACGGCGTTGTGAAGCTGGGCGGAACCAATCTTGAACTCGAGGACAGCAAGTCGCTGCGAAAGATAGCAAGACTCCTGATGTTCAGGGACACGAAGGTCAGCCGCATCGATGAAATGTCCATCAACGGCATCATATCCAATAACCAGCTCGAAATCTTCCCGTTCATTCTGAGCGTCGATCGTTACACTCTGGGACTCAACGGTCTGCAGCAGTTCGACTCGAATTTCCGCTATCACGTTTCGGTCATCAAGTCGCCTCTGCCGTTCAAGTTCGGCATCAATCTGAAGGGTAATTTCGACAACTGGAACTACCGTCTCTGCAAGGCCAAGTACAAGAGCACCAAGCTTCCGGCCTATACTTCGCAGATCAATGACATCCAGATCAACCTCGCGACCTCCATAAAGGATATCTTCCGGAAGGGCGTCGATCTCGCCCTGCGCGAGACAACTTCGGCTGCCCGCAATCTCAAGGCTGACAGCGAGAAGGAGGATCAGGCTCTTACGGCGGCGGAGGAAGACGATATGCTTTCCGGTGACGAGATGAGCCAGATGGATGAATATCTGGCTGAAACGGAACTTGAAAAACAGAGCGAAGAGCTTGAAGCCGAGCTGGATGCGATGTTTGACGATATGTTCACTCCGGAATCTCTCGCTGCCCTGACGCAAACCGGTAAACAGCGGCGCGAAGAGGCAAAGGCGGAAAAGAAGGCGGAGAAGCAGAAGAACCGTCACAGCGAGGCTCGATAAACCGTAATTAAAATTCATTATCATATGAAACTGAAAGCCGCATTATTGATAACAGGAACGCTGTGTCTTTTCACAGCTGCCGCCTGCAGTACAGACAGCACCGCACTGACACAGTCCCCTGTGGACTACGTGAACACCCTTGCCGGCTCGATGTCGAAGCGGGATTTCTCCGCCGGCAATACCTACCCGGCGGTCGCGCGCCCGTGGGGAATGAATTTCTGGACGCCTATGACCGGCGTGATGGGCGACGGGTGGACCTACTCCTACACGGAAAACAAAATCCGAGGTTTCAAGCAGACCCACCAGCCGAGCCCGTGGATGAACGACTACGGCCAGTTCGCCATTATGCCCGTAACAGCCTCCGCAGCCTTCGACCAGGACGCCCGCGCGAGCTGGTTCTCGCACAAGGCCGAAACGGCCAATCCTTACCTTTACTCCGTATATCTTGCCGACCACGATGTCCTGGCCGAGATGACCGCGACAGAGCGTGCCGCGGCATTCCGCCTTACCTATCCGGAAAAGGACCTGTCCTATCTGGTGGTGGATGCCTTTGACGGTCACTCCTTCGTGGAAGTCTGCAAGGATGACAATAAGATTGTGGGCTATACCACGAAGAATACAGGGGGAGTGCCGGAGAATTTCCGCAACTGGTTCATAATAGTTTCGGATACTCCTTTCGAGTATGTAAGAACCGTTTCCGACGGGGCTGAAGTCTCTGAAAATACATCTTCCGAGTCATCGCATTCTTTGGCCGTAGTGGGCTTCAAAACGACCCGCAGCCAGAAAGTGAATTTGAAAGTCGCCTCGTCCTTCATCAGCCTCGAACAGGCTGAACGCAACCTGGAGGAGCTCGGCGACGGCAGCTTCGACCGTCTCATAGCTGAAGGCAAAGCCCGCTGGAATGAAATCCTCGGACGCATAAAGGTTGAAGACAATGACATAGACCGTCTGCGCACCTTCTATTCCTGCCTCTACCGCTCGGTACTGTTCCCGCGGGACTTCACCGAAATTGACGCTGAGGGACAGACCGTTCATTACAGCCCGTATAACGGCGAGGTCTGCAAGGGCTATATGTTCACCGATACCGGCTTCTGGGACACTTTCCGAAGCCTTTTCCCTCTTCTGAACCTTGTCTATCCCGATGAGAGCGCGAAGATTCAGGAGGGTCTCGTGAATGCCTGGAAAGAAAGCGGATTCCTTCCTGAATGGGCGAGCCCGGGCCACAGAGCCTGTATGGTGGGAAACAACTCCGCCTCCGTCGTGGCTGACGCCTGGATAAAGGGCATCAGAGGCTATGATGTCGAAGAACTCTGGAAAGCCGTGGTTCACGATGCTGACGCTGTTCACGAAGGCACTATGACTTCCGGCCGCCGCGGATGGGAGGAATACAACCGTCTGGGCTATGTCCCTTGCGATACCGGAATCAATGAAAGCGCGGCCAGAACCCTTGAATATGCCTACGATGACTGGTGCATCTGGACCCTCGGAAAGGCTCTCGGAAAGCCTGAAGAGGAAATCGACATATATAAGGAAAGGGCTCTCAACTACCGCAATCTCTATCTCGAAGAGGCTTCTCTTATGTGCGGCCGCAAGGCTGACGGCAGTTTCAATCTGCCTCTCAACCCATACAAATGGGGAGGCGATTTCACCGAGGGCAACGCCCTGCATTACACCTGGTCCGTATTCCACGACATAAAGGGGCTTATGGACCTTATGGGCGGGGAAGAGGCCTTCTGCCGCAATCTCGACAACGTGTTCGATATGCCTCCGGTTTTCGATGACAGCTACTACGGCTACACCATCCACGAAATCCGCGAGATGCAGGTGATGAATATGGGCAATTACGCCCACGGCAACCAGCCGATCCAGCATATGCTTTATCTCTATGACTGGGGCGGCCAGCCTTGGAAGGCCCAGCAGAGAATCCGCGAGGTGATGGACAAGTTCTACAATGCCGCCCCTGACGGCTACTGCGGAGATGAGGATAATGGCCAGACTTCGGCCTGGTATGTTTTCTCGGCTCTCGGATTCTATCCTGTATGCCCGGCCACGGACCAATACGCCATCGGAACTCCGCTGTTCTCGAAAGTTACCGTCGATCTTCCTTCAGGAAAACAGATAGTAATCAAGGCTGCAGACAACAGTAAAGACAATTTCTATATCAAGTCGCTGAAACTGAACGGGAAAGCATATACGAAAACCTATTTCACCCATTCCGATCTCACAGGCGGGGCGAAGGTGGATTTCGTGATGTCGTCCGCTCCGGACACAGTCCGCTCCACCTCCGTATCAGACAGACCGTATTCATTATCCCGTGTACTTGACGAAAACGGAGTCGCAATCGTTCGGTAAAATTTAGTATATTTGCAGTCTGTAAACGAAAATTGACGTATGGCTGCAGCTAATTATACAGACGACAACATAAAGACTCTGGAATGGAGGCTTCACATCCGCAAGCGTGCCGGTATGTATATCGGACGCCTCGGAAACGGTGAAAATCAGGGAGATGGCATTTATGTGCTGGTGAAGGAGATTGTGGATAACTCCGTCGATGAGTTCTCTATGGGAGCCGGAAAGCAGATTCAGATCAGCATTGAGGACAATGTCGTGAGAGTCCGTGACTTCGGCCGCGGAATTCCGCTCGGTTCAGTCATCAAGGCCACCAGCGAGCTGAACACCGGAGGAAAGTTCGACAGCGAGGCGTTCAAAAAGTCCGTGGGACTCAACGGCGTGGGTATGAAGGCCGTGAACGCCCTCTCCGAGTCGTTCTACGTCTGCTCCCACCGCGACGGCGAGAAGTCGTGGGCACGCTTCACCAGAGGCGAGCTCGTGGACAGCGGTCGCGAAGCGACGGGTGAGAAAAACGGCACTCTGGTCGAATTCAAGCCTGACACCGAGATCTTCGGCGACTACAGCTACCATATGGACTATGTGGAGACTTTGGTGAAGAACTATTCCTATCTGAAGCGCGGTCTGCAGCTGGTCCTGAACGGAGTTTCCTACAAGTCCGAAAACGGCCTTCTGGACCTCGTGAACGACAATCTTTCCGAGGCTCCGCTCTATCCGCCTATCCATCTGGAGGGCGAGGACATCGAAATCGTGCTGTCGCACGGCAATTCCTACGGTGAAAATATTTCTTCCTTCGTGAACGGCCAGAACACCCGTGACGGAGGAACCCATCTGGCAGCCTACCGCGAGGCCATCGCCAAAACACTCAAGGACTTCTTCAAGAAGAATTACGAGCCTTCCGACTGCCGTCAGGGCGTGATCGGGGCCGTGAGCATACAGATTCAGGAGCCTATATTCGAGGCCCAGACGAAGACCAAGCTCGGCTCCACCTATGTCTGGGAGCGGGAAATGACGGATGAGAACGGGCAGGTGATGAAGAATCCGGACGGGTCCGTGATGATCGAGAGAGGGCCTACCATCCGCACCTTCATCAATGATTTCGTAGCCAAGAATCTGGACAATTATCTGCGTGTCCACAAGGAGATAGTCCCTATCATCGAGGATAAGATAAAGACCTCCCAGAAAGAACGCGAGGAAATCGCCGGCATCCAGAAGAAGACCCGCGAACGCAATAAGAAGGCATCAGTGTATAACCGCAAACTGCGCGACTGCAGCGTGCATTTCAACGACCGAGTGACCGAAAAGAACCAGGAGAACATTCTCAAGACTTCGGTGTTCATTACGGAGGGCGATTCCGCGAGCGGTACCATCACTATGGCCCGTGACGCCAAGACCCAGGCCGTATTCAGCCTTCGCGGCAAGCCGATCAACTGTTTCAAGGAGAGTCGTCGAAAAGTGGCTGAAAATGAAGAGCTTAATCTTCTTATTTCGGCCCTCGGAGTGGAGGACGACCTGGAAAATCTCAGATACAACAACATCATCGTGGCGACCGATGCCGATGATGACGGAATGCACATCAGAATGCTTGTGGTGACCTTCTTTATGAAGTATTATCCGGATCTTATCCGCCGCGGCCACGTGCATATCCTTCAGACTCCGCTCTTCCGCGTACGCAACAAGAAGGCCACCCGTTACTGCTATTCCATAGAGGAGAGGGACAAGGCCGCCAAGGAGCTTAAGGCGGGCGTGGAGATTACCCGATTCAAAGGTCTGGGAGAAATCTCGGCACCGGAGTTCAAGAGTTTCATCGACGAGGATATGCGCCTCGACGAGGTGACGCTTTCAGACGAGGAGTCCATCGCCGACATTATGGCCTTCTATATGGGCGACAATACCATCGACAGACAGAATTTCATCCGCGAGAATCTCCGCTCCGAAGAGGAACTCGAGGACGTGGATATAAACGAAGAGTAGCCTTATGACACAGAAATTCGCAACTTTTCTGCTTACCAAAGTATTCGGGTACAGGACTATAGGGGAGCTTCCTCCTGAGAAGAAAGTCATTTTCCTTGCGGCCCCGCACACCAGCATCTGGGACGCGATGTACGGCTATCTTTATTTCAGAACTCTGGGTGAGAGGCTGAAGATTATGATAAAGAAGGAGGCTTTCTTCTGGCCTGCCGGCTGCATTATCCGCAGCATCGGCGGTTTCCCTGTCGATCGCAGCCATCCCCAGAATATGATGATGGATCTGATCCACGAGATGCAGAAGGATGACAAGTTTTATCTGGCCATCTGCCCTGAAGGTTCACGCAAGCCCGTAAAGAAGTGGAAGACAGGCTATCACACCATCGCCAAGGAAACCGGAAGCGCTGTCTATCTGACCACTATGGACTACAAGAAGAAGTTTGTGGGCATCACCGAGAAGTTCGATCTGACTGACAATGCCCGCGCTGATACCGAGCGTATCCAGAAAATCTACGAGAGCTATCACGTCACCCCTTGCCATCCCGACGGAGCGGCGTATTGATTGGGGGAGCGGTCTGATACCTGATTACGGTTCAGGATTTTAGAATAACATAAATATATAGCCAACGGCCAGCGCCAGAATACATTTGATTCCTTTGGCGCGCAGGAAACTGCGCTTGTCCTCGGCGAGCAACGGCAGACCCGAGTGCCCGTCCTGCGACAGGCAGCTTGCGAGCAGCACCGGAAGCGGCACGATTCCCTGCGCGAACAGCGTCACGAACACCATATGCGGCCCCGACTGCGGAATCAGGCCGATGAGCACGGCGAGCGGAATCATCAGGGCGGTGTTCCCGCTGACCCAAGTCTCCAGATCCACATAGTGCGACGCGATATGCACGACCAGCAGCACTCCGAACGCCCAGGCGAAAATCTTGAGGGCTTCGCCCAATGTGTGCAGCATTCTGTGCTTCAAATCTTTACCTTCGTTGTGCGAAGATATGGCTCCGGGATTGGCCGCAGACTCGGTCCCATATTGGCCGTCAGGCCCGGAAAGGGATTGGCCGTCAGGCCGCGGGGAATCTGATGAACGGCGGCGCTCGAAGAATTCCGTCAGCAGACCCACGACGATGGCTAATGCGAAGAGTCCCAGGAAGATCCACAGGGCTGTGACGGGGTACATCGCCAGCATCACGAAGGCTTCGTCGCCTGTCGAGGCGATCATCATCGCGAGCAGGGCTCCGAAGGAAAATGCGCGCTTGGAGTACATTGAGACGGTGATGTAGCCTCCCAGGCACCCCGGAATGACTCCGAGCACAGCTGCTGAGAGGACTCCGCCCAGTTTCGAGCGCCTCAGCAGCGGAATGAGTCTGCCCTCAGTGCGGTAGCTCAGGTACTCGATGAGCAGCATCATCGCCGTCACGATGGCGGTGATGATCAGCGACTCCTTCAGTATGTCCAGCAGCGCGCCCCAGTCCATAAGTTTAATTTATGAAACCGACTATGTATCCGTTCACCAGAGGACGCGCCGGGGAATTGGTCGTCATATTTACTACTACGGTGACTTCACCCTTCGGCAGGCCACTCGTGTCGAAATCCATCTCTATCTTCGCCTTGGCGCCCGGCTGGACGGTAGGAAGTTTGCCGAAAGTCAGGCGGGAGCACTCAGAATCAATGCTGTAAATCTTGAGCGGAGACTTGCCCTTGTTCGTGACCGTGTAGGTTACGTGTACGGTCTTGCCGGCCTTGATGCGTCCGAAACTGAAATTGCTCTCGTCCAGGAACGGGGCAGGGGCTGATTTCTTCTGTTCGGCCGTTAGCGAAGAGAAATTCTCCTTCAGCATAGCCTGGAAGCCGATATTGGCCGTGCCGGTACCGATGTCTGTGCGGTGGTTGCGGATGAAATGCTCTCCGCCCGCGATTTCCTCCTCAGGGACGCTCTTGCCCGTGGCCTTCACCTCCCTGCCGTCCACCAGCAAGGTCGCGAGGTACCAGCAGCTGCCCCAGTGGCTGCGGTCGGAAGTGATGTTGTAATGCAGGTCGGCTGTCTTGCCGGCAGGTATGGTGGCGGGCTCAACGCTCAGCGAGAGACCTTCTGAGATATTCTTGAAGCTGACTTTCACAGGCTTGGAGCTCAGGTTTGCGATTTTTACATAGCCGTTTTTCTGCTCGCCCTGGGAAAGGTTTCCGGTACGGATCCCGGCCTCCTTCAGGCCTATGCTGCCGTAGTGCAGAGGGTAGAGTTCCTTGAGCGGAAGGGCCTTTTCGAGGGAAGTTCCGCGAAGGTGCAGGATGACGGGACGGCTGACATCGGAAATATATACGGTCAGGGTCTTGTCGAAGGGATACGGACCCTCGTCGTTGCTGTAATTGGCTGATACGGTGCCGGTTCCGCCCGGCTTTATGTCGTCTTTAGTCCAGGAGACCCTGGTGCATCCGCAGGAGGACAGCACGCTGTATATCACGATGTCGTTTTTCGAGATGTTTCTGAACGTGAAGCTGTGGGATACCGCTCCGTCGGAAATGAAGACTTCTCCGAAGTCGTGGGTCAGTTCATCGACTTCCACGACTCCGTCAATGGCGGTCTGGGCTGACAGAGTGACAGCGGAGAGTATGGCGGTAAAAATCGAAATAATGCGTTTCATAATGCAAAAGTACGTACAAAAATCTTTCCGTGGATTTGATTATTAAAATATATTCGCATACATTTGCACGTCCGTTCGTTTGGGACGGGTATTGTTAACAATCATTTTTTACTATGGCACACAAAATTAACCCTGATATCTGCGTAGCTTGCGGTTCCTGTCAGCCGGAGTGTCCACAGGGAGCTATTTCCGAGGGAGATGTTTACAGCATCAATCCTGAGCTCTGCATCGATTGCGGTGCTTGCGCGGACGCTTGCCCTATGGGAGCAATCAGCGAAGAGTAAGAGCTGGATATCAGAAAAGAGAAACGGTGGAGTTCTTCGGGCTCCACTTTTTGTGTTTATACACCCCTCTACTATCGTGAGGTGGTTGAACTTGTCGAAACCACCTGATTACGCCACTTTCGCATCGGGGACGCCAAATTTCGCGGACGTAATTTTTCCCTCCGGCCGCTCCGCGTCCAATACGCCCGCGGAACCTGTCGTCCCCGCCGGCCAGCCTTGACATCACGTCCGGAAGGGAGCGGATTTCGAGAATTCCGCTCCCTTCCGGAAGACCCACCCCTCTCACGGCGCCCTCTGTTGCCCTATCCCTTTCCGGTAGGGAGCGTTTTTCGCGATTTCCGCTCCCTTCCGGAAACGGCTGAATAATAATTTCACAAATCAGCCACTGCCGCAGACGCCCCGCCAGACTCCGCAACAGCAATCTTTTTCCCCGGCCGCTTCGCGTCCAATGCTGTTGCGGAGTCTGGCGGGGCGTCTGCGGCTATGACCGGGGAAAAGATTGGACGCGGGGCGGCCGATGGCAGCGATTAATTGGACGCGTCAGCGGCCGGTATGGCCGCAGAACGCCGGCGGACGGGCTCTCTCATATCTCCGGGGGCTCGGCGAAGCGATGACCTTCGCCGGCCTACCCGTCCCAAGCTGCACGATGTCCCCGGGAAACAGCTGAAGAAAAAGAATTGACGAAATAACATTCAGTTCAGCGGCATCGGCCCCGGAACCTGTCAGATTTCCGACTATTTGAATTACATTTGCATATTCGATACACCGATATGCCCAAACCTCTGAAAAATACCCTGACCCTGGATGACGCCCTGAGGATAAACGGCCCTGTAGCGTTTAACGTTATGCTCAAGCCGGCGGGGTCGCTGTGCAATCTCGACTGCCAGTACTGCTATTATCTCGACAAGTCCGAAATCTACGGCGGCCGCGAGCCGAGGATGACGGAAGAAATGCTTGAGAGCGTCATCCGTGAATATATCAAGGCGAACGACGTCGATCAGGTCAGCTTCAACTGGCACGGCGGCGAGCCTCTCATCCTCGGGCTGGATTTCTACCGCAAGGCCCTTGAGTTCGAGAAGAAGTACGCCGACGGCAAGGTAATTCAAAATACCCTCCAGACGAACGGAACGCTTCTGAGCCGCGAATGGACGGAATTCTTCCGCAAGAACAACTTCCTGCTCGGCATCTCGATCGACGGCCCTGAGGATATCCATAACCATTACCGCCGCGACAAGGGCGGTGCTCCGACATTCTCCAGAGTCATAAACGGCATCTCGCTTCTTTGCAGCGGGGGCGTGGAGTTCAACACGATGTCCACGGTCAACCACCGGAGCGAGGGTAGGGGACTGGAAGTCTATGAGTTTCTGAAGTCCCTCGGAAGCCACTATATGCAGTTCATGCCGGTCGTTGAGCACGTGAAATACCCGCTCCGAAGCGACGGCAAACCCGACAGGAAGGCGCGTCCGTTCATCGTCGATCCGACCGAGCCAGACGCCCGCCTCGCCCCGTGGTCCGTGGATTCATTGGCCTTCGGCCAATTCATGATTGAGATTTTCGATTATTGGGTGCGTAGCGATATCGGTAGCTACTTCGTGAATCTTTTCGACTCGACGCTTGCGAACTGGTGCGGCGTGTTGCCGGGAACGTGTGCCTATGCGCAGACTTGCGGCGGGAATGCGATAATAGAGCATAACGGGGACCTGTATTCCTGCGACCACTTCGTCTATCCGAAGTACAGGCTTGGCAACGTCCTCACGGATGACATCCGCACGATGATGACCTCCCAAAGTCAGCTTCAGTTCGGAATCGACAAGCGCAACGACCTCCCGATGAAGTGCCTTCGCTGCGAGTACCTCTTCGCCTGCAACGGCGAATGCCCGAAGCACCGCTTCAATCGCACCGACACTGGAGACACGGGCCTGAGCGCCTTGTGCTCAGGCTATTATAAGTTCTACAAGCACGTCGCTCCCTATATGGAACGTATGAAGGCCCTGCTCTCCGAAAAAAGAGCTCCGGCGGAACTTGCCATCGAACTGAGGCTCGGTCTCGGGCCTAACTAATCGGAAGTTTCCTTGTTATGCAATTGCAGACAGAAGAATTGTCTGATCAAGAGCAGCACGAGCGCAATCTGCGCCGCCAGACTCAGCGGCACTCAAATTTAAGATTCGACTTTTCTGCCATCTTCGCCCCGGCAGCGCTGTGCCTTTATAGTCACTTGGAAGCTTCGAAACGTGCCGTGACAAGAAACTTAGAGTTCTGCCGGGCGATGTCGATATCGGCCTCCGGGGAGCCGGAGGGCACGAAATGCGGGTCGAAGGACTCGTCTATGCCGATGGTCAGGCGGGTGCGCTTCCTGCCCGGCAGCGCGGGAATCCCGCTCTGGAACGCGGCGTTCATCGCACCGTACCAATACTCAATCTGCGAAGCGTATTCATTGAATGCAACACCGTCCTCATTAAGCTGAACGGTGTAGCGGTTGCGAAGGAACAGCTTGCGGCCCACCGCCTTTTCGAGCTCCGCAATGTTCTGGCTTACAGCCGGCTGGCTGATGCCGAGCCGGGCGGCGGCGAGCGTGAAGCTCTCCTCCTCCACCACCGCACGGAAAATCTTGAGTCTGGAATCCTCTATCATAAGCATATCTTATACTGATGCAAATATGGTTATTTTTTTGTAGTAAACCGGCAGGGACGTGCGTTTTTTAGGAAGAACTTAGAACTCAGACAGAACAGTGTCCGCAAATCACGCGATTTGCCAATATCGGCCAAATGAGTTAATTTTGTCGATGCCAAAGACGATAAAAACCTTAATTTATTATAGAATGAGAAAATTACTTATCACTCTTGCAGCCCTCGCAACCACGGCCTTCATCGGCTCGGCTCAGCAGTTGCAGCAGTTGCCCAACGACCCGGCAGTACGCCAGGGCAAGCTGGACAACGGCATGACTTACTACATCATGCACAACGAGAAACCTGCCCAGCGCGCGGAGTTCTATCTCGCGACCAACGTAGGTGCCATTCAGGAAAACCCTGACCAGGACGGTCTCGCGCACTTCCTCGAGCATATGTGCTTCAACGGCACCAAGAATTTCCCGGGGAAAGGCATTCTCGACTATCTCCAGAGCATCGGAGCATCCTTCGGAGGCAATGTCAACGCTTCCACAGGCGTGGAGCAGACCATTTATATGCTGAACAATATTCCTCTTCTGAGAGAGAGCGTCATTGATACCTGTCTGCTTATAATGCACGACTATTCACACTTTGTTACCTGTGATCCTGTCGAGATTGACAGCGAAAGGGGAGTCATCCTCGAGGAGAAGCGCTCCCGCAACAACGCCTCCTGGCGTATGCACGAAGCTTCGATGCCTTACTATTACGGTGACACCAAGTACGCGCATTGCACCATCATCGGCAGCGAGGAGAACCTCAAGAACTTCAAGCCTGAGAGCCTCACAAGTTTCTATCATACCTGGTACCGTCCTGATATGCAGGCGCTTATCGTAGTGGGTGACGTCGATGTTGACAAGACCGAGGCTAAAATCAAGGAAGTTTTCGCCGACATCCCTGCGGCCGAGAATCCGAAGGCTAAGGACGTAATCACCATCCCTGAGAACAAGGAACCGCTCATCGGCATCGTTACAGACCCGGAAGCCCAGCGCAGCAGCGTGGAGTTCCTGTGGAAGAACGAAGCCACACCTGAGGAGTTCAATTCCACCGTCCAGGGTCTGATGACGAATCTCATCAAGTCCATCTATTCCCAGATCTTCGCCGAGCGCTTCAACGACCTTTGCGCCAAGCCGGACGCTCCGTTCCTCGCGGGCGGACTCGACTTCGGCAACCTCTGTGAGACTCTCGAAGTCGTGATGGGCGTCGCCCAATTCAAGGACGGAGAAGCCCTCCCTGCCGCCAAGGCATTCCTGCTCGAGGTCGAGAAGGCCAAGAGGTTCGGCTTCACCGATGATGAGGTGGAAAGAGCCAAGTCTGAAATTCTGTCCCAGTACGAGACAGCGGCCAACAAGGCCAGCACCCGCACCAATGCCCAGCTGGTTAATCCTCTCATCAACAATTTCTTCGACAATTATGCCTATATGGAGCCTCAGGCCGAGTACGATGTGGTGAAGATGATTCTCCCTCAGCTCAACGCCCAGGTTCTGAATATGGTATTCCCTCAGCTGATAGGCCCTGAGAACTTCGTGCTTCTGTACAAGGCTCCTGAAAAGGAAGGCCTCGTTCATCCTACCGTAGAGCAGCTCAGGGCTGTCATCGATGAGGTGGAGAACGCCGAGATCGAAGCCCCTCAGTCAGAGGAGATTCCTTCCGAGTTCCTCGACCCTGCATCCCTCAAGGGCTCCAAGGTGAAAAAGGCTTCTGAGGGTCTCTACGGTTCCACTGTATGGACACTTAAGAACGGCGTGAAGGTCATTCTCCTTCCTACCGATTATGAGAAGGACAGAATCACCTTCTCTCTCGTTAAGGACGGCGGTCTGAGCCTTGTTTCCGATGAGGATCTCCCTTCATTCGAGGACAACCTCACCTATCTCTTCTCCAGCACTTCAGGCGTTGGCGGGTACTCTGCCACAACTCTCCAGAAGATGATGTCCGGCAAGCAGTTCAATGTCTCCAGATCCTATGGCAATCTCAGCCACGGATTCACCGGAAGCAGCACCGTGAAGGATCTCGAGTCCGCCCTGCAGCTTCTCTATCTGAACTATACCCAGCCTCGTTTCGACCGGGCAGAGTACGACCAGGCTGTGAAGCAGATCGAGGCCATTCTCCCTAATCTCGAGAAGCAGCCGAGCTATCAGCTTCAGAAGGTTATCGCCGAGAAATTCTATGACAGCCCGCGTTCCGCTGCCATCAGCGAGGAACTGATTTCCAAGGCAAGCCTGAGCACCATCGAGAGAGTCACGAAGGAACTCTTCAAGGATGCAGCCGGCGCCACAATGATTATGGTCGGCGACTTCGACGTGGAGGCCGTGAAGCCTCTCATAGAGAAATACATTGGCAGTCTGCCTAAGGGCAGGAAGGCTACGGCCTGGATTGACAGGAATGTCGATATCGTCAGCAGAAACGTGCTCGAGGACTTCCGCACTCCGATGGAGACTCCAAAGACTACCGTTCTCCAGTGCTGGAAGACTGACGACGTCACCTACAGCATCGCCAATGCAGTGGCTTACGATGCTCTCGAGTATATCCTCGATATGGTTTACACCGCGACCCTGCGTGAGGAGGAAGGCGGCACATACGGCGCGAGTGCAGGCACTTCCCTGAGCCGCGAACCTAAGCAGTACGGCTTCCTTCAGGTGGCATACGAGACCAATGAAGAGCAGGCCAATTCGCTCCGCGAACTTGCGGTGAAGGGTCTTCGCGACATCGCCGAGAACGGCCCTAGTGCAGAATACTTCGACAGAACCGTGAAGAATATGCAGAAGAATATCCCTGAGAAGCGTCTGAGAAACAGCTATTGGGTCAATTCCCTGAGAAAGTGGAATGACTATGGCGAGAATTATGACGCCGAGTGGGAGGCCGCGGTGAACGCCCTGACTCCTGAGCAGATCAAGGCCGCCGCTTCCGCTC
>CAVFAZ010000035.1:0-6566 GCA_963620825.1 Kurthia senegalensis
CCATCCTCAAGCTTATGGGCATTCCTCAGCCTGAGGCGATGACCGCCGAGCCGCTCATTTAGCGGGCGGTGAAAAATAGGTTGCCGGTCCGCGGCAACTTATTTTTTTTGATAATAGTATTGGCCGGAACGGCCAATGGAAACAGATATTTCAGTATGACGAAAAACAGCAAAGGCGGGAGAAGTTCCCGCGGAGGCCGCTCCTTCGGCGGCCACAGAAGCGCAACCGGTCGCGCTGAAAGCGGAAAAAGCAGCCGGAGCCACGGCGGCAGGAACGGCAGGGACAGCCGCGAGAACCGCTTCAAGAATTACCCCCAATTCACCGGAACGGTGCAGATGACCCGCGAGGGAAACATCTACGTGATAATTGAGGGACAGGACGCAGACGTCTATGTAAAGAAAAGCAGAACGCACAACGCATTGAACGGTGACACCGTCACCGTCGCCGTCACGAAGGAAGCCTTCGGCAAGCAGCACCGCGAGGGCGAGGTCCTCGAGGTCGTGGAGCGCTGCACCAAGCCGCACGTGGGTATCCTCCACTTCGTGGGCAAGCAGTGCTGGGTGCTGATGCAGAGCAAGGCTATGCCTTACGACATCGAGGTTGAGGCTGAGCAGGCCGCGGCGATGGGCGGAAAGAGCGGAATGAAAGCCGCCGCCATCGTCGATAGCTGGCCGAGGCACGAACTGAACCCGAAGGGCCACGTAGTCGATGTCCTGGGAATGCCGGGCGAGAACGACACCGAAATGCACGCGATTCTCGCCGAATACGGCCTCCCGTACCGCTTCGAGAAAGAGGTCGAGGACGAGGCCGCCAAGATTTCGCAAACTATTACAGCAAAGGAGATTGCGCGCCGTCGCGATATGCGCGGGACACTCACTTTCACCATTGACCCGGCCGATGCCAAGGACTTCGACGATGCTCTCTCATTCAAGCGTCTCGACGACGGCAATTTCGAGGTGGGAGTGCATATAGCCGACGTTTCGCACTACGTTCTCCCGGGGACTCTTCTCGACAAGGAGGCCCAGGAGCGAGGCACATCCGTATATCTTGTCGATAGGACAGTCCCGATGCTGCCGGAAATCCTCTGCAACAATCTCTGTTCGCTCCGTCCTCACGAGGACAAACTCACCTTCTCCACCGTTTTCGTGATCACCCCTCGCGGGCGCCTGGTGGACCGCTGGTTCGGAAGGACCATCATCAATTCTGACCGAAGATATAATTACGATGAGGCTCAGGCAGTTATCGAAAAAGGCCAGGCCGATGCCAAATTCAGTGGCGCGGACGATGTGGAAAATGCCGTGCTGGAGCTCTACAAGCTCTCGCAGATCTTCCGCAAGCGCCGTTTCGCGGCCGGAGCGATGAATTTCGACCGTCCTGAAATGAAGGTTGAGGTCGATGAAAAGGGCCGTCCGATAAGGATTTACGAGAAGGTCAGCAAGGAGGCCAACTGGCTCATCGAGGAGTTTATGCTGCTTGCGAACCGGTCAGTCGCCGAGTTCATCGCCACCGACGGCAAGATGAACGGCGTAGCCTCGCGCAAGGCCAAAACCTTCGTCTATCGCGTGCACGACGTGCCGAACACCGAGAAGGTCGAGAATCTTCGCGGCTTCGCGGGCAATTTCGGGTACAAGATGGGCGAGACGAACGGCCCGAAAGCCGTTTCCAAGACTCTGAACGGCCTCCTGGAGGAGGCCAAGGGCAAGCCAGAGTTCGAGGCTCTGCAGATGCTCGCTCTGCGTTCAATGGCCAAGGCCAAATACAGCACGGACAATATCGGCCACTACGGTCTGGCCTTCGATTTCTATACGCATTTCACTTCGCCTATCCGCCGCTATCCTGACACGATGGTGCACAGACTTCTGGCGATGTATCTCGACGGCAAGGAGTCCCAGAGCAAGGACTATTACGAGCAGCAGTGCGTGCACGCCTCTGAGCGTGAGGGAATTGCGGCCGACGCCGAGCGCGCCAGCGTAAAATACAAGCTCGTGGAGTATATGCAGGACAAGCTGGGTCTCGAGTTCGACGGCCACATCTCCGGTCTGACCGACTGGGGAATGTACGTGGAGATCGAGCCTACGAAGATCGAGGGTATGATAGCCCTGCGCGAAATCAAGTCCGACTGGTACGAGTTCGACGAGGACCACTATTGCCTGAGAGGCCGCCGCACGCACAAGGTCTATCGTCTCGGCGATGCGGTCCGCATCCGCGTGAAAAACGCCAATCTCGAGCAGAAACTGCTTGACTTCGAGCTGATTGAAGAGTCTTCTGCGGCCGCTGACGCGTCCAATGAGGCCCCTTCCTCCGCGCCTTCTTCGCGCAGCCGCCGCAATACAGGCTTCCGCGCCGAAGGATCGCACCACGGAACCCACCGCAGCCAAAAGCCTTCCCGCAGCGGAGGCAAGCCTCGCAAGAGCGGTAAATAATTGAATTTTACATTGGCGGCAGCCGGTCTGCCGCCATATTTGTTTATGGACAGTCTGAATAAGGAAATACTTCGGCTGGCGATTCCGAGCATCTTCGCCAATATTACCGTTCCGCTCGTGGGGATGGTGGGATTGGCCGTCGCCGGGCACCTGACCGGAACGGGCGGGGCCGGTGCGGCCGCCTTCATCGGCGGTATGTCCATAGGCACGATGCTCTTCGACCTGCTCTACTGGAACTTCGGCTTCCTGCGGGCGGGCACCGGCGGGCTCACGGCTCAGGCCTTCGGGCGGGGCGATATGCGCGAATGCGGACTCATCTTCGCGCGGGCCTTCGGTATCGCATTGGCGGTAGCCGCCCTGATCATTGCGCTGCAATGGCCTTTCATTCAGCTCTGTTTCGCCTTCATCAAATGCTCGCCCGAAGTCAAGGACCTGGCTTCGCAGTACTTCTACGTGCGGGTCTGGGCGGCGCCGGCGACCCTCTCGCTGATGGGCTTCAAGGGCTGGTTCATCGGGATGCAGGACTCGTTCAGCTCGATGATGTGCGACATCATCGTGAATGTCATAAACATATTCGCGAGTCTGCTGCTGGCTCTCGGGGTGGGGGACTGGGCCGGAATGGGCTTCCCCGGCATTGCGCTCGGAACGGTCATCGCGCAGTACTGCGGGCTTGCCTATGCCCTTGTCACTCTGGCCGTTAAGTACCGCAAGCGTGTTTTCTCTTCGCTGCGCCGCGAGGATGTAAACGATGTTTTCAAGGGCGAACAGATGCGAAGGTTCCTGGCGATGAACGCGAACATCTTCGTGCGCTCGGTCTGCTTTATAGCCATCTATATCGGATTTACCGTCATATCGGCGCGTTACGGCGACCTTATGCTCGCGACGGGTACGATAATGATGAATCTGATGCTCCTCTTCTCCTATGTCACGGACGGCTTCGCCTATGCCGGGGAGGCGCTCACGGGGCGTTTCATCGGGGAGGGCTCGGAGCCTCTCACACGCAAGACTGTCAAGTGGGTTTTCATCTGGAGTATGAGCCTGGCGGCGCTGTTCACGCTGGTTTATGCTGTCAGCGGGACGCCGCTGCTGCGTCTGATGACTTCGGATATGGAGGTGCTTGAGGCCTGCAGGGAGTTCCTGCCCTGGCTGGTGGTGACGCCGCTGGTGGGCTGTGCGGCCTTCACCTGGGACGGTATCTATCTGGGAGCCACCGCTTCACGCGGCGTGCGCAATGCTATGATAGTGGCTGTCGTGGCCTTTTTCGGCTGCTTCTTCGCGGGCTGGTTCTGGATGAATTCGCTTGACCTCACCGAGGTCCGCCGCAACGCCACAGCCATCCACCTTCTGATGGTAGGCTATTTCGCCCACCTTCTCGCCCGCACCATCCTTCTCACCAGGCAGTACCGCCGCGAGGTTCTTGATCAGAACTTTCGGAATAAGTAACTCCTTCACATTTTTTACACGTCAGGAAATAAAAAAGAGTGACTAAAAAGAGATTTTTAGTCACTCTTTTTTGTATCATTACGGGACGGGGTCGTAGCCGGAGCCGCCCCAGGGGTTGCAGCGGAGGATGCGGCGCAGGGAAAGCCAGAAGCCTTTCAGGGGGCCGTATTTGCGGAAGGCCTCGAGGGCGTATTGGGAGCAGGTCGGGGTGAAGCGGCAGGTGGGCGGCTTCAGGGGCGATATGCAGACCTGGTAGAAGCGGATCAGGAATATGAACGGGGCCACGATGATTTTCTTCAGCGTAGCCTTGACTTTATTCTTTTCCATGGTCTGATTCGGGATTGGACGCGGCAGCGGCCGAGCGGGCGGCGACCTGGGTGAGGACTGCGGCGACGCACTCGCGGATTTCGGCAGAGGAGAGAATCTCGGAGCTGGAATAGCTCAGGAGCAGATCCACGCCCGCCTGGGACGGCAACAGGGATTTCTGGGTGCGGTACGCCTCGCGCAGACGGCGCTTCAGCAGGTTGCGCTTCACCGCGCGCTTGAAGAATTTCTTCGGCACTGAGACCATTATGCGATTGAATTCCAACCCGTTACCGACGGTAAAGCAATAACGCAGCGGCGCACAGACTCCCCACCTGCCCTTATGGATGAGAGCAGATACGGCCGTCTTGCCGGACAGCCTCTCGGACTTTGTGAGAGTGTTAGCCAAGCGTTATCAATTTATGCCTCCGCTGAATCGGCCCCCTGCGCACACCAGGCAGAGAACGATGCGGTTCAGCAGATGCCGAAAAAACTATTTTTCCCCTTCCAGATACAGTTCCACGGCCTTGGCCACTGAAGGACAGTCCGGTGACGGAGCCTTGATGGCGATTTCCAGACCCGCATCCTCCATAGCCTTGACTATGCTCTTGCCGTATGAAATGAATTTGAGAGAATTCTGTCTGAAATCCGGGAAGTTCTCGAAAAGAGACTTCACATCAGCCGGATTATAGAATACAACCACGTTATAATCAGAGAGGGCCAGATCCGACAGATCCTGGGAAACGCTCTTGATGAACGCGGCTGTCTTGTACTCGATGCCGGCCGCCTCGAAAAGACTCGTGAGGGGGTCGATGTTGGCGGACTCGGAGGTCGCGATGAGGAACTTCTCCCCCTTGTGCTTCGGACCGATGAGAGCCACCACGGAATCCGGAGTGCCGTTCCCGAAGAAAATCTTGCGCTTGCGATAGACGATATGCTTCTGCAGATAATTAGCCACGGCTTCAGTGGTGCAGAAGTATTTCATAGTTTCAGGAATCTTGGTTCTGAGTTCCTCGCTGAGAGAGAAATACGCGTCTATTGCGTGTCTCGACGAGAAAACTACCGCCGTATAGTCCAGCAGATTGATTCGCTGGGCACGGAACTCGCGCGAAGTGAGAGGTTCCACCTTGAAGAACTGTCGGAATTCGATGACTGCACCGTACTTCTCGCTCAACGCGTCATAAGCCTGATTCTTGAGAGAGGCCTGCTGTGAGATCAATATCTTTTCGATAGCCATAATCATTTCTAAACACCGCACAGAACGCTACAGGAGCACCACTGCCGCTGCCAGCATTCCTGTCGGAATCAATTCAAGGCCGCAAAGATACAAAAATGTCAGAAATGGATTGCAAAATGAATTTAAAATTTGCGATTCACGCACCACCGCAAGGGAATAGAAGAAAATGGTTTCGATGAGCAGAACCTTGTAAAAAACAGCCTCGTCGCATCCCAGGATATAGCAGATTCCGACCGAAATGAAAAGCAGCAGCTGCATAAGTACGAAATAGCCGTAGGCGCTGTGATAGGCCGCGAGAAAGGTTTCCCTGCGGCGGGTTCCCATAGAGCAGAGCGAATAGCAGAGCCGGCGCAGCAGCAGATAGAAAATGAAAAAGCAGATCACCGCCGGAGCCTGCCAGCCGGGGCTGAGAGTATCGAGAATCGAGGGATGCAGAAGCCCGTATCGGTCCGAGAGCAGGCAGAAAGGCACGAAAAGTATGAGCGCGGCGTAATTCCGTTCGCGGTTGAGGTGGATGTTGTGTTCCAGATTCAGACAGACTTTCCAGCGGGTCAGGGTCGGCAGAAGCTGCGGAATGATATGGATGAAAGTGCGCATATTCAGCAGCACCAGCAGCGCGAAAAACACGACCAGAGTCGAATTCACCAGCGAGTCGCTCCATACCGTGGAAGCCGCAGTCTCAGACACAACGTCCTGAGGCAGAAGCAGTTTTCCGCTATCGAAAGCCTCCTGCGCCGGAGGCACTATCTGAAGTATAAACATATATTAATTTCCACGTTTCGCTTTATAGCCCATTTCGGCAAGCAGCGCGCAAACCTTGTCGCGCAGGTCGCCCTGCAGGGTTATCTCCCCGTCCTTCGCGGTCCCGCCCACGCCGCAGCGCTGCTTCAGGCTCTTTCCGAGGGTCGCGAGATCCTCGTCCGTGCCGATGAAACCCTTCACGAGAGTCACCTGCTTTCCGGCACGGTGGCTGCGGTCAATCGTCACCACGAGACGCTGTTTTTCGGGAGCGGGAGTCTGAACCTCTTCCGCACCATCTTCTTCATACGAGAACTCGGGATTCGTGGAATATACGACTCCGAGCCTTTTCTTCCAGTCATTGTCGGCCATATCGCGGGCTGTGTTTTTGCAAATATAGCGAATTACTTTGTATATTTGTA
>CAVFAZ010000036.1:0-8686 GCA_963620825.1 Kurthia senegalensis
TTTATATGCAGCTGAGCCTCAAGCAGATCCCTCGTGTGAAAAGTGTCGTAGCGCAGGATTTCGTCCACATCCAGGAACTGAGGCTTGTTCTCCTTGATGACGCAGGCGTTCGGCGAGATGCTGGTCTCGCAGTCCGTGAAGGCGTAGAGCGCGTCGATGGTCTTGTCCGGGGACACGTCATTCGGCAGATGTATCACCAGATGGGCGGACGACGTGGTCATATCATCGATCTTGCGGATCTTTATCTTGCCCTTCTCCTTGGCCTTGAGGATGGAATCTATGAGGGTGTGCGTGGTCTTGCCGTAAGGAATCTCGGTGATGACTATGGTGTTCTTGTCGATTTTCTCGATTCTTGCGCGGACCTTCACGACTCCGCCGCGGCGGCCCTTCATATATTTCGAGCAGTCGGCAAGTCCTCCGGTAGGGAAGTCCGGATAGAGCTCGAACTCCTTGTCCTGAAGGATGGCTATGGAAGCGTCTATGAGCTCGTTGAAATTGTGCGGAAGGATCTTCGAGGACATACCTACGGCGATGCCTTCGGTTCCCTGTGCAAGCAGCAGCGGGAAACGTACCGGAAGTTCCGTAGGTTCCTGATTGCGACCGTCATACGAGGTCATCCAGTTCGTTATCTTCGGGTCGAAGATGACTTCCTTGGCGAATTTGCTGAGCCGGGCCTCAATGTAACGCGGGGCTGCGTTGCCGTCACCTGTGAAGATGTTTCCCCAGTTACCCTGACAGTCTATCAGATAACCCTTCTGGCCCAGCTGAACGAGAGCTCCCAGAATGGAAGCGTCTCCGTGAGGATGGTATTTCATCGCTTCGCCGACGAGGTTCGCGACCTTGGTCAGGCTTCCGTCATCCTTCTTGTACATCGAATGAAGCACGCGCCTCTGCACGGGCTTCAGACCGTCCACGATATGCGGAACGGCCCTCTGCAGAATTACGTACGAAGAATAGTCCAGGAACCAGTCCTTGAACATTCCGGAAAGCTTGAACTTCCTGCTGTCGTCGCCCAGCAGCTTGTCAAATCTTCCCGTCGGCTGCGCATCGGCCGCTACCGGTTCTTCCCCCTCTTCCTCTTCCAGGTTCTGCTCAAGATCCTCGTTGTCCTTGTAATCATCCATATTGTTAATTCTGCATTAGGTTTTATCTTATTTCCGCAGATGCGGAACCATAAACCGTTCAGCCCCGTCTGACAGGGGCTGACGGTCGTTTATTCTTCATAGCCGAAGCGCCTCAGTTCCTTCCGGCTTTCCCTCCAGTCCGGATCGACTTTCACGAACAGGCTCAGAAAGACCTTCTTCTGGAAGAAATCCTCCATCTCCAGACGGGCCTGGGTGCCGGTCCTCTTGAGGGCCTGCCCCTGCCTGCCTATCACTATGCTCTTCTGGGATTCCCTCATCACATAGATGACTGCGGATATGTCATATCTTTCTTCGCCTTCCTTGAAGCTCTCCACTTCCACCTGACAGCAGTATGGAATCTCCTGACTGTAGTTCAGAAGAATCTTCTCGCGTATGATTTCGGAAGCGAAGAATCGCATATTCCTGTCGGTGAAGGTGTCCTTGTCGTACCACGGCGGGCTGAGCGGGAGTTTTTCCAGAATCGCCTCGAAGATGGTGTCGGTATTGAACTTCTCCTGAGCGGACGCCGGAATTATGACGGCGGACGGAAGCTTCTGCTTCCAATCCTCCATCAGCGAGACCACCTTGGCCTGGTCGCTGAGGTCTATCTTGTTGATTACCAAGATGACCGGGCAGGACAGCCGGCTGAGTTTCTCCACATATTCGGCATTTTTGTCCGGGGTTTCCACCACGTCCGTCACGTACAGTATGATGTCCGCGTCGCCTATGGCTGTGTCCACGAAATTCATCATATTCTGCTGCAGGCGGTAGTGTGGCTTGAGGATGCCCGGAGTGTCCGAATAGACTATCTGGTAGTCATCCCCGTTCACTATGCCCATAATGCGATGACGGGTGGTCTGGGCTTTGGCCGTCACTATGGACAGCTTCTCCCCGACCATCACGTTCATCAGCGTCGATTTCCCGACATTCGGGTTGCCGATTATGTTTACGAATCCTGAACGATGCTCCATTGCTTTCAGGAATTGCTATACGTAAGCGCCCATTTTGAGGATATTTACCTCGCCCTCGGTGAGATATCTCCACTCGCCCTTGCTTACGCCCTTCTTGGTGAGTCCTGCGAAATAGACTCTGTCGAGCGCGCGCACGTCATAGCCGAGGGATTCGAAAATCCTGCGGACAATGCGGTTCTTTCCCGAGTGAATCTCGATTCCGAGACGTCTGTGGTCGTTTTCGTCGATGTATTCGAGTTCATCTGCGGCTACAACTCCGTCTGACAGCTCGATGCCCTGGAGAATCTTCTCGTAGTCGTCCTGGCTCAGTTCGTGGTCGAGGATGACCTGATAGATCTTCTTCTTGTCGTATGAAGGGTGGGTAAGTCTCTCGGCGATTTCACCGTCGTTCGTGAACATCAGCACACCGGTGGTAGCCTTGTCCAGACGGCCTACAGGATAAACCCTTGCCGTGCAGCCCTTGAGCAGATCCATAACGGTCTTCTCCGCGTGAGGGTCGCTGGCTGTGGTGACATAGCCCTTAGGCTTGTTCATCACGATATATACCTTCTCCTCGCCCTTGAGACGCTCTCCGTTGAAGCGGACATCGTCGTTGAGGACATTGACCTTGGTCCCGAGTTCGGTAACGACTTCGCCGTTTACCGTAACCACGCCGGCCTGGATATAGGTGTCAGCCTCGCGGCGTGAGCATACGCCTGAGTTCGCGATGAACTTGTTGAGGCGGATTTCCTCCTTTATAGGTGTAGCTGCGCCATCGAAATCGGATGCATTGTAATTGTCGATCTGAGGACGGCGGCTTATCATTCTGTTTACGCCTGCCTCGTCAGTTTCAGTGAACTGAGGGGCCATCTTCTTCTTTTTCGGAGCGCCCTTTGCCTTAGGTTTCATACCCGGCTTCGCACCGAATTTTGTATTTCTGCGCGGTGCGCCTTCGCCTCCGGTCCTGCCGTATGAAGGACGGCTGCCGTAGCTTCTGCGCTCTCCGTCTTCTCCGGAACCGGACCCATAGGAAGAACCGTAACTTCTGTTGTTGCTTCTGCCGTAGCCGGAACGCTGAGGACGGTCACCGTAGCTTCTGCGCTGCTCGCCTTCGCCATAACTCCTGCGCTCTCCGCCTTCACCATAACTCCTGCGCTCGCCGGAGCCGCTGCCATAGCTTCTGTTTCCATAGTTGCTTCTGCCATATCCCTGACGCTGAGGACGGTCACCGTAACTTCTGCGCTGCTCGCCTCCCTCGTTTGAGCTGTAGCTTCTGTGTTCACCATTTTCACCATAACTCCTGCGGTCGCCGCCGTTATAGCTTCTGCGCTGCTCGCCCTCGCCGTAACTTCTGCGTTCACCGTAGTTTCTGCTGCCATAGGAAGAACGCTCGCCGTTATAGCTTCTGCGCTCTCCGCCTTCGCCATAGCTGCGACGCTCACCGCCCTCGCTATAGCTGCTCCTGCCTGCCACGACCTTCTTGCGTGGTCTAAGCCTTCTGCCTTCTGCAGAGTACGCCGTTTTGCGCTCTGCACTCTCGGAACCGTAATCGCTACGATTCTCCTGACGGTCGTAACCGTCGTTCTTGTAATCTTCCATTTCTGAATTTGCCTTCTCAGGCTATTTTAAATTAAATATATAGGTAATGCTGCCCTGCTGTAGAGCAGGCGCATCTGCATTCATATTGAAATGCGCTCCGAGTGCGGCCTTGCGGGCCTCGGCCCAGAGATTCTTGTCCGTGACAGTCGTTCCGTCGGCTCCCGCCTGCGCTTTCTGAACCTTTCCATACTGGTCCACCCAGATGGTCACCACTACTTTTCCGCTCGCCTGGCTGTTATATGCAGGACGCGGCAGCGAGCCCACCACGCTTCTGCCCTGTACGTGTGCATTCGGAGCATTTCCTGTGGCACCCTTGTCGGTATTGCCCTTAGGCTGTCCGGCCTTGAAGCCTTCCGAGGCCTGCGTTGCGCTGTGCGGAGCCGTCAGGGAAGTGTCCTTCTTGCTCATCCCCGGGAACGAGGCGCGCGGGTCCAGCACAGGTTCGGCCGGCGTCTGCGGCACTTCCACGTCTCCGTGCTCGTCAGGCGCGCTCGCCGGCGTGAGGTTCTGCTTCTGCGACACGTACTGCGACTCGCTCCGCTGCACCAGCTCCACCGGCTTGCTCAGGTCGATCTCCTCAGCCTGAGGCTGCCGCCCGTTGCGTTGCTGCACCACCGGTTCCTCCTCCTCTTCCGTGAAGTCGATCAGGAATGTGGACTCCTGCGGCGGCGGGTAAATGTATTTCAGACCCGTGAAAGAGCAGAAAACAGCCGAGCAGACCGGTATGGCCACGGCCAATACCGCACCCACCGCTCTGGAAATCCTGTCCTGTCTTTCCCTTTCTCTGAGATACTGTTTCATATCAGTCTTCCGGCTGCGTCGCCAGTATAACTTTGTAATGGTTTCTCTTCGCGATGTTCATCATCGCCACTATCTCCTTTACCGGAACGCTCTCGTCCGAATAGATGGAGAAAGTAGGATCTTCTTCACTCTGAAGAAGTTCCACGAGCTCATCCTCCACCGTCTCATAGCTGACCGGCTCTTCGCTGCCGTTCACGTGATAGGTGTAGATGTCGTCTCCCCAGTCCTTGATGCTCACGCTCACCGTGGCCTTCGCGGACACCTGTCCCGTGCTCTTCGGAAGCAGAAGCTTCAGCGCGTTCGGGTTCACCAGGGTCGAAGTCACGAGGAAGAAGATGAGCAGCAGGAACACGAGGTCGCTCATCGACGACATCGATGCTTCGGAAAGCGCTCTGGTTGTTCTCTTTATAGCCATATTATTCGTTGTCTCCCTCGGCCGGTTCGTTCAGAAGGTCCATAAAGTTTATGGTCGCGCTCTCCATCTTGAACACGAGTCCCGAAATCTGGTTTGTCAGGTAATTGTATCCGAAATATGCGAGGATACCCACGATAAGACCTCCCACAGTGGTGACCATAGCGGTGTAGATACCGCTGGAAAGCATCGTGATGTCAAGGTTGTTGCCTGCCTGCGACATATTGAAGAAGGCCTGGATCATACCCACTACGGTACCGAGGAATCCGACCATAGGAGCACCTCCGGCACAGGTCGCGAGGAAAGGAAGACCCTTTTCGAGTCTTGCGACTTCGAGGTTTCCGGTATTCTCGACCGCCGTCTGGATGTCTGCGAGCGGACGTCCCATCCGCTCAATCCCTTTCTGCACGAGCCTTGCGACAGGGGAGTCGTATTTCTCGCAGAGAGTCAGCGCTGACTTGATTTTTCCTTCGTGGATATAGTCGCGGATGTCTTCCATAAAGTGTTTGTCGATCTTGCCGGCCTGGCGGATCATCCACCACTTCTTGCCGAAGATGTAGAAGGCGATGATGGACAGCGCCAGCAGCACCAGCATCAGCCATCCGCCCTTGCAGGCCATTTCTATCAGAGAATAAGTCATTTCCTGCTGCTGAGGTGCGGCCGCAACTTCGGTCGCCACCTGCTCAATCGCCGCAACAGAGTCGATTTGAAGGAGAGTGAAAAGCATATTGTTTTTACAGTTTTATTTCAGTTTAAACACATTCAGTAATTCCTAAAATACAGTCTGATACGTTTGTTCGTCTTTCTCTGTCTGAGCTTGTTTGGACGTTGTAACCGGACACATTCATACCAACTCGCAAAAATAACCAAATTTTTCAAAAGCACCGCAAAAAAAGTACCTCTCGCAAGCCGCCCCGCCCGCATATTCCCAAAAGCCTCACCAACCTCCGCAAATACAGTACCTCCCGCAACCCGAGTGCCCGCGCGCACCGGAGTTTTTTATTCTTTCCGGACTTCGTCCAATTCTGGGGTCGGTCCCAACTTTTTTACTCTTATCCAGAACGGCTCAGCAGTATATCAGAAGATACCCATTATTTCCACATATCAGAGGAGGTAATTTCGGTAGGCATGTATCTCATCAGAAAATCTCTCCGTTCCAAAGCATCCTCAGGAAATCGGAAACGTTGATAAGTTCGACATCCCCTGAGACCCTTGTTATGGGATCGTGCGATACGAGAATAAGACGGCACTCCGGATGTTCTTCCTTGAAGGCTTTCAATCCTTTCTTGTGGCTCGTCTTGACCTGCTCACTGGACTTGATTTCTATGGCAACCTTTGCATCTCCTATTACGGCGTCCACCTCCTGGTCGTTGTAAGTGTGCCAATAGGATATTTCCTCGCGATGTCGGAAATACCCGCGATAGGCTATTATCTCCTGCATCACGAAATGCTCGAAGGCGTGCCCGTAATCATCAGTCCCGCGTTTCAGAGCATAACGCCCCATAAGATAATTGGCAAGCCCGACATCGAAATAGTAGAACTTCGGTGCCTGTACGACCGGACGCTTTATGACCTTGCGATAAGCGGGAATTTCATAACCGAGCAGTGTATCGTAGAGTATCTGGTAATAAGATTTCACTGTTTTTGCGGATACCCCGCAGTCAGATGCTATGTTTGAATAGTTCAACATTTCTCCGTCCGATATGGCAGCCACTTCCATAAACCTCTCGAACACGTCCACATCCTGCACTGCCGCTTCGTCCCGTATCTCCTCGTCAAGATAGACTTTGACATATGCTTCCAGACGGTCCGTTGCGTCTTCCACAAGATAGTGGCGGGGGATCATCCCATTCTGGACAGCCCGGTCTATCTGGAAATCCGTAACCTCTTTCCATACCAGAGGAAACAGAGTCCGTGGCTGGGCACGGCCACCCAAGGTGTTGGCTCCTGATTTCTTAAGTTTGCGGGCACTTGAACCGCTGAGAATGAACCGTAGTCTCCTGTTCACCATAAGCCAGTGAACCAGATCGAGCAGCTCCGGCACTTTCTGAATCTCATCCACTATCACGAGCGTACCTTCAGGCTTGGAAGAGAGCGCCTCCCGCAACAGGTCAGGGTTTCTCTTGAAACTCTTGCGTATGCTCGGTATCAGCAGGTCATAATAAACCGCATCCTTGAAACGGTCCTGAAGAAGAGTGGACTTGCCTACCTGACGCGCTCCGAACAGAAACATCGCCTCGTCAAGTTGGTTCTCAATGTCAAATATTCGCCCGTACATAATCTATTAAATTAGGGAGGCGACTCCCGATTTTAGCACTAAATCAGGGAGTGCCGGTGCAAATTTAGTAACTTTTTCTAATCGACAAGCCATCAATCAAAAAAACATTTCGCGGCGGGCAATGCACGGGCAGAGACCGGGAGGGTCGGCTGAAGGGGATTGCCCGCCGCGATGGTGGTGAGACTCAGTGGTTTAGAAGGCTACTGCAGTTTCTGGATGTTTTTCCAGACTTTCCAGTTTGTGTCGTTTGCATACAGCTCTACACTCGCCTCAGGCGCTGGCGGTGATGGTAGTCTTACCGTCTTTCAGAGCTGTTACGGTGCCTTGATTGACAATCGCGACAGAAGTGTTTGATGACGCCCAGCTTATACCTTCGTATTCGGCATTGCTTGGCAGGACGGTAGCTACAAGGCTATAAGAGTCTCCTTCGATCATTTCCACGGTGGCTGTATTTAGCGATACCGAGGATACTTCAACTGGAGCCTGCTTGCAACCTGCAATGGCAAACGGCAGCAAAATGCTGTACAGGATAATTGTGTAGATTCTCATATTTGGCTATTATTTGATTATTAGTCAATGGTTTACTTATTGTTGTGACTTTTGTATATATCCCCAAACTCTCCATTGGGCATCATTTTGCGTATTTGCTGATACTTGCTTCCGGGACATACAGATATCCTGATCAGGTTCAAGCCGCGAGGCTTAAAACGATGCTGAATTAGCACAATTTTCGATATGAAGCAAATTTCCAGTGAGCTCTCCCTGGCCGGCTCCGCCGTCCAATCCGGAATACCCGTCGCCTGACTCGGTGCATTGAAATGCCGGAAATCCCCGGAAATCCGTCACCTCGATGTACTTGAGGACATCGAGGTGACGATCTGAAACGTTATCCCGTCACCTCGATGCACCTGACTCTTACGAGACGACTGTGAAATTAAATACACGTACATCAGATTCAAGATTCGTATATTTCTTCAGATAATGTGGCGAAATCGGAAAGTGCAAAATCGTGGCGTGGCGCACTTGTCAATGTCCTCGAGTACATCGAAAAGTGCGGATAACGCCTCTGGTAAACTTCTCGATGCACCGGAACGGATGAAATAATAGTTTGTCCGGGGGAACGCCACTTTTCACGGACAAGTGCCGCCCGAGAAGGATTTTGTCCATAAAAACGCCCCTTTTTATGGACAAAGTATTGTTTTTCACTCGTTTGTCCCGAAAAAAGGCCCTTTTTGTGGACGAGTGCCGCCTGAGAAGGATTTTGTCCATAAAAACGCCTCTTTTTATGGACGAATGTGACTTAATATTCCACCTTGGAGAGGAAGAGCGGATGGCCGGGGACGGATTCGCCGGCAAGCGAGCGGCTGCCGCCGTCCAGCAGATGGGAGAAGTCTTCTACGCTGCGCTTTCCGCGGCCTACTTCCAGAAGGGATCCCACTACGGCCCGGACCATATTACGCAGAAAACGGTCGGCACTTATGCGGAAATACCAGTAGTCCTCTCCGCAGCCGGAGAGGGCTGG
>CAVFAZ010000037.1:0-7470 GCA_963620825.1 Kurthia senegalensis
CAGGGTAGCCGCGGCGCGCAAGTTCCACGCACACCGCCCGTCCGATTCCTCTGGACCCCCCAGTCACTAAAGCAAAACGCATAATTAATATCCTTTTAACCTACAAAAATAGTAAAAAATTCATATTTCATAAAACTTGCAGCAGTCTGTTTCCCGCAGCCGACGGCAACGGGAAAATCGAGATGTACAAATAACGTTTAAATCGCACATCTCGATATAAAATTTAACGCCGAAATGCACAGATAAAACGTTTCCTACACATTCCGATGTTATGATTCGGCCGCTTCGCGTCCAATTTTGCCATCTGCCGCTACGCTGAGGTGCTGACGGTGGAGGAGAAAGGACATGGCGTTGATGTCTGCTGTACATTTGACTGCTTGTTATTCTTATAAAAAGGCTATCTTTGCAGGGTCTTTGGTAATAAATCAAATAATTATAGAATATGGACAAACTCAGTTATGCTCTCGGGATGAGCATTGCACACAACCTCAGCCAGTCAGGCGTGAATTCCCTCGACTTCGAATCCTTCACCTCCGCCATCCGCGATATGATGTCCGGAAAGCAGCCTCAGCTTTCTTTCGACGAGGCCGGCAAAATCCTCGACAAATACTTCACCGAGGTCGAGGCCAAAATGAAGGAGGAGCAGAGCGCGATGGCTGCAGCCTTCAAGGAAGAGGGTGAGAACTGGCTCAAGGCCAATGCCGCAAAGGAGGGCGTTAAGACCCTTGCGAGCGGCCTGCAGTACAAAGTCATCAAGGAAGGCAACGGCAAGAAGCCGGGTCCGAAGGACCAGGTGCGCTGCCACTATGAGGGAACCCTCGTGAACGGAATGAAGTTCGACAGTTCCTATGACCGCAACGAACCGGCGGTATTCGGTGTGAATCAGGTGATTGCAGGCTGGACAGAGGCCCTTCAGCTTATGACCGAAGGCTCCGTCTGGGAGCTCTACATCCCTTACCAGCTGGCATACGGTGAGCAGGGAGCCCAGGGCGCCATCCCGCCTTGCGCCGCCCTTATCTTCAAGGTCGAGCTCCTCGAGGTCCTTTAGTCTGCGCCGCGCAGACTTCGGCAATGCTGAATCGGAGCTCCTAACGGGCCGCGTCAGGCGGCGGCCGCAGCGCGAGCAGGGCTGGCTTGTGAGATAGCTCGCGCGGAGGCTGCTTCCCCCGTAATGGGGGACCGAGGGGGAAATTAGATTGGCGAAGCCGGCCGGGGAAATTCCAAGGGGACCTGGGAGAACGCTCCCCGGTAAATGAACTGTCTGACCGGTGCGACTGCCCGCTCGATGGGAATATAACTAATTAAAAAAAGAGTGACTATCAGTCCTACGACCGATCAGTCACTCTTTTTGGGTTTATTAAGTATTTGTCAGAAGCCTAAAATCTATAGGCAACGCCTATGTTCAGATAGGTCGTTGGGGTTATGATTCCCAGGCTGCCTGTTTCGGCGGAAAGGCCCAGATTGTCAGTAATGAAATACCTGCAGCCCGCCAGATATGCCATCGAAAAGCCGGGCTTGTGATCGCCGTCTGAATCTTTGAAATATCTGAAACCGGACATTGCGCCGACATGGACTTCAAACGAGTCGTTGATATTCAAACCGTAAGTTACACGCGGCATTATCGAGAAACTGGACTCGGGAATGGAATCAAAAGCTGTATTGCCCGTATAAAAACCGGTATAGGCACCAACTGTGAAATGACCTTTCCACCATTTGTTCACCAATACATAATCAATGCTGGCGTTCGCTCCCATTCCGGGAAGGAATCCCAGATGTGCGCTCGCGGTTATGGTGCCCACCGGATCCGGATCCTCGATGGCGCCGGCCTGGAAAGAGGCGCAGCAAAGAAGCAGACCTGCTGCTGCGATAGAAAGTAATTTCTTCATAATCAGTTTATTATAATATTACAAAAAGTGGAAAACAGCTTGACCGGAGGTCAAGTTATTTTCCACCATTAACGAATAATCGGATTAAGCCTTGCCGTTGGAGCCGAGAACGTCGATGATCTTGTGCTCGTAGAGCTTCTTCATCTCGTCACGGGCCGGTCCGAGGTATTTGCGAGGGTCGAACTCACCCGGCTTCTCGTTGAAGACCTTGCGGACTGCAGCGGTCATTGCGAGACGGCTGTCGGAGTCGATGTTGATCTTGCAGACAGCGCTCTTCGCAGCCTCGCGGAGCTGCTCCTCAGGGATACCCACTGCATCAGGGAGCTTGCCGCCGTTGGCGTTGATGATGTCAACATACTCCTGTGGAACTGAAGATGAGCCGTGGAGAACGATAGGGAATCCAGGGAGCTTCTTCTCGACCTCGTGGAGAACGTCGAATGCGAGCGGAGGTGGAACGAGACGGCCTGTCTTAGGGTCTCTTGTGCACTGCTCCGGCTTGAACTTGTAAGCGCCGTGAGATGTACCGATGGAGATGGCGAGGGAGTCGCAACCTGTGCGTGTAGCGAAGTCGATGACTTCCTCAGGCTTGGTATAGTGAGACTCTTCTGCAGCAACCTCATCCTCGACACCTGCGAGAACGCCGAGCTCAGCCTCAACTGTAACATCATACTTGTGAGCATATTCCACAACTTTCTTGGTGAGAGCGATGTTGTCCTCGTAAGGAAGAGCGGAACCGTCGATCATAACGGAAGAGAAGCCCATATCCACGCAGCTCTTGCAGAGCTCGAATGAATCGCCGTGATCCAGATGGAGAACGATCTGAGGTTTCTCCCAGCCGAGTTCCTTCGCATACTCTACAGCACCCTCTGCCATATAGCGGAGAAGAGTCTGGTTAGCGTAGTTGCGGGCGCCCTTGCTGACCTGGAGGATAACCGGAGACTTGGTCTCCGCGGAAGCCTGGATGATGGCCTGGAGCTGCTCCATATTGTTGAAATTGAATGCAGGAATGGCGTAGCCACCCTTGATTGCCTTTGCGAACATTTCACGTGTGTTCACAAGGCCGAGTTCTTTATAAGATACCATAACAAATGTAAGGTTAAATATTTGTCCAACAATAATTTTTACAAATCGTGCAAATTTAGTTATTTTTGCGGAAATAAACCATTAATGAGCAATAAAGTTCTTATCTTCTGCGCGCCTTCGGGCTCCGGAAAGAGCACAATAGTCCAGCATATCCTGTCTCTGCATCCGGAGATAGAATTCTCAATATCAGCCACTTCGAGACTTCCGCGCGGCACAGAGCAGCACGGGAGGGAATATTATTTCTACACCCCCGACGAGTTCCGCCGCCTGATCGCCGAAGACAGTTTCGTAGAGTATGAGGAAGTCTATCCCGGACGCTTCTACGGCACCCTGAAAGAGGAGGTCGAGCGCATCTGGGCGAAGGGCCACAGCATCATCTTCGACGTCGATGTAAAGGGCGGAGTGAACCTGAAGAGATACTTCGGAGACAAGGCCCTCGCCGTCTTCATCGGAGTCCCTGACCCGGCGGTACTGCGCGAAAGACTCACCTCCCGCGGCACCGACTCCCCCGAAGAAATCGAAAAGCGTCTGCAGAAAGCCGCGGAGGAAACCCTCTACGCCCCTCAGTTCGACACGATTCTGATGAACGACGAACTGCAGAGAGCCTTCAGCGAAGCCGAAAAGCTTGTGGATGACTTTCTCAAACGCCCGTAACCGACTTCCCCGACCACAATAATATGAAGATAGCGGTGTACTCGGGGTCCTTCGACCCTCTTCACATCGGCCATCTGGCCATAATGGAATGCCTTACCCGGGAACGCGAGTTCGACTGGGTGTATCTGGTGATTTCTCCGCAAAACCCGCTCAAAGACCCGTCCAAGGCGCTTTCCGCCCAGAAGAGGTACGATGATGCGGTTGAAGCCGTGAAGCGTCACCCGGAGCTCCACGTATGGGTGGATGACATCGAGATGAAGATGGAGCCGCCGCACTACACCATCCGCACGCTCGACGCCCTGAAAAAGCGCGAGCCGGAGAACGAATTCACGCTCGTCATCGGCGCGGACAATCTGGAGAACATCCACCTCTGGAGGGACAGCGCGCGCCTGCTCTCCGAATATGGCGTAGTGGTCTATCCGAGAAAGGGTTACGATGCCGAGAGCATCCGCGGGCAGCTCCAGAGGGAGAGCCTGCACTTCCCCACCCCGTATGTGATGGACGCTTACGAGACGCAGATAATGGACGGCGCAATGAGCCTCGAGGAGATGTTCGAGAGACTCTACAACATCCGCGTGATCGATGCGCCGATCGTCGATATTTCCTCGACCGAAATCCGTGAGGCGCAGGAGCGCGGCGAGGATATGTCAGAATTTTTAATGTAAATTACAGAATCTCAACCTGAGAGCGTTGCAGACCACGCACACGCTGCTCAAAGCCATGCACAGCGCAGCCGTCATAGGTCCGACCAGTCCGAATGCGGCGGCCGGAACGGCCAATGCGTTATAAAAGAATGCCCAGAAGAGGTTCTCTCTGATAATGCGGTTCGTGCGGCGCGAGAGGCGTATCATCTGCGGCACCTTGCGAAGGTCCGAGGACACGATGGTCGCCATCGCAGAATCCATCGCCACATCGCTCCCGCTGCCCATCGCCATCGAGAAATCGGCTTCCGCCAATGCCGCACTGTCGTTCACTCCGTCACCTACCATCGCCACCTTCAGGCCCTTCGCGTGCAAATCCTTGACATACTGAGTCTTGCCGGCAGGAAGCATCTGTGAGACATATTCATCCACACCCGCTTCGCGTGCAATCTCGGCGGCTCTTTCAGATGAATCCCCGCTGAGCATCCGCACGGAAAGCCCCATCGAACGAAGTTCCCGCACCGCAGCCACCGAACTGTCCTTGAGGCGGTCCCCGCCTGCGAGACCTTCGGTCAATGTACCGGTCTTATCGACCAATACGACATTGACCGCAGCGGCGGTCTGCAGAGCATCGGCATCGCGTACGAGTATGCCTGAACGGGCCGCACGGCCAATGCCTGCGATGATGGCGGCAGGGGTGGCGAGACCGAGCGAGCACGGGCAGGCGATGACGAGAACGGTCACCATTGCAAGCAGTCCGCGACTGAAGGCATTTTCTCCGCCCCAGACGCACCAGAGCAGGAGGCTCAGAAGGGCGATGCACATTATCACGGGCACAAATACTGCGGCGACCTTATCGACTTTGCGCTGAATGGCGGCCTTGCTGCCCTGCGCCTCGCGGACCATCGCGATTATCGAAGACAGGACGGTGTCGCTCCCGACCTTCACAGTCCTTACGACGGCTTCGCCGCCCAGACACAGAGTGCCTGCGTAAACGCCTGACCCGATGGATTTTGACACAGCGCGGGACTCTCCTGTCATCATACTTTCATCCATCGACACGCTTCCTTCTATCACTTCCCCATCGACGGCCATCTTGCCGCCCTGACGGATCACGACTTCATCCCCTGGGGCGACTGACTCCAGAGCCACCTCTCTCACGACCTTCCCCACTCTCAGCAATACCCGCTCCGGCTGCATCGCTTTCAGCTCGCGGACTGCCGCCGTGGTACTTCTGCGTGTGCGTTCTTCGAGCATACGGCCCAGAAGCACGAAGGCCACGATCATTGCCGAGGACTCGAAATAGAGGTCGGCGCTGAGGCCGCGGGAAGTCCAGACCTGAGGGAAGCAGAGATTGAAAAGGCTGAAAAAGAAAGAGATGGAGATGCTGAGGGCAACGAGCGTATCCATATTGGCGGAGCCGTGGCGAAGCTGATTCCAGGCGTTGCGGAAAAACCTGCGGCCGAAGACGAAGACTACGACGGCTGAGAGCAGCGCCACGATGATGCCCTTGATGCCGGGGGCTTCGCAGCCTTTCATTCCGCCGCCCATCGCGAGGACCATTATGACGGCCGAGAGCACAAGGCTGCAGAGCGCATCGCGCGTGAGGGACCTGAAGGCCTTGCGGCTCATTTCGTCGGCTATGTCCTCGGCGCTCATATCCGGTTTCCCTGCTCTGGTCTTAGGCTCCCCGGCCTCGCATTTTACGGATTCGCAGCCGGCTGGAGGGTCGGATTGGCCGGAGGCCGAAGGAGTCTCCTGCACGAGCACAAGCTCATAGCCGGCGTCGTGCACGGCCTTCTGCAAGTCCTTGTCAGTCAGCACGTCGGTATCAAACTCTATCTGCGCCGTGGCGGAAGCGAGGCTCACGCTGACGCTGCTAACGCCCTCGAGCGCGGACACGACCTTCTCGACCCTGGCCACGCAAGCCGCGCACCCGAGCCCCATTATCGGATATGTCTTCTTAACTTTCATATTGCATCAATACAGAAATCCAAAGGCCCAAAGCGGAATTTTACGGAAAACGGCCGAATCTATACCATCTGCCGCGATGAATCCGTTTTCCTGTTCATCTATCTGCGAATAGCCCTTGTCTTTGCCTCCGACTTCAATCACATATTTCCCGTCTATCTTGAAATCCGCGTTCTTGATTCCTCCGTACTCTATCCTGTGGCCGGCAGATGAGAGCTGGCTGCAGAAGAAGGTCTCCCTCACCGTGCCCGTCTCGGGTGTACGCGGGCACAGGGCATAGAGCAGGTTTGAATTATCAAGCAGAATCTTGTCCGGCTTCTGCAAGTCTCCGGTAGTCAGAAGATTGGAGAACAGACGGCGGATCAGTTTGGCATCCTCGAGGTATTTCATATATTGCAGGAGAGTGAGCCGCTGAAGGCCGAGATTGCGCGACATCTTCGCAGTGTCCACTTCAAAGGGTATCATCCCCGAAAGCACCTGCATCAGCGCCTTGATTTTTCTCGTATTGGAAACATCCACCCCGCACTGGGAAGTCAATTCATTGTCGATGGTATAGTTCACGACATTCTCCACCCTCGGAGCGTATGCCACGGAGTCTTCAAAATAGAACGGATAGTATCCGGCCTTGAGATACCCGTCAAAATACTCGAGCGGATGGCATTGTTTTCTTATGTTCAGGCAAATCTCAGCGGAATTATCCAGCAGGTCTTCAAGGGCCACACAGGGACAGTCGGCCACGCTTGTCAGCCGGAGGTATTCCCTGAACGAGAGTCCCGGCATATCATAAATCAGCATCCTGCGGGAAAGGTCTGCCATTCCGCTTCTGAGAGCGAGAAGAGAGCTTCCGCTCAGGACAATATGAAGGCTTGGGAAGAGGTCATACATCTCCTTTATCTCCACGCTCCATTTTTCGTATTTATGTATCTCATCTATAAACAGATGCGTTCCGCCGTGCCTGTAAAAATCCTCTGCAGTGTCGATGAGGCTGTGGTTTGAAAAATATCCGGAATCGGCGGAGCAATAAAGGACGTGACGGTCTCCTGCGGCATAATTGAGTTTAATCCTTTGGCGGATAAGCGTGGACTTGCCGACACCCTTCGGGCCGCGTATGCAGAGCAGTCTGCTGTCCCAGTTCACCTTGGTCATAAAGTCCCTGACATAATCCGTGGGAGTTACGGCCAAATATTCATCGTGCCTTTGAAATAACAGTTCCATACCTGACTCTATTTTGCGAT
>CAVFAZ010000038.1:0-14307 GCA_963620825.1 Kurthia senegalensis
AACCTTTTCTGATGTGTTTTTAATTAATAATGTATTAAATAGTTACAAATATCTGTAAAGTTGCGGTGGGTCCACGACCCACTAAAATCGCTGCAATTTAGTAAAAATATTTCAGAAAGCAATCATTATTTGGATATTTCACCTCGGAGACACTCGCCCAGACGGGCCTTTACGATTTCATTGTCTTCAGTCTCTCCCATAAGGCAGAAAAGTTTGGCGAGGGCGCTCTCGGTGGTGCTGTCGTAACCGGAAATCACTCCGGCCTCCTTCAGTTTCCTGCCGGTCGCGTAGATGTCCATATCCACGCTGCCGTGAAGGCACTGCGTGACGTTCAGCAGTATCTTTCCCCTTCCGCAGGCCTCGCGGACTATGTCCAGGAACCATTCCTTGGAGGGCGCGTTCCCCGCTCCGTAAGTCTCCAGGATGACCGCCCTGGTCTCCTCTCCCAGCAGGATGTCCCGCACCACCTGCGGCGTGATGCCCGGATGGAGTTTGAGTATCGAAACCCTCGTGTCCAGGCGCGTCTGGACTTTCAGGTCTTGCCGGGAGGCTGCCGGAGGGTAGTGGATGGCGCCGTGGTTGTATTTCAGGCTGATGCCCGCCTCGGCCAGGGGCGGATAGTTCGCCGAATCGAAGGCTGTGAATCCTTCGGAATTGATCTTGGTGCAGCGGTTTCCGCGCAGCAGCTTGGAATTGAAGTAGATGCATACTTCCGGCACTTCCGCGCTCCCGTCCGTCCGGCGTGCGGAAGCGATTTCGACCGAGGATACCAGGTTCTCCTTTCCGTCGGTTCGGGGCCTTCCTATTGGCAGCTGGCTGCCGGTAAAGATGACCGGCTTGGCGAGATGGCCGAGCATAAAGCTCAGGGCGGAGGCGGAGAAGGCCATCGTGTCCGTGCCGTGCAGAATTACGAAGCCGTCGTATTGTCCGTAGCTGTCGCGGATGAGACAGGCGAGCTCATTCCACATCGCCGGCTCGACGTCTGAGGAGTCAATGAGCGGGGTGAACGTGTGCACGTCGATCCGGCAGGCGAATTTGCGCAGCTCGGGCACTTCCTGCAGTATCTGCCCGAAGTCGAACGGCTTCAGACTCTGGTCGCAGGGGTCTTCCTTCATTCCGATGGTCCCTCCCGTATAGATGAGGAGCACCGAAGATTTGTATTCTTCCATAAACAGTTATAGTGCGAAAAGTTCCTTTGCGTTGTGCGTGCTGACCCTCGCCACATCCTCGACGCTGAGGCCCTTGATCTCGGCGATCTTGGCCGCAATTATCGGAATATAAGCGCTTTCGTTCCTCTCTCCCCGGTGCGGGACAGGCGTCAGATAAGGTGCGTCCGTCTCCAGCAGAATGCGCTCCATCGGGATGTCGGGGATGCTCTGCGCGATGCCGGCCTTCTTGAATGTGACCACTCCGCCGATGCCGACGTACCAGTCCCCGAACTTCTGCAGCCGCCGGAAAGTCTCCGCGCTGCCGCTGAAGGCGTGCAGGTTGCCCCGCAGGTGCAGATGCGCGCAGTCTTCCATAATCCTGAAGAAGTCCTCGGTCGCTTCGCGCAGGTGTATGTTTACCGGCAGGCCGCATTCTGCGGCCAATTCCAACTGCGCCCGGAAGGCTTCTTTCTGCAGCTCGGCGGTGTCCGCCCCGTAGTGGTAGTCGAGTCCTATCTCGCCTACAGCCACCACTTTGCGCTCCCTCAAAGTCTGCTCGACCGCCGCGACTTCGTCTTTCCAGTCGTCCCCGACCGAGCCGGGATACAGTCCCGCCATAACCCGAAGGCAGTCGGGGTGCCGGTCGGCGAGAACCATCATCGACGGCCTTTCGACGGAGCTTATGTCAGCCTGAATCAGTAACTTGACTCCGGCTGCCACAGCCCTTGCGATCACTGCGTCCCGCTCCTCGGCAGGGTACATCTCATCGTAATTGTGAGTATGTGTATCGATGAATTCCATATCCCGCAAATGTAGTTATTTTTACACAATTCTCACATTTATCGAACATCGTCCGAGAAGGTCTGTACAGATCAGGCCGTCACTTTCGAGAATGGTCAGAAATGACGAGACGGTGCTGAAAGGGCGGCCCACGACGGCGGACAGTTCCTCGCAGCAGATGCCGCGGTTTGCACGTATATGCTTGACAATGTCGAGGATAAGCTCCACGTCTTCAGCCCTCATGCTGTTTTCGTAGAGCGAACGGACCTCCTCCGCGAGAGTGTCCCGCCTGCGGTATGACGACTCTCCGAGCCCAAGGCTCCTCACGAGAGTCCCCAGGTCCGTGATCGGCTCCGCCAATTTCCGCTGTATCAGTTTGTTGCATCCCGCGGAACGTATGTCGTCCACCCGGCCGGGAAGGGCATAGACCTCACGGTTGTACGATGCGGCGAGCCGCGCGGTGATCATCCCTCCTCCCTGCGACTTGGACTCTATCAGAATCGTGGCGCTGCACAGTCCGGCAATGATCCTGTTCCGTCTCAGAAAATTTATCGCAATCGCCTGGGATCCCGGAGGATAGTCCGTTATGAGACCGCTCCCCGAGGCCTTGCAGATCCTCTCAGCCGCATACTCGTGGCGGCGCGGATACACTTCGTCGATACCGGTGGGCAATACCCCGATGGTCCTCAGCCCTCCTTCCAGCGCCGCCTGATGGGCGGTGATGTCCGTTCCGAGGGCCAGACCGCTCACTATCACCGGCTTGTGTTTCGCCTTGGAGAGCGCCGCTACTATCTTCCTGCACCACTCGCTTCCGTACAGCGAGATGTCGCGCGTCCCCACTACCGCGATATGCGGCGAGTCGTCGAAAAGACTTTCGACGGCGGAGTCCGAACGGATGTAAAGCCCCAGGGGCGGATCCTCGCATTCTTTCAGCATCTCCGGAAAGCGGGGATCGGAGATTTCCAGATAGCTGCAGCCCCTTTTCTCCAGCCGCTCCAGATTTTCAGCGGTGAAATCCAGCTCTCTGCTGTTGATTCTGGAGGTGAAGGCGGAGTAGGGCCCCGTCAGTGCGAGCAGGTCCTCTTTCTTGAGTCCGAAAACGGCGGCAGCGCTTCCGGCGGCCCGGATGAGTTCGAGACCCTTGCGGGGCTCATAGCCGAAAATCCGGCTCAGGGTGCAGTTGCAGATTTTTTCAGAATATTCCATAGTCAAGTCATTTTGTGCCGCAAATCTAAGAAATGAAAATGAAAAAGTCATTCAGAATTCTATGATTCTGAATGACTTATATACGTTTCTTAAATTTTGGATACCTTTTTTAAATTATCAGCATCGCATCTCCGTAAGGTCCGAAGCGGTAACCTTCCTCGAGGGCCACTTTGTATGCGTTCATAACCTTCTCGAATCCGCCGAATGCCGCCACGGTCATAAGCATAGTCGATTCCGGCAGATGGAAATTCGACACGATGGCCGTAGGGATGGAGAAGCTGTACGGCGGGAAGATGAATTTGTCCGTCCAGGTGTCGGAAGGGTTCACCCTCTTGCTCGGAGTCACGTTGGTCTCAAGGGCGCGGATTACTGTGATGCCCACTGCTACGACCTGATGGCCGTTTGCCTTGGTCTCGTTGATTTCCTGCGCGGCCTCCGGGCTGATGATCATCCTCTCCGCATCCGTGCGGTGCTTCGAGAGATCCTCCACATCCACTCTGCGGAAGTGGCCTATGCCCATATGGACGGTAATGAAAGTCTTGCGTATATCCTTGAGGATCATTCTGTTGAACAGTTCGCGGCTGAAATGCAGGCCTGCAGCGGGAGCGGAAACCGCCCCTTCGTGAGCGGCGAAAATGGTCTGGAAATTCTCCACGTCGTCACGTGTCACGCGTGGCTTGACCCACTGCGGAACCGGAACTTCGCCCAGGGAGAAGAGTACGCTCTTGAATTCCTCGTAAGACCCGTCGTAAAGGAAGCGGAGGGTGCGTCCGCGGGAAGTGGTGTTGTCTATTACTTCGGCTACAAGGCTTTCATCTTCACCGAAATAGAGCTTGTTTCCGATACGGATTTTCCTGGCCGGTTCGACGATGACGTCCCAGAGCCTCTGCTCGCGGTTCAGTTCCCTGAGCAGGAAAACCATAATGTCAGCCCCTGTCTTTTCCTTCTTGCCGTAGAGTCTGGCAGGGAATACCTTGGTGTCGTTGAAGACGAAGCGGTCGTCTTTTCCGAAGTAGTCTATGATGTCCTTGAAGAGCCTGTGCTCTATCTCGCCCGTGTCCTTGTGAAGAACCATAAGTCTGCACTCATCGCGCCATTTGGCAGGCTCCTGAGCCACTCTGTCCTTCGGGAGGGCGAACTGGAATTGAGAAAGTTTCATAAAAAATAATTCTATCTGCTTATATACGGCAGACGGCGGGAAAAAGTTTCAAGCAACTGACAGTTTGAAACTTTTTCCGCAGGAAAACAGAGCGGGATTGGCCGCAAGGCCGGCTAGATTTCTTTCTTCGTGGCTTCGCGGAACACTTCGATGATGGACGGATACGTGTTCTTCAGGAACGGAGGCAGGCTGGAGCGGGCGACCCAGGCGGCCTTGCTGATGTCCTCCTCGCGCTGCGGGGTCAGCTCGACCGGAGCCGTATATAGCATATGGTACCACCAGGTGTGCTTCAGATGCCATTTCCCGTCCCGGAAGTAGCAGTGGTCCGTCATACAGATGAGGTCCTGCAGTTCGATTTCTCCGAGCCCCGTCTCTTCCTGCACTTCGCGCAGAGCCGTCGTGCTTATCGGCTCGCCTTTCTCCTGATGCCCTTTCGGCAGGTCCCAGAGCGAGTTGCGCTTTATCAGAAGGTAGTCCCCGCGGCGGTTCGTGACCAGTCCGCCGGCGGCGCTCACTTCCTTGAATTCGGCGCACAGACGGCGGTAAACCCCCTCGGTGTCGGCGGCCGGAATGTAGGTCTTGCTGAGCGACTGTCCGGCCTCGAACATGCCCACGAGGGTCTTAAGGTCCAGTTTGAGCCCGTAATGGAACTCCACGGCGTTCGGGTCCGAGAGTGCCTGCTCTTCGGGGGAACAGATTATTATGCAGCGTTTTTCAAAATAGATTCTATGCATTTCAAACAGCTTCTGAAAAATTGCTATATTTGTAGTCTTGACTGCAAATGTAAGAAAAAATGGCAACTGAATATAAAAGCAAACACGGAATAGTGTCGCGCCAGCCGGCAGAACTGTATATGAACTTTGTGGACTGCAGCCGCTTCAGGGATATGATTCCGGAGGACAAGCGCGCAGGCGTCACTGCCGACTGCGATTCCATAAAGGCGACCGTCCAGGGCTTCAGCATCGGCATAAGAATCGTCCGCAGAGAGCCTTACAGCCTCATAATGCTCGAAGACGACGGCGCTCCGTTCCACTTCGGAATTGATCTCCATTTCGATTCGACGGACGACCCGTTGAAGACTGATTTCTACATCAAGGTATCCGCAGAGCTGAATCTTATGATGAAGATGATGCTCGGCTCGAAAATCCAGACCGGTCTGGACAAGATCGTCGATGGTCTTGTGGCCGCATCCGAGGGCCGTATGCCTGAGGGAGTGGATCCGGAAATGCTCAAGAATTTCAAGTTCTGAGTTATGGCAGAACGCGATTCCGCCGTACTCAGGTCACATCTGGAGAATGCCCTCGGGAAAGAGGGCTGTTCCGCTTTAATGCAGGCGCTTGACGCTGAAGCGTCGGTCTCCGTCCGTCTGAACCCGTTCAAGACCCCGAACGCCCCGCTGCCGATTCTGAAAGGCGCGCAGCAGGTTCCCTGGAGCCCGTACGGCTACATACTCGCAGTCCGCCCGGTCTTTACGCTCCATCCGAATTTCCACGCCGGAGCATATTACGTGCAGGACAGTTCCGCTATGTTCGTGGGGCATATTTTCCGCAAGGCCCTGAAAGCTCTGACGGAGAAGTTCCCCGGAAAGACGGTCCGCGTACTGGATCTCTGCGCGGCCCCGGGAGGCAAGACGACCGACCTCGCCGCATCGCTGAGGGAGGCCTGCGGAGACAATTTCATATTGGTCGCGAACGAAGTGATGCGGCAGCGCGCTTCGGTTCTGCTGGACAACACCGCCGTCTGGGGTGACCCGCGCGTGGTGGTCTGCAGCGCCGACCCCAAGGCGTTCGCGCGTCTGGAAGGCTATTTCGACATCATTCTTGCCGACGTGCCCTGCTCGGGCGAGGGGATGTTCCGCAAGGACCCCAAGGCTCTCGCCGAGTGGTCGCCCGAAACGGTGGAGCTCTGCGCCGCCCGCCAGAGGCGCATCCTCGCCGACGTCTGGCCCGCATTGGCCGCAGGCGGCCAATTCATATACTCCACCTGCACTTTCGAACCCTCTGAGAATGACGGCAATCTGCAGTGGGCGGCGGAAACGCTCGGCGCGCGCATCGTCGCTCCGGAGGATGAGTTCGGCGTGCGCACCACGCCCTGCGGGCATCTTCTCGTTCCGGGAGAGGTTCCAGGCGAAGGCCAATGGTGCGGTCTGATGGTCCGCGACGGGCAGCCTGGCATTATGACGGCGGGGACGGAAGTCCTTCAGTATCTGCATCCTCTGCGCTGCGGCGTCGTGAAAGGCGAAATGAAGGGGAAGGATTTCGTGCCGTCGGCGGACTGGGCGCTGAGCATCGACTATGACCGGAGTTTCTGCCCCGAGGTGGAGGTGGACAAACTGACGGCCCTGCATTTCCTGCACAAGGACAGCATAGTCCTCCCTGATGCGCCGAAAGGCTATAATTTATTGACATATAGAGGCTTGGCCTTGGGATTCGTAAAGAATCTGGGCACCCGCTGCAACAACCTCCATCCTTCATCCCGTAGAATCAGAATGGATATAGAATAACATATGAAACGCATTATACTCACCGTTACTCTCCTTCTCTGCGGCTTCCTTATGAGCGCCCAGAGCACAAGTGCAGAATTCCTGACACGTTACCAGAATCTCGTCAAGCGGGTCGGCGTCTCGGGAATCGGAGTGGAAACCCTGATAGACCGCTGGGAGAAGGCTTTTCCGGAGGATCCGGATATGCTTGAGGCCAGATTCAACTACTATATCGAGAAGTCCCGCACCACGACGCTCGTCATCAAGAATTCGGACCGCTATCTGGGGCAGAAGCCTTACTTCTCCCTGAAGGATTCCCTGGACCGTCCGGTCAATTATTTCGAGGAGTCTTTCTATGAGGATTCCCTTTTCGCCCTGGCCTCCCAGGCCATCGACAAGGCCATACGCCTCTATCCCGACAGACTGGATCTGCGTTTGGACAAGGTCACGGCCCTGACATCCTATGAAAAGGAGAGTCCGGATATGGCGGCTTCGACCCTGGCCGGTCTTATCGACTACAACGCCGCTTCCAGTCCCGTCTGGAAGTTCAGGGGCGAGACCATAGATTCCGATACTTTCGAAGCTGTCGTTCAGGAGTACTGCTTCGCCTTCTATACCATCGGAAGTCCGGCATCCTATGAGGCTTTCCTCAGTCTCTCCGAGAAGATGGTGGGGTATTATCCCAAGAGTACGATCTTCCTTACGAATATCGGAACTTATTGGCTGATAGCGAAAAACGATACCAAAAAGGCTCTGAAGTGCTATACGAAGGTCCTGAAGCTTGATCCGGACAACTACACGGCCATCAAGAACTGCATCATTCTGGCCCGCAAGGAGAAGAATGTCAAACTCGAGAAGAAGTATCTCCCGATGCTGATTAAGGTCACCGATGACGAAAGGGAGAAGCTTTCCGCGGAGACTCGTCTGAAGGCTTTGAGTTAGCGTGAATTATACCGGGTTCATAGCGCGCAGGCTGCATTTCAGCGGTAAGACGGCTTCGGTTTCGATAGCCGTTTCCTTTCTTGTGATGATCGTCGCCGTGGCTATATCCTCGGGTTTTCGTCAGGAGATAAGAGGCTCTCTTTCTGCGTATTGCGGCGATATCCAGCTTGCGTCCACCCGTTCTGACAGTTTCTCCGGGACCGATCCCGTTTCCACTGAGCAGACCTATCTGCCGGCCATAAAGTCTCTCAAGGGTGTGGAGAAGATCACTCCCGCTGTGTATCGCGCCGGCATAGTGAAAAGTGACGGTGTCATTCAGGGGGCGGTGTTCAAGGGCATTCCGGATGCCGATTCGCTGAAGGGTCTCGGTGTCAGCATTCCTTCCGGTCTCGCGGAGATGCTTTCCCTGAAGGAGGGCGACCGCCTTTCCGCCTGGTTCGTGGGCGAGAAGCTCAAGGCCCGCCGCTTTACCGTAAAGGAGATTTATGACGGCCGCGTGGATGTCGATGGGGCTCTGCCGATCTTTGCGGATATAACTGATATGCAGAGGCTTAACGGCTGGGATTCCCTTCAGGTTTCCGCGCTGGAGGTTACTCTTTCCAGGGAATACAGAAAGACATCGGCCCTTCAGGATATGACTTTTCTGATCGGGACACACTGCCTTACTGCCTCCTCGGATACGGATGACGAACTTCTCTCCCGCAGTGTCGCGGATCTCTATCCGCAGCTTTTCAGCTGGCTGGACCTGATAGATTTCAATGTGCTTTTCGTGCTGATTATTATGACGATAGTTGCCGGCTTCAATATGATTTCCGGTCTTCTGATTCTGCTTTTCAGAAACATTTCCACCATCGGAGTCCTGAAGTCAATGGGAATGACTGACCGCAGCATCGTGAAAGTCTTTCTCAAGACTTCTTCCCGTCTGGTATTCAAAGGGATGGCCATCGGCAACGCTCTAGCCCTGCTTTTCTGTCTGATTCAGGGCACGACCCATTTCATCAGGCTTAATCCGGAGAATTACTTCGTCTCCTTCGTGCCTGTCAGCGTTAATCTTCCGATGATTCTGCTCGCGGACCTTGCCGCTTACGTGGTGATTATGTTGTTTTTGCTGCTGCCGAGCCTGTTCATATCTTCCGTTGATCCTGCCAAGACGGTAAGAAGCGCGTAACAATTACTTTACCGACTTTCTGTAATTCTGATAGCGGTGCTCGACGTTTTCCACGAAGGCGAGGGTCTCGAGCCCGGCGAACTTGCCGTGGCGGACATCCTCGTTATCTTCTGCAACCTCCTCGTCCAGAGCGGTTATGACTTCCTTCAGCGCAGCCCAGGTGCTACATTCGACCTCGATGGAAGCCGCATAGTTCAGAACGTCCGTAAGCCGCCCTCCGCCTGCATTGTACGCCGCCAGAACGAACATTCTGAGTTCGTCGGCGTCGGCGGCCCGGCTGTGGAACATCTTTCTCAGATGCTGCAGATACTTCGCTCCGGCCTCCAGACTCTGCCGCGGATCCGCGATGTTCTCCACTCCGTAACGCTTTGCTGTGACAGGCATCATCTGCATAATTCCTTCCGCGCCCTGCGTCGAGCGCGCCTCGATCCTGAACCGCGATTCCTGATATGCGATGGCGGCCAGAAGCCTCCAATCCTCTCCAAGAGGTTCGCACACTTCCCGCATCAGTGAGTCGTAAGGACTGATGAAGTCCTTGACTCTGTGAGAATTCGGGACTTCCAGGAATTTCCGGTGGAGATTTGTGCACAGCTGCGAGCAGTGATACTCCTGCAGCCAGGAGTTTATTTCGTCCAGGCGCGCCCTGCTCTCCCTGTTTATCAGCCAGTAGGCCACGCTATCGACAGGCACTGAAACGAACAGGCTGTCGATGGCAAGCGAATCCCTGAACGGAATCACCACGATGTCGAGAGCCCCGCTGTGAAGCGAATCGATGTAGTGCGGAAGGGAGTGCATAAGCCGGGTATCCGCTTCGGAGTCAAGACTTTCGGCGAATCTGCCCAGCAGTTCGTAGCAATACCCCACTTCCAGTCTCCCGGCAGCGTGGGGGAAGTCTTCCGGAATAATCGCGCAACGCAGCGTCCGGCCCGCGAACGTCCCGTTGTCGCGAGGCCTGAGCATTATTCCTGCGGCAGCCACTGCTGCCAATGCCATTATGATACCTATGATTATCCTTTTGTTCTGCACGCGGTGGTATTATGTCAGTTCTGAGCTCTCCTCGCTCCCGCCGGGGCGCCGCCGCCCTGACGGCCGCCGGAACCATTCCCGGAGCCGCCTCTGCCGCCGGAAGCGGATGATGAAGCCGAATTCTTGCCGGCCTGCATATAGAACGGCCACCAGATGCCAAGTTTGAGGGTACGGGTGGTGTTGATGTAGTGATGAGCCGAGAAATAGTCCGGTCTGTCAGGCCAGAGGCCCATAGCCGCGTTCTCGAGCTTTATGAAGATGCAGGCCCTCTTCCACTGCGCATTGACGAACGCGTCGAGGTAAGGACCGTTGTTGTATTTTATCTCTTTCTGGTTTCTGAATACTCCCAGCGCCGGATTCCAGGCAGGGGAGTACCAGGCCGTGTTCCAGTACCCGTCCACTCCCAGCTGGAGTTTCATCACATCCCGTTTCACGTTGAGTTCCAGATAGTAGCGCAGGTTGAGGGCCAGGGTAGGGAGCGGCATCACATCCTCGTCCGAGGACAGCTGGAAGAGTCCCTTGTTCTCCAGATGCACGGTGTTCCACAGTACGAAATCCTTCCTGAGGGATGCTGACAGCACGCTCATAGGATTGGAATTCTGACGGATAATGCCCAGGGTGTCATAATAGACGTTGTTCACCAGAAGGGCGTAGCCCACCGAGGCGCTGAGTCTCCAGCGGGGGATGTCCAGACTGCCCTGAAGCTTGGTCGTGGAAATCTTGGAGAACTCGTTGTCCCATTTGTAATGGTTCGTGAGCAGGTGCTGCTGATAGTATTCAGGCTCCCTCGAGCCGGTCTCGAAATGAACTTTCACCGAAAGCGGGCTGGTTCTCGCGCGGCGGAAAGGATGGAGGATGAGTTCGGCATTGGCCGCAAGGCCCTTGTCGTTGAATTCAGCTCCCGCGAAGCTGTAGTCGGCGGTCGCGTCCCAATGCAGGTTGCGCGTGAGGCGGCCCTTGACGCCCGCATAGGCGTATGCCGTGTTCCACACGACGTTTTTCGGAGCTTTCAGGTAGAGCGCGTCCGGCGTATAGAAATTCAGGAGCTTGTCGCCCACTCCGACGTCGAGTTTGGAGATGACTCCGTCTTCCGACCAAGGCTGCAGACGTATGAACGCCCTGTTGTCGAGCTTCATCACGCGCATCGAGTCGGAGGTGGAGTTCGGATTCAGGTAGAACTTGCCGTCGAAGAGAGAATTGCCGGCGGAGCTGCTTCCGGCCTTCAGGGCATCCGTGTAAGTCCTTGTATATACGGAATATTCGCTGCTGTGCCCGATGAATGCGGTGGTCACGTCGCTGCTGTCCGGAGCGTCCTTCTTCTTCAGGAAATTGAACGGAATGCGGTACTGCTGGTCGAGGAAGATGGTGTTTTTCTTTATCTTGCTCGAAGCGTCCGACAGCGCCACGTTGATTTCGCGCGCATCGACGGTCGTGTCGCGTATCCAGTAATTGTCCAGGATTCCGCCGTTCTCGCTGCGGCTCACCATATTGTAGATGTATCCGGCGTGCATCAGATAGCGCCTGCCGAGGATGTTTGCGTTCGCGTAGAAGGTCTTGTTTATCGTCGATTCGTCCGCCAGGATTCCGTTTCCTCCGAAGCGGTCGTAGCAGAGCGTGAAATTGAAGTCAGGATTTATGTTCTGCGTGGTCATCAGGTGGAGGTTGTTCGACTCCTTCTGGGTGCCCGCAATCAGGGTTCCCGTGTAGCTGAGCTCGGTGTAAGGCGTTTTCGTGTTGTACATCGGCAGGTTTTCAGGAGTCTTGGTCCAGCTCTCCTGAGCCTGATAGAAGAAGACGCGCTCGCGGTTCTCACGCAGGAAATAGTTGTAAGTCTGTACAGGTGAGCCCGCTACGCCCAGCCAGGTCGCGTTCACGTCCTCGCGCCGGAACTTGTAGTCGTGGAAATGGTGGTTGAAGCTCGTGTCCGGGTAGCTGATTTCCATATCGTGGAAATTCCGCTCGTGCTTCCAGGTCAATATCCTCTTGTACAGCAGGCTGTCGGGTATGAACGGAGTTTCGAGGATGCGCGGCGTGTTCTGCAGGATGCTGTCCTTGATGGCCTGCAGGCTGTCGTGCACGGCCTGGAGGCTGTCCATCGCCGCGAGCTTCGACTGAACCTTGAGGTTCATATTGTACTTCTTGCGGTCCGTCTTGCTCAGACCGGCGTACCACTGCTCGAAGCGCAGTTTGGCGAGAGCTGCCGAATCCGCATAGTACAGAGAATCAATTTTTTTCCAGTCCAGAGTATCGCCTGCGGCGATCAATGTGTCCCTGACCCAGCGGTGGGTTGCGGAATCGACGAGGGCTGCATAGTACTTGTATCTGAACGGGTCTGTAAACTTAAGGGAATCAGGAACTTTAACCGTGTCTCTGAAGTGGATGACCTCCACGCTGTCCTCCAGCTGTCCGAATCCCAGGCTGTCTGCCGCCTGCAGGCTGTCGGCTATTTCGGCGGTGGTCATCTGGAAGTCTTCGGCTGTCCATCCTTTCTTGTAGCCGTCGTGCGGATATATTACAGTGTCGGCTACACAAATTTCCTTCGGACTGAATCTCAGCTCGTTGGGGGAGTATCTTCCCGGGGTGAGAGCGGCGGCTATCGCCGATGCGGTCACAAGAGCCGGGAATGCTATTCTGGACAGCAGACTTTTCATATTAACTCACAAAGGTACTACTTTTTGACGAATAGCCAATTTTTTATGGCAGGCAGGGGACTGTCACTTCTGTTTCGTTTCAGTGCCGGTCCGGGGTCCGGCCGCCGTTTATTTTGATTAATTATCGGGAATAAGTAAATTTGGACTCCGATTGTATTCAGTATGAAAAGACTTGAAGACTTATTCCTTTCATATACAGGCGGGAAGGCCTCTGAAGTGACGGAACTCAAATCTTCCGGCAGCCACCGCAGATATTTCCGCCTCAAGGGAGGCGGCCTTTCCCTCATCGGTGCTGTGGGCACGGACTTCGACGAAAACCGGGCTTTCTTCACCATTGACCGCCATTTTCTTTCCAAGGGAATCCGCGTTCCGCGTGTACTTTCCGTAAGTGAGGACGGGATGTGCTATATCCAGGAAGACCTCGGGAATGACCAGCTTTACGACCTGATTTCTGCAGGCCGCGAGAGCGGGGAATACAGCCCTTACGAAAGGGATTTGCTGTGCAGGACCATCGAGCAGCTCCCTGCGATTCAGTTCAGGGGCGGTGAGGGGCTTGATTACAGCGTCTGCTATCCCGACACGGAGTTCAACGAGCGTATGGTTATGTTCGATCTGAACTACTTCAAGTACTGTTTTCTCAAGGCTACCGGCTTGGAATTCAATGAAGTGCGTCTTCAGGATGATTTCGACAGGCTTAAGGACGACCTGATGCAGGAGATGGGGGAGACCTTTATGTACAGGGACTTCCAGGCCCGCAATGTCCTGTTCAAGGACGGCGAACCTTATTTCATAGATTTCCAGGGCGGCCGCCGCGGGCCTGTATATTATGATGTGGCCTCCTTCATCTGGCAGGCCCGTTCCCATTATCCGGATGACCTGAGGCAGCAGCTCACGCAGACCTATCTGAAGGCTCTGAAGAACTATACTGCTGTGGATGAGGCTGTTTTCTATGAGCGCCTGAGGATTTTCGTGCTTTTCCGCACCCTTCAGGTTCTGGGAGCCTACGGCTTCAGGGGCTATTTCGAGAAGAAGCCCCACTTCCTCGGAAGCATCCCTTATGCCCTGAACAATCTGCGCAAGATACTCAAGACTCCATTCGAGGCTTATCCATACCTTACAGAGATACTTACGCAACTCACGTCTATGCGTCAGCTCTATGAGATCGCCGAGGACAGGCGACTGGAGGTCCGGATATATTCCTTTGCATATAAGAAAGGTATTCCTGTGGATACGACCGGCAACGGGGGCGGCTATGTTTTCGACTGCCGCAGCATAAACAATCCGGGGAAGTACGAGCATTACCGGCAGTTTACGGGGCTGGATTCCGAGGTCGTCAAGTTCCTGGAGGATGACGGCGAGGTTTTGGTTTTCCTTGACAGCGTGTATAAACTGGTTGACGCCCACGTCAAGCGCTTCATTGAACGCAAGTTCACTCATCTTCAAGTCTGCTTCGGCTGCACCGGCGGACAGCATCGCTCGGTGTATTGCGCGGAGCGGCTCGCCGAGCACCTTTCCTCCCGTTTCGACGTGAAGATCGCGCTCACGCACAGGGAGTTGGATATTGAGAAGCTGATGTAGGTATGAAATCCTTGATTTTCGCTGCGGGTCTCGGCACCCGCCTCAAACCTCTCACAGACTCGATGCCCAAGGCTCTTGTGCCCGTGGGCGGGCTGCCTCTTCTCGAGCACGTGCTGAGGCGTCTGCAAGCGGCTGGTTTTGAGGACTTTGTAATCAATGCCTGCCAT
>CAVFAZ010000039.1:0-20361 GCA_963620825.1 Kurthia senegalensis
TCGGTATGAGGAAGCCGTCGCCGCCCTCGCATTCCTTCACCTCGACGGTGACGCAACGGGGCGCGATGGACTTGAAATAGCGTGCGAAAAGCGGAGTGATTTCGGAGCTCAACTGGTTAGGTACCAGGCGCATTGAGATCTTGGCGTGCGCCTCGGAAGGGATGACGGTCTTGGCGCCTTCGCCGGTATAGCCGCCCCAGATGCCGCAGACGTCCAGGCACGGACGGATTCCAGTGCGTTCGAGGGTCGTGTAGGACTTCTCGCCGCGAAGGGCCCTGACGCCGATGGATTTCTTGTAGGCTTCGATGTCGAACGGAGCCTTGGCGAGCATATCGCGGTCCTTGCGGGAGAGCTTGACCACCTTGTCATAGAATCCCGGGACATTCACCTTGCCGTCAGGAGTGTGCAGGGAGGCGATCATCTCGCATAGAACGGTGATAGGATTCGCCACGGCGCCGCCGTAATGTCCTGAATGCAGATCCTTGTCCGGACCAGTAACCTTTACTTCCAGATAGCTTAGGCCGCGCATTCCGCAGTTTATGGACGGAACATTCTCGCCGAGCATCGTGGTGTCGGACACCAGGCACACATCGGCCGCGAGCTTGTCCTTATTTTCGCGTATCCACTGCGGGAGTGACGGGCTTCCGATCTCCTCCTCGCCCTCGAACATAAACTTCACATTGTGACGGAGCTGGCCGGTTCTGAGCAGGAATTCGAAGGCTTTTATGTGCATAAAGAGCTGGCCCTTGTCGTCATTCGCTCCGCGGCACCAGATCGCTCCGTCGTGGATGACAGGCTCGAACGGGTCGCTGTTCCATTTCTCGAGCGGTTCGGCAGGCTGCACGTCGTAGTGGCCATAGACCAGGACGGTGCTGTAGGACGGATCGACAGTCTTGCGGCCGAAGACTACAGGATTGCCGCTTGACGGACATACGCAGGCCTCGTCGGCTCCGGCTTCGCGCAGAAGCTCCGCGATCCTTTCGGCACAGTGCTGCATATCAGCCTTATTCTCAGCCTTTGCGGAGATGGACGGGATTCTGAGGATGGAGAAGAGTTCTTCGAAGAATCTCTCTTTATTCTTTTCTATGTATTCCTTCATAATGTTATAATTTTTGTGGCATCAGGCAGGGTTCTTTATAAAAATTAGCAGAACTTGCCCGCATCGACTGCGAATATACGGATAAATATCGTAACTTTGATGCTGTCCGGCATCAGTTTTTGCCGACTTGTGACAAAGGATTTAAAACGTGAAGATTATGAAGAAAACGACTCGACTCATCTCCCTCGCCGCCTTTGCGGTGCTCGGAGCGGCCGGCTGTGGCCAGACACAGGAAAGCAGCAGCGAAAACGCTGTAATAGAGAATATTATGGCAAGACGTTCCATACGTAAATATAAGGATCAGAGCGTCGGGCGCGAGAAGCTCCAGCAGATTGCGGAGTGCGGCGTGAACGCTCCGAACGGAATGAACCGCCAGGAGTGGGAAGTGCGCATCGTGGACAGCAAAGAGGCGATAGACTCCGTGACCGCCGTCTTCACGGCGGCCAATCCTGAAATGGCCCGGCGCGACGAGAATTTCAAGAATATGTTCCGCAACGCTCCGGCAGTCATCGCCATCGCGGTACCGGAGGGTGACAGCGGGCTTAACGCGGGTCTTATGGCCGAAAATATGATTCTGGCGGCGCAGTCCCTCGGACTTGGTACCTGCTGTCTCGGAGGCCCTGTAGCCTTCCTTAAAACCAACCCTGACGCCGCCTGGTTCCTTGAGGGTCTGAAGTTCAGCGAGGGGTACGGGCTCTGTCTGATGATAGCCGTGGGCTATCCTGACGAGACTCCTGAAGCCAAAGCGCGCGACCTTGACAAGATTAAATTCATAGACTGGGAATAATGAATGATTTACGGACTCTCCTGATGAAGGAGGAAAAGCAGGAGCTGCATTTCATGGCCGGCTGTCTGGGTCTTAGGGTGGGCGTCAGCTACCCTAAGAAAGTGATGGTGGAAAGGATTAGGGACTTTATGCTCACTTCCCCGGCAGCCTGGCTTGAAGGACTTCTGGAAATAGACTTGAGGATGTTGGAAAAGGGGCTGGAAGCCGGAAAAGAGCAGTGGCTTCCTTTCCCGAACGTGACGTTTATGAGTACTCTGGAGAATCTCCACGCCATAGAAATCAGTGAAGATGAATACGGAGAGCCGATATATGCCATCGTTCCCGAGATTTACGACGCCATCGGCGGAGTTCTCGGCGACATCATAAAGAAGAAGGAAGAGAACGGCAGCTTTATGATTGACAAGATTGCCCTGGGCATCACGAACGTGTATGGGACCATCCCTCTGATGAAATTCTTTTCCGCTCTGGAAAAGGTATTCAAGGCCGTCAACGGCAGAAGTGTCACCATAGAGGATACCCGAAAGTCCATCCTGATGATGAGCATAAGCGAAGAGGAAAACGGCAATGTGTATTTCTGCACTCCATATTTCCACTACCGCTCGGAAATCCTCGCGATGCGCAAGCAATACAAATACAACGGCAGCGCCTATGCTCCGATAGATGTCGCCAAAGTGCTTGCGTCAGCGGAGAATCTGCCGTTCTGCGCATACGGAGCCGACACTCCGGAGGGCAGAGCCGTACTCGAAGTGATGCGGACCATCGGCCTTAACCGGGAGCAGGCTCTCGAAGAACTGCACTACATCTGGCTGTATTCGCAGTTCCCGATGAACAGCGACAGCACCGAAATGATGTTCAGCGCGATAGACGAGGTGCTGGACCACGTCGGGCATTTCGACGAATACGAAAGCTTCGTGAACACCATCGCGGCTTACGCCAACAGCGTTCCGAAGTGGTTGCTTCGCGGCCATACGGCCAATGAAGCCAATCTCCTGAAGGTCACCATCGCTTCAGAGGAGCGCGATGCCGAAGGGGAAGCTCCCGCTGATGGAGAATCCGCCTTCATCGATTTCCTGCACAAGTCCCTGCCGCGTCCCGAGAGCGCCACAGATGTCTCGAAGTACGGCATTTCCATAAAGCGCGTCGGCCTGAGCGACCCCTGCCCCTGCGGCAGCGGACTGACCTACGGGCGATGTCACGGCAAGCACATAAATTAAAAATTGGACGGCTCGATGAGCCGTCCAATTTTGTATTAAAGTATTGTAATTCAATTACTTAACCTCATCCTGAAACTTAAGGATCGGGTTGCGGGCCGCGGCGGTCTCGTCAGGGCGGGAGATCGGAGCGTTGTGCGGGGCCGTGTGCAGAATGTCAGGGTTCTGCGCAGCTTCAGCCGCAATCTTGTGCATAACGTCTATGAACTCGTCCAGCGTCTCCTTGCTCTCGGTCTCGGTAGGCTCGATCATCAATGCCTGATGGAAGAGCAGCGGGAAGTATATCGTCGGAGCGTGGAAACCGAAGTCGAGCAGGCGCTTGGCGACATCGAGAGTCGTGGCGCCCGGCTTTCCGGTGGCGGAGCCGTCATCGATAAGCCCGTCGAACACGAACTCGTGCTTGCAGACCGAAGGAATCGGGAGTTTGAATGCGTCCTTGAGGCTCTCCTTGATATAGTTGGCACCCAGGGTCGCATAACGTCCGGCAAGGCGGATATTCTGCTTGCCAAGCATCAGAATGTATGCGTAGGCACGCAGGATGATTCCGAAATTGCCCATAAATCCGGAAACCTGACCGGCTGAATTCTTACCTGACTTCTGAATATGGAACTTGCCGTCAGCGGTCTTTACCACGTGAGGCATCGGAAGATACTCCAGGAGTCTCTCGGCAACGCCTACAGGGCCGCTGCCCGGGCCGCCGCCGCCGTGAGGTGTAGAGAAGGTCTTGTGCAGATTCAGGTGCATAATGTCGAAGCCCATATCGCCGGGACGAACCACGCCGAGAAGCGGGTTCATATTCGCTCCGTCATAGTAGAGCAGACCGCCGCACTCGTGAACCAGAGCCGCAATCTGGGCGATTTCACGCTCGAAAAGACCCAGAGTATTAGGGTTTGTCATCATAATGCCGGCGATATCCGGTCCGAGAAGCGGTTTCAGATCCTCCACATCCACAAGTCCCGCTGCATTAGACTTCACCTCCACGATCTCCAGACCGCAGACGGCCGCCGATGCAGGATTCGTTCCGTGGGCGCTGTCAGGCACAATCACTTTCGTACGCGCAAGGTCTCCGCGGCTCATATGGTATGAGCGCATAATCATAAGACCTGTGAGCTCACCGTGCGCGCCGGCGCAAGGATTGAAGGTGAAATACTTCATTCCCGTGATGGCGGCAAGGGATTTCTCCATATTGTAATACACCTCCAGGGCACCCTGGACTGTGCTTTCGTCCTGAAGAGGATGAAGAGCCTGGAATGCCGGCATAGCCGCGATCTCCTCATTTATCTTCGGATTGTATTTCATCGTACAGCTGCCGAGCGGATAGAAACCGGTATCGACACCGAAATTCATCTGGCTGAGATTCGTATAGTGGCGGACCACATCCACCTCGCTCACTTCCGGAAGATCCGGAGCCTCGGAGCGCAGCAGGCCTTCAGGGAGGCCCAGGGAAGCCTTTTCACAATGAGGCAGGGAATATGCACATCTGCCCGGCTTGGAAAGCTCGAAAACGAGTCTGTCGTAATATCTCATGGCTATACCTCCTTCACAGCTTTAACAAGTGCGTCAATTTCCTCTCCGGTTCTCTTCTCGGTGACGCAGAAGGAGACGTTTCCGTCCTCTGTCTGCAGAGCGGCGAAGAATCCGGCGTCATACAGCTTCTGCTGCAGGGCCTTCACATCCACAAGAGGCTTCAGTACGAACTCCTTCAGGAAAGGAGCGTCGTAAACCTTTTCGAACTTGCCTGTCTTAAGCAGTTCGTCATGGAGATAATGGGCTCCGGTATAGGAAAGTTCGTTCACCTTCTTCATACCCTGAGGTCCCATAATGGACAGATACACGGTCACGAAGAGAGCCATCAGAGACTCGTTCGAACATATGTTGGAAGTGGCCTTTTCACGGCGGATATGCTGTTCGCGGGCCTGGAGGGTCAGAACGAAGCAGCGGCGTCCTTCGCCGTCACGGGTCTCGCCCACGATACGTCCCGGAAGCTTGCGCATATAGTCCTTGCGGCAGGCCATAAAGCCCACATAAGGACCGCCGAAGCAGATCGGAATGCCCAGGGACTGGCCGTCACCCACTGCGACGTCGGCTCCCCACTCCGCAGGAGTCTTGAGGACAGCGGCGGCTGAAGGGTCAACATACTCTACCAGAATGGCCTTGCGGGTGTGGACTGCATCGGCGAAACCTCCGAGATCCTCCACGATGCCGTAACGGTTGATGGCAGGTACGATGACTCCAGCAATGTCCTCATCAGCGAGGGCCTCATTGAGAGAGTCGAGAGTCGTCTTTCCGTCACGGGTCTCGATGTAGGAGATCTTCGTTCCGTAATATTTGGCGTAAGTCTCGATTACCGAAATGACATTCGGAAGCAGAGCTCGTGAAATTAGGACGGTATTCTTCTTGCGGGCGCAGGCGACTGCCATACGCATAGCCTCAGCGGCGGCAGTAGGGCCGTCATACATGGAGGCGTTGCTGACATCCATCCCGGTAAGCGCGCAGATCATACTCTGATATTCGAAGATATAGCGCAGAGTTCCCTGCGAAATCTCGCACTGATACGGTGTATAGGCGGTAAGGAACTCGCTTCTGGAGATGATGTAAGGCACTACGGAAGGCGTATAGTGATCATACGCTCCCTGTCCGGCGAAGACCTTCAGGGAAGAGTTTTTGGCCGCGAGCCTCTGGAAGAAATCACGGACCTGCTGCTCGCTCATTGCGTCCGGCAGATCGTATTCTCCTTTGTAGATGAAGTCCGCCGGAACATCAGAATAGAGGTCGTCAAGACTGCCGACCCCTATACGTTCAAGCATCTGGCGAACATCATCCTCAGTATGCGGAAAGTATGAGAATGTGCTCATAGATAAATTATTATTGGTTCTTGGCCGCGTAAACTGCAGGAGCCATCAGTTCATCGAGCTCAGCAGGATTGCTCATCTCGATCTTGATGATCCAGGCTCCGTAAGGATCCTCGTTAATTTTCTCCGGAGCCTCTTCGAGTGAATCGTTCACGGCAACTACACTTCCGGAAACAGGAGCATAGAGATCGCTGGATGCCTTTACGCTCTCCAGAGCGCCGAAATCTTCACCCTTTTCGAATTCATCACCCTCCGAAGGAAGATCCACGTAAGTAATGTCACCCATCTCGGCCTGAGCGAAATCGGAAACGCCGATGACCGCGATACTGCCTTCTACTTTAACCCACTCGTGTGATTCGCTGTAAAGCAAACCTTCTTTAACTTCTGCCATAATCTTTATTATTTCTTATAGTTTGTTTGATAAAATCTTTTCTTGACGGTGATTCCCGGGAACACTTTCTTGCGGATGCGTACACAGAGCGGGGTGCCGAGCGCCGCATAGCGGGAATCCACCAGGGCGAAGCAGATGCTCTTGTCCAGAGAGATGGAATGATAACCCGTAGTCACCACGCCGACCTCCGTGCCGTCCTCAGTCTCCACTGGATAGCCTGCGCGAGGAATGGCCTTGTCCTGAATCTCTATGCCCACGAGCTTGCGCTCCACGCCTTCCGCCTTCTGCTTTGCGATGACGTCCTTTCCGATGAACTCATCCTTGTCCAGCTTGCAGAACATCGAAAGGCCTGCCATAACAGGGGTGATGTCCGCACTGAGTTCGTCTCCGTACAGAGGCAGACCAGCCTCGAAACGCAGGGTGTCGCGGCAACCCAGTCCGCAAGGCTTCACGCCGGCCTTGAGAAGACGGTCCCACAGATCGCGGGTAGCCTCCGGAGTGGCATAGAGCTCGAATCCGTCTTCTCCGGTATAACCGGTACGGCTCACGATCATTCTCAGACCGCCCCATTCACTCTCCATATACTCGTAGAAGCCGAGCCCGGCAGCCTCGCCGAGTCCCAGAACTTCACCCATAACTTTCTCTGCCTCAGGCCCCTGCAGAGCTATCTGCCCCCAGGCGTCGGACATATCATCGACATTGACGTCGTAGCCTTCCGTCTGATCGAGAATCCACTCGCGGTCCTTGTCGATGTTGGCAGCATTGACCACCAGCAGGAAATGATCCGGCTCGAACTCCCTGTAAACCAGAAGGTCATCGACCACTCCCCCGTCCGGGTAAAGCATCATACCATAGAGGACCTTGCCGGGCTTGAATCCACGTATGTCGTTGGTAAAGATATGGTTGACGAATTTCTCCGCGTCAGGTCCGCTGACGAAAATCTCACCCATATGTGAAACATCGAACATTCCGACCTTGGTTCTGACTGCGATATGTTCGTCAGTTATGCCGCTGTACTGGATAGGCATATTGTATCCGGCAAACGGACTCATTTTCGCTCCGAGAGCCACGTGACTGTCATATAGACAGGTAATTTTGAGATTTTCTTCCATATTGTCAGCAATAGCGATTAATAACGCTCAAATTTAAAGGATTTCCGCCAATTATTGAAATATATATCAAAAAAGTGAAGCAAAAAATTGGGACAGTTCAGCCCTGGTTCTGAGATTCACTGCGTAATCCTCTGGCGCAGCGCCCTTTTCACGCGTAATCCCCCCGCAGACATCCACTCCGAGAATGCGGTGTGAGGCCGCCAGACGCAGGCAGCACTCCTCCAGCTGAGTCAGAGTCATTTTCCCCTGGTCCCAGTTGGTGCGCGAAAAGTCCCGCGTGAGTACGTCGAGATCAATGGAAATATACAGCGGAAGGTCTTTCTCGAGCAGCGAAAACATCTCCGTCACGTCACGGCTCAGACTGTCGCCCGTATGCCTCAAATCCTCAGAGGTCACGGCCAGCACCCCCTCGAACACCAGGTCCAGGAACTCGAGTTCGAGGTCAGGGTTTATACCGATGAGCAGAATCTGCTGAAGCTGAGGTATTTGCGAGAGCGCTCTGCGAGCCCATCCGCCGCAGGAAAGCATATCTCCGAAAGCTGGTTCCTGCATATCCGGATGGTGGTCAAAAAGCACCAGAGCGAACGGCTTGCCCCCACACTCGCGTGCAGCGGCTTCGAGCGTAAAGAGACTCAGATAGTGGTAATCTCCGCCGTCTATCCAATGTATCCGGCCGGGCCGCGTTGCGGCCAATCCTTCCCTGAGCCGGGTTTCAGCCTCCGGGGAGCAGTAGCACGAAGTTCCTTCCAATGAACGGAAATCCAGTTCTTCCGCCCCCGCGGGAGCAAAACCCTCCTCGGAGAAGAGTTCAGACATTCTTACTGTCGAATGTTCTGTGAATCCCATACCTTGTCCTCAGTACATTCGAGCATTATGTTCTGACCGCCGATGGTGAAGACGAACTGGCCTTTCTCAAGTGTCCATGCGCCTTCGGTGTTCACGAATGCGAGATCCTTCGCAGAAACGCTGAGAGTAACCTGCCGGCTCTCGCCAGGTTTCAGCTCGACCTTGGCGAATGCCCTCAGACGGCGGATGTCCGGTACAACTGAAGCCACCAGATCGCTGGAATACAGAAGCATAGTCTCCTTGCCTGTCACATTCCCGCTGTTGCGCAGGGTGAAGGTGAAGTCTATGACGTCAGCAGCACTGAACTTTTCCACGGAGGCCTTGAGGTCGCTGTACTCGAACGTGGTGTAGCTCAGGCCTGTTCCGAACGGCCACTGTACGTCCATGACGGCGTCATAATTATATGAGCCTGACATTGTGCCGACCTGCTCGGATACCTTGAAATCGTAGGTATGAAGGGAATTGACGTATTTAGGATAGGTGAACGGCAGACGGCCGCTGAAATTCTCCTTGCCGGAGAGGAGCTGCGCGAGTGCGTCGGCTCCGTAAGGACCCGGAAGCATTACGTCCACAACTGCAGAGGCAAGAGGCTCGATTTCGTTGATGACTCTCGGACGCCCCTCGTTCAACACAAGTACAATCGGTTTTCCGGTGGCGGCAAGAGCCTTTACCAGGCCAGTCTGTTCGGCAGGAAGATTGAGGTCGCTGATATTTCCCGGAGTTTCGCAATAACTGTTCTCACCCACGCAGGCAACGATTACGTCACACTTCTTCGCGGCTGCGACCGCTTCGGAATAATCCACGTCCTCCACGGTCTGGAATTGGCTGTAAGCCTGAGAGTAAGTCATTGCAGGAATGCAAGTTACATTGGACGCGCCGAACTCCTGTGAGAGCGCGGCCGCGATGGTGTTGAAGCCGTCGGTGTAAGGTGCGCCGCTGCCCTGCCAGGTGTAGGACCAGCCGCCCATCAGCGGACGCATTTCGTCTGCGTTCGGGCCGGTCACGAGGATCCTGGCGCCCTGTCTGAGCGGGAGAATGCCTTCATTCTTGAGCAGAACCTCGGACTCCACGGCTGCTGCGAGGGACGCGTCTTTCCACTCCTGCTTGCCGAAATCATTGTATGCGCTGACGTCCCAGGTAGGGTTCTCGAAGAGGCCCAGACGGTATTTCAGGCGCAGTACGCGTGCGACCGCATCGTCAATGCGGGACATCGGAACGGCGCCTTCATTGGCAAGTTCCACGATAAGATCGCAGGCAGACGGATCATAAGGGTCCATAACCATATCGATGCCGGCGTTGATGCCGATGCGCAGGGCGTCCTTTTTGTCTGCGGCAACCTTCTCGCGTTTGTAGAGATTGTCGATGTCAGCCCAGTCGGTGACGATCAGGCCGTCCCACTTCAGGCCTTCCTTCAGCCAGCCGGTGAGAAGAGTTTTGTTAGCGTGAGTAGGCACGCCGTTGATGGATGCGGAGTTGGCCATTACGGTGAGGGCACCCTTGCCGATGCTGGCCCTGAACGGCTCGAAATATTTCTCGCGCAGATCGCTTATGGAGATGTATGCAGGGGTGCGATCCTTGCCTGTTGCGGGGGCACCGTAAGCCAGGTAGTGCTTGAGGCTCACCGCAACGTGTTTGCCGTCAATATGATTCGGATCGGTTCCCTGAAGAGCCTCGGTCTCGGCAGCTGCCATTATGCTCTGCATATAAGGGTCTTCGCCCCAGCTCTCCCAGTTTCTCGGCCAGAGGGATGTGCGGGTAAGGTCCATAACCGGAGAGAACACCCATGGACACATCGCGGCGCGGGTCTCATAGGCCATAGCCTCTCCCATAATTCGGGCATATTCGGGATTGAAGGTGGCACCGAGATTCACTTCCTGAGGGAAAAGTGTGGCGTCCGAGAGATAGGATGCGCCGTGAATCATATCGAGACCGTAGATCATCGGGATGCCGATAAGTTCCATCGACTTGTTCTGAAGTTCTGTAATGAACTCCGCTGTAAACTGACGGTCCCCGGCGCGATCCTGGAATGTGTTCAGGATGGAGCCGACCTTGTACTTTCCGAAGACGTTCTGCAAAGCCTCCTCGCTGAATTTTCCTGTCGAAGGGTCTATGAGACGGCCGACGGAAATCTGCATCATCTGTCCGGCCTTCTCCTCGATGGTCATCTGTTTCAGGAGTTTCTGGACATTCGCTTCGATTTCAGCATCTGATGGAATCGCAGCGTTCTGATTGGCTTTCAAGCCTTTGTCACAATTTCCGCAGGACGTTGCGGCAGCCATCAGCAAAGTTGCGGCAGCAATGGCAATAGTGGTTTTAAGGTTCATAACAAAAGTTGGTATTTTTAGTTTGTAAAGATACTAAAAAACTGATATTAATAAAGCGTCTGTCAGATTTTTATCGACTTCGGCAAGGCCGGATGCGAACCTGCGGCCGCATTCTGCAGGCCCCAAATTAATTTTTTGCATCTTTCTGAAAGAACGGAAGCGTGATTTCTGAAAATTTATTCATAAATTTGTACGTTTTTAGCAAGTATCTATGACCCCTGAAGAAACGTTTCCTCTTGACCCCGAGAAAGTGTATTTCTCGATGGACCAGCTCACCCTGGACACCGAATCCGGTCCGCAGACCCTTCGCGTAGGGGCCTGGCTGAATGAAGACCCGGTCCGTATCCACAAGATGATCATAAAGGAAAAGGTACTGCAGGTGGACACTATGGAAGTGCTGAATCCCCTGATCAGCAAGCTCCGCAGAGCCAATCCGGACTATTACAAGAGGATTATGGGGCTGTCCCTGCTCATAGATTATCCCGGCTACTCCACCGGCATCAAGGCTTCCATTCCGTTCGAGAACGACCCTATAGGCTTCTACAAATGGTGGCGCCGCGGAAAGCACGAGGACAAGGTGCATCTTTCGCTCGGAAATCAGATCAGACTCTTCCAGAAAGTGGCTATGATGGACCGCAAGGTTATGCTGAAACAGGATCTGGAGCTGCTCAAGAAATAATATATCACGCCCTGCCGCAAGGGCGTTTTTCATAATCATCCGACTCTTATGGCACAGAAAATGACCGTGAAGCAGGACGCTTCCCTTCTCAATTACCTCTTCGCTTCTTTCCCGGACAACAGCCGCACCGCCGTAAAAGGCTACCTTTCCAGCGGTCGCATCCTCGTGAACGGGAACAGGACCACAGCCTTCGACTGGCCCCTCAAGGCGGGCGATACGGTGGAGCTTGTGGCCAAGGGTGAAGCCATCGCCGAGGCGATGGTGACCCGCGCGGCTGATGTGCTGGAAGACCACGGAGTGCATCTGGTCTATGAGGATGAGTATCTGCTGGTTATAGAAAAACGCGCCGGTCTTCCGACCATCGCTCCCAAATACGGCGACCCCGGTCACGAGCGCAATGCCTACGCCATTCTGACCGACTATATGCACCGCCGCAAGAGGGCAGCAATGAAGGCGAAGCACGGAGAGTTCGTATCAGGCCGCGTATTTATCGTACACCGCCTGGATCGCGACACTTCCGGCCTTCTGGTCTTCGCCAAGGATGAACGCACGAAGGATCTCCTCCAGAGCAAGTGGAACGAAAGCGTTCTGGAACGCAAGTATGTGGGAGTTCTTGAAGGTCATATCGAGGAAGGAGGAAGCGGTACCATTACCTCCTGGCTCCAGGAGAATGAAAAGTCCCTGAAGATGTCATCGTCACCTGTAGATGACGGCGGTCAGATGGCTGTAACCCGCTGGAAATGCGTACACAGCGGCAGGAATTACAGCACTGTCGAATTCGAGCTTGAGACCGGCCGCAAGAACCAGATCCGCGTCCACGCAGCCGAGGAGCTGCACCACCCTATCGCCGGCGACAAGAAATACGGAGCCCGCAGCTCCTTCGGCGGCCGCATAGCCCTTCACGCCGCCAGCCTGGTTTTCCGCCACCCCTACACCGGTGAAATCCTGAAATTCTACTCCCACGTTCCCCGCGAATTCCAATCGCTGAAGTAGCACGCGGGCGTATCGACAAGCTCGATGACTGCAACGCCGCAGCTAAATGCAACGAGAAGTGCATTTTAAGTACAATCTGCACTTTTCGATGTACTCAAGTACAGTGAGAAGTGCATCTAAAACGTTATTTGCCCTCTTCGATGTAAAACACACGCCGCGGAGACTTCGGAAGCTGCGCAACCGCATTGGACGGCGAAGCCGGCCGGGAAATACAAATAAGTTGTGTCGGAGCTTTTAATGGTGTCGAGGGGCCTGGGGAGTATGCTCCCCAGTGAATTAACTGAGGAGCAACGCGAAGCGTTGCGCGGCTTGCCGAAGCGCAGCGGCAAAAGAGAGAACACTACCAAATTGGCCGCAGGGAGCTGCGGCCAATGTGAAAGTCTATATGTGCGCCTTCGCGTACGCGAGCGTGAGGTGGAAGGTCTTGGCGCGAGAGGACGGAGCGTCGTACATCGCGTCGCTCATTATCTTCTCGCAGATGGCACGCAGACCGCGCGCACCCATCTTGTTCTGAATGGAAGTATCGACAATGAGGTCCAGCACCGCAGGATCGATGTCGAGATTCTTTCCGTCGAGCTCGAAAATCTTCCCATACTGCTTGAGTATCGCATTCTTCGGCTCGGTCAGGATGCGCTTCAGAGCTTCCCTGTCCAGCTGGTCCAGATAAGTGATGACCGGCAGACGCCCGATGATTTCCGGAATAAGGCCGTAGGCACGAAGATCCTCGGCCGAAACGTACTGAAGAAGATTCTCCTTATCGACAGTCTGCTTCTCGGCGGCGCCGAAGCCGATGATCTGGGTATTAAGTCTCTGGGCGATACGCCTCTCGATACCCTCGAAAGCTCCGCCGCAGATGAAGAGAATGTTCTGCGTGTTTACGTGGACGAAATCCTGCTCCGGATGTTTGCGGCCTCCCTTCGGCGGGACATTCACCACATTGCCCTCCAGGAGCTTCAGCATAGCCTGCTGCACACCCTCGCCGGAGACGTCGCGCGTGATGGACGGATTGTCGCTCTTGCGGGCCACCTTGTCGATCTCGTCGATGAATACGATTCCCCTCTCGGCCTTGGCCACATCATAATCCGCCTCCTGAAGCAGACGCGTGAGGATGCTCTCCACGTCCTCGCCCACATAGCCGGCCTCCGTGAGGACGGTGGCGTCAACTATAGTGAAAGGAACGTCCAGAAACTTGGCTATAGTCTTGGCCATCAGCGTTTTTCCCGTTCCCGTAGGACCAACCATCAGAATATTCGACTTCTCGAGTTCCACCCCGTCGTCAGCCTTGTCCACGAGATTGTGGTTGATGCGCTTGTAGTGATTGTAAACGGCCACGGCCAGAAGTTTCTTGGCCCTGTCCTGCCCTATCACATACTGGTCCAGATGAGCCTTGATGTCCTTGGGCTTGACCGTCAGGTCAAGTCTTCTGCCCTCCTCAGCGGAACGTCTGCCGCCCATCTCGTCCAGATATTCGGCGGCGATATGGATACAGTCGCTGCAGATGTATCCGTTAAGGCCGCTGAGCATCATCGGAACCTCGTCCTCAGTCCGTCCGCACATAAGGCAGACCTGTCCGCTTTTTCTCTTATTTGCCATTGCGTTTCTTCAATATTTCATCCACCATCCCGTATTCGAGAGCCTCCTGCGAAGTCATCCAGAAATCCCTGTCAGCATCTGCGAATACCTTGTCATAAGGCTGTCCGCTGTGTTCTGCGATGATGCTGATGAGCTCCTTGCGGGTTTTCTCTATTTCCTTTGCGGCGATGAGAATGTCGCTTGCCTGTCCCTTGGTGCCTCCCAAAGGCTGATGTATCAACACTTTGGAGTGAGGAAGAGCGCTGCGCTTCCCCTTCTCTCCGGCACAGAGCAGGACAGCTCCCATAGATGCCGCCATACCGGTGCAGATAGTGGCCACGTCAGGCTCGATGATCTGCATAGTGTCATAGATGCCGAGTCCGCTGGAAACCTGTCCGCCGGGAGTGTTCAGGTAAAGGGAAATGTCGGCCTTGCTGTCAGTCGAAGCCAGGAAAAGCAGCTGGGCCTGGATTATGTTGGCCACATCGTCGTCGATGGGAACTCCCAGGAAGATGATGCGGTCCATCATAAGACGGCTGAACACATCCATCGAAGCCACATTAAGCTTGCGTTCCTCAATGATGGTCGGGTTTATGTAGGAGTCGTGAACCGACTCGTAACGCTCCAGGGTCGTGGAACTTATGCGCCTGTCGAGCCTTGCGTATTTTTCAAATTCGTTCATATATGCGGTCTTCCAACACAAAAGGCCAGAACTGCACCGGGGCAATTCTGACCTTAATATTTCCGGTATTAAAAATTAGGCCAGCTCTCTGAATTTCTCAAGAGAGATGGATTTGTCAGCGAGTGTAATCTTCTCACGTACAGCCGAAATGACCTTCTGGGTCTCTACGTTCTCCACAAGCCTCTGAACCTGCTGTCCGTCCTTCATCATATTGTCCACCTGGTCATTGATGATGTTGCCCGGAATGTTCGGCATTCCGTACATCGCGTACTGGTAGCTGATGAAGCCGCGGGCGGCCTCCTTAACCTCTTCCTGGGATATCTTCAGATCGTAGGCCTTCATCAGATGGTCACAGATCATCTGCCATCTGTAATCCTCCAGGAAAGAAGGGAATTCCTTCTCGATCTGCTCCATAGTGAACTTGTCCTTGTTGATGCTGAAAAGCCATCTCTTCAGGAAAGCCTCAGGAAGTGCAATGGCGGCCTTTTCGGTCACAAACTTGCGGATATCCTTGTCCAGACGGAATTCTGCCTCCTGCCTGTAATTTTCGGCGAGATGCTCGGCGACAGCCTTGTCGAAGCCTTCCTCATCGCTTACCTTTCCCTCTCCGAAAATCCTGTCATAAGTCTCCTGACCGGGTTCGGCAGGCATATAGCTCTTGATGTTCACCACAGTGGCCTCGAACTCAGGATTGATGGCAGCGAGTTCCTCCTTCTTCACTCTGAGCAGAGTGGCGCGGTCGCCCTCGCGCTCGAGAACCTCATTGATATTGAGGGTAATTTTGTCACCGGCCTTCACGCCGAGCAGAGCCGGCTTCATACCCTCAGCGACATCGCGCATTGAAATGAAAGCGTTCTCCACGGTCTTGCTGTCATTGCTGAGATCCACATAGATGTATGACTCGTCAGTCGGAGTCTCCACTTCGCGAAGTTCGCCGTACTGCATCAGCATAGACTTCTTCAACTCGGCCTCAGCCTCGGCTGTGGACTTGATTTTGTATCTGGTCACCTTGTCTTCCTTGCCGAGTTCAACGTTGACTTCAGGGGCGAGACCCAGGTCAAACTTGAACACGAGGTCCTTTCCTGCCTTCCAGTCATTCTCCGGCTGGTCCTCGGAAGAGAGAGGCTCACCGATGATATTGAGATTGTTGTCCTTGATGAAGCCGTCGAGCTGCTCTGAAATAATGTCGTTAACCGCGTCGAAGAGGCACTGCTCGCCATAGATTTTCTCTATGAACTGGATAGGGGCGTTGCCCTTTCTGAAGCCTCTGATCTCAGCTGTTCTGCGGCGTTCGTTAAGCTTTTTCTTCGTTACGGGAGCATAATCTTCGTTCCCTACGGTGAGAGTGAGCTCCACATTCAGAGCGTCAATCTGATTCTTTTCAACTTTCATATTCTATAATTTTTACTGTCTTGATTAGCGGGCGGCAAATATAGCAAATTTATACGGATTTTTTAACTTTCCGTCCAGGTTTCCTGTCAGGATATGCAACTCTTTCGTGATTCACCGACGGAAGGTACTCCACGAGCACTTTCTTCATAATTGTCAGGTCTTTGACGGTGATGGCGGCATCGTCAAACTGACCCTGCTCGCTCTTGCCGGCCATAATCTTCTCCACCAGCTGCAGACACGACTCGGGAGTCATCGATTTGAGCGAGCGCGAAGCGGCCTCGACGGAATCGCAGACCATAAGTATAACCTGTTCCTTGGTGAACGGCTTGGGCCCTTTGTAGCAGAAAGCCTCTTTCTGCGAAGGGTCTCCGCCTTCATTCAGATATTTGATGTAGAACGAGCAATAGCTGGTCCCGTGATGTGTGGCTATGAAATCCCGGATTTCCTTCGGAAGCTTGTAATTTTCAGCCAGTTCCAGTCCGTTGGCCACGTGGCTTATAATGTCGGCGGCACTCTCCTGGCAGGTCTTGCCCGCGTGATAGTCAAGCTCTTCCGCTCCCGGCACGAGCCTTGAATTTTCGGTGAAGCAGAGAGGGTTCATTATCTTTCCGATATCGTGATACAGCGCACCCGCACGCAGCAGGCTGATGTTCACGTTTCCGCCGATCCGCTGTCCGACCACCTCGACCATATTCTTGAGTTTGAGAGAGTGGTCGTAGGTGCCTGGAGCCTTCTCGAAGAGTTCCTGAAGCAGCGGCTGGTCAGTCTCGGCAAGGTCCTTCAGACGCGAAGTCGAGAGCAGATTGAAAAGTCTCTCGTAGAGGAACACCAGCGGATACCCGGCGACAGAGAAAATCGAGCCGAGAGCAAGGAATCCTACCGTCTTGAAATACTCGCCGTTCACGGCCTCGGTCATATAGAATCCGCTGTAAGTAATTATAAGAGAAATAAATATGACAAGTGACACGAGGAACTGACTCCAGCTGCGGCTGAAGAATTTAAAGGCGTAACCGGCCGCCAGGCCGGCCAATAGAAACATCACGAAGAGGACGTATCCGCCCCTGGCGAAGATCATCAGCGGCATCAGCGAGATGATGTAAACCGGAACGAGAGCCTTCTTCGGGAAGAACCCCTGAAGCCACAGGGCCGCAAGCGGGAAAGGAACCATATAGAGGAAGGCCGGATTAGCCTTGTTCACAAGCAGAGTTCCCACGCAGGTGACCAGCACCACGAAAAGCAGGTATGTCAGCCTGTTGAAATCCTGCAGCAGAGAGGTATTGGTGAAGAAAATGCAGAGGAAAAGGATGAGAACCAGAGCCAGAGCTATGATGAAATTGCCCGCAAGAAAGATGATCTTGGGGCCGTCATAGCCCATAGTCGCCTCATACTCAGCCTTGTAGGAATCCAGAATCTGCTCTATCTCAGCAGTGACGATCTCGTCCTTTGAAACAATCAGTTGTCCTGCGTTCACGAAGCCCGAAGTCGGCGAGACTGTCGGAGAGGACTCGTCGTGTACCAGTTCAGTAGTCTGCTTGTCGAACACCAGATTCGGAACGATAAGGTCATAGATATTGTTGGAACGGAAGATGGAATCCAGATTCCAGCTCTTATAGTTTTTCGCCATATCCGCAAGGAGTTTGGCCTTGGCATCCGTAAGTTTATATACCTCCGTGACGGGAACCTTGGTAGCCCGCTTGTCCTTCTGGATATAGAGAACCTCCCTTGAAGCATCATCGGAGTCCCGGCTCAGTTTCACGCCTTCGTCTGAAACCACGCCGTGACTGTAGATGTTCTTTATCGTGGATACGATAGCCGGTCTGAGAGAAGCCGCAGAGCCCAGCGAAAGGCTCTCGGCCGCCTTGAGATTCTTGTTCACAGTCTCTTCCGAGTATCTGTAATACGGAATCACACTGCTCCCCGCCCTGGACTTCTCTTCCGATATCTGCTCGTCCGTCTTGAGAATCGGAAAATCGAACTGGGCCAGGAGAGTTTCATATTTCCAGGCGGAACCTTTCTTGTAGTCATAGTTGAATTTCGCGGTTCTCGGAAAAATCGTGAAGAAAATCAGCATCAGGACCACGAAGGGTATCCAGAAAGGGAATTTAATATCTTTCAGACTGACATTCATAGTTTTATCCTATTTAAAAGGACTGTTCGCCTCGCGGGCGATGTACTTGTAAGTCATCCTGTCGGTAAAGCGCGGGAAAAGCCTGTGCGCCCACACGGTAAGATGTCCCAGAGGGGTGAGGATGCATTGGGAGCGGCGCCTGCGCAGAGCCTTGGCGAGGTGCAGGGCGCAGTCCTCCGCGCTCATCAGCTTGCCCTCGTCCAGAGGAGTCTCCCCCTGCGCGCTTCCGTCTGCGGTCAGAGCGGCGTTCCTCACGTTCGAGGAAGTGTAGCCCGGAGCGAAAACCAGCACATTCAGACCATCTTTCAGATGTTCAATGCGGATGGTGTCCAGGAATCCGCGTATGGCGTATTTCGAGGCCGAGTAGCCCGTGCGCGCAGGCAGAGCCGAATAGCCGGCGATCGAAATCACTCCTACGACAGACCCCTTGCTCTTCAGAAGCCAAGGCAGCGCGCACTTCGTGCAATTCACCGTTCCCCAGAAATTCACGTCCATCAGGGAGTGTATCACCTTGAGGTCCAGGTCCTTGAACATCGCTCTCATCGAGAGTCCAGCGTTGTTCACGAGGATGTCGATGCGTCCCCATTTCGCGACCGTCCGGTCAATCAGGTTCTGACAATCCTCAAATACGCTGACGTCTGTCTTAACGCAGAGAATGTGCTCGGAATCGCCCATAGACTGCGCCAGAGCCTGCAATTTGTCCAGACTCCTGGCAGCCATCACGACCCTGGCCCCGAATGAGGCGAATAAACGGGCAGAAGCCAACCCTATACCAGAGCTGGCTCCTGTCACTATAATGACCTTGTCTTTAAAGCAGGTTCCGTCCATACTATTCCACTGTCATAGCTGCGATGTCGTCTCCGTCATAAGCTCCGGCATCGAGCTTGGCCTTGATTTCCTTGAAAGCCTTCAGAGTGTATTCCACATCCTCCATAGTGTGGGCGGCGGTGCTGACGATTCTGAAGATTATCATTCCCTTAGGGATAACCGGGTAGATGACCATAGAGCAGAAAATCTTATAGTTCTCGCGAAGGTCCTTGGCCATCTTTGTTGCCTGGGCTACGCCGCCCTTGATGTGTACAGGAGTTACGCAGGCCTCTGCCTCGCCGATGTCGAAGCCTTCATCACGGAAGCCCTTCTGGATGGCGTGGGTGATGGTCCAGCACTTCTTGCGGAGCTCGTCGCCTTCAGGAGAGTCGATGATCTCCATACGCTTCATATTGCCGATCACGAGCGGCATAGGAAGACTCTTGGCGTACATCTGGCTGCGCATATTGGCTCTCAGGTAGTTGATGATGGCGTGAGGACCGGCGACGAAACCGCCGATGGAAGCCATACTCTTGGCGAATGCTCCGATATAGAGATCGATGTCGTCCATACAGTTAAGCTGCTCGGATGTTCCGCGTCCGTGGGCTCCGAGAAGTCCGAATCCGTGCGCGTCGTCGATCATTATGCGGAAGCTGTATTTCTTCTTGAGGGCTGCGATCTGGTCGAGGATACCCATTGCACCGGTCATTCCGAATACGCCCTCGGTGATGAGCAGGACTCCGCCCTGACCTTCCTCAGCGATCTTGCAGGCACGTGCGAGCACCTTTTCGCAGTCGGCGATATTGTTGTGACGATATTTGAATTTCTCGCCGATATGAAGGCGGATACCGTCCAGCAGACAGGCGTGACACTCTGCGTCATAGACGATTACGTCGTGACGGGCCGTAAGGGCGTCAATCGTGGAAACGATTCCCTGATAGCCGAAGTTGAAGAGGTAAGCGTCCTCCTTCTTCTCAAAACGGGCGAAGGTCTGTTCGAGCTGCTCGTGGTAACGGGTGTTGCCTGAGAGCATTCTGGCTCCCATAGGATAAGCGAGACCCCAGTCGGCTGCGCCCTGTGCATCGGCCTTTCTCACCTCAGGATGATTGGCGAGGCCAAGATAATTGTTCAGCGACCAGTTCAGTACCGGTGTGCCGTTGAAGGTCATATGAGGCCCGAGTTCCCCTTCCAGACGGGGATACATATAATATCCGAATCCCTGTTCAAAATACTGTCCGATAGGACCTCCCGAGTCCCTTGTTATTCTGTCAAAAATGTCGAGCATAATGTTTTATGATTTTAGTAACTTTAAATTCCGATATAACTTGTTCAGTATTGGACGCTTAGGCGTCAATGTTCGCGTAGTGGGCGTTCTCCTCGATGAACTGGCGGCGAGGCGGAACGTCGTCTCCCATAAGCATCGAGAATGTACGCTCGGCCTGAGCCGCGTTCTCGAGGGTGATCTGGCGCAGGCGCCTGTTCTCAG
>CAVFAZ010000040.1:0-4206 GCA_963620825.1 Kurthia senegalensis
AAGACCTTCATACACGCGTCGCCGCATTGCACGACTGCCTCGCAATCGAGGACAAGCGCAGGCAGGTGAGCGCCCTGGAGCTCCAGACCCAGGCCCCGGACTTCTGGAACGACCCGAAGGGGGCCGAAGCGTTCCTCAAGAAAATGAACCTTGTAAAGTCCTGGGTAACAGACTATGACTCATCCCGAACAGCCGTCGATGACCTCGATGTCCTATATGAATTCGCAGCAGCGAGCGGCGCAAGCGAAGAAGCCGAGACCGACGAGTCGAAAGAACTCGCGCAAGGCTACCGGGCCGCCGAAAAGAAGGTCGAAGCCCTCGAGCTCCGCAATATGCTCGGCGCAGAAGGCGACAACCTCGGCGCAGTCCTTACGATAAACAGCGGCGCCGGCGGCACAGAGGCCAATGACTGGTCGGCGATGCTTCTGAGAATGTATCTTCGCTGGGCCGAGCGCAACGGCTACAAAACCACTGTCACAGAAATGGTTGACGGTGATGAAGCCGGCATAAAGTCCACCACCGTCGAGATCGAGGGCGACTACGCCTACGGCTATCTCAAGGCCGAAAACGGCGTGCACCGCCTCGTCCGCATCTCCCCGTTCAATGCCCAGGGCAAGCGTCAGACGACCTTCTCGTCAGTCTTTGTCTATCCTCTTGTGGATGATACGATTAACATTGAAATAAAAGACTCCGACCTCGAGTGGGATACCTTCCGCAGCGGCGGTCACGGCGGCCAGAACGTGAACAAGGTCGAGACCGGCGTGCGTGTAAGGCATCTTCCGACCGGCATCGTCGTGGAAAACACCGAAGGCCGCACCCAGATTGGCAACAAGGAGAACGCCCTGCGCATCCTCAAATCGCGCCTCTACGACCTCGAACTCCGCAAACGTCAGGAAAAGCAGGCGGAACTCGAAGGCCAGAAGAAGCGCATCGAGTGGGGCTCGCAGATCCGTTCTTACGTCCTGCACCCGTACAGAATGGTCAAGGACCTGCGCACCGGCTACTCGACCGCCGACACCCAGGGCGTGCTCGACGGCGACCTGAACGAGTTCATGCGGCGTCTGCTGATGCAGCAGGGCAGCGGCAGTTCCGTTCCGGTCGAGGACATCGACTAGCCTGGCCGGCAAAGCCGTCCAATCCGCCCCTCCGGCCGCCTCCCCGAGGCGTCCAATGATTATAGAAACCAAAAATTCATATAACATTATGGCAGAATTCAAATATGCACCAATGTTCCAGCTCGGTCCGGACAAGACCGAGTATTACAAGATTCCGGGTTCCGAGAAAATGGTCAGCGTCGCTGATTTCGAAGGCCATCCGATCCTGAAAATCCAGGAGGAAGCCCTCACTCTTATGACCCGCACGGCCTTCAGAGACGTATCCTTCCTTCTTCGCCGCTCCCACAACGAGCAGGTGGCGAAGATTCTTCACGACCCCCAGGCTTCCGAAAACGACAAATACGTAGCCCTCACCTTCCTTCGCAACGCTGAGGTGGCGGCCAAGGGCAAACTCCCTCTCTGTCAGGACACAGGCACCGCCATCGTTCACGGCGAAAAGGGCCAGCAGGTATGGACCGGCGGCTGCGACGAGGAAGCCATTTCACTTGGCGTCTATAAGACCTACACCGAGGAGAATCTCCGCTACAGCCAGAACGCCCCTCTGGATATGTATAAAGAGGTGAATACCAAGTGCAACCTCCCTGCCCAGATCGATATCGAGGCTACCGAAGGTATGGAATACCGTTTCCTCTGCGTCACCAAGGGCGGTGGCTCAGCCAACAAGACCTATCTCTATCAGGAGACCAAGGCCCGTATCCAGAATCCGGGAACCCTCGTTCCTTTCCTCGTTGAAAAGATGAGAAGCCTGGGAACAGCGGCCTGCCCTCCTTACCATATTGCATTCGTGATTGGCGGAACCTCCGCCGAGAAGAATCTGCTCACAGTCAAGCTCGCGAGCACGCACTTCTATGACGAGCTCCCTACGACGGGCGACGAGACGGGCCGCGCATTCCGCGACACCGCGCTCGAAGAGCAGCTGCTCGAAGAGGCTCACAAGATCGGCCTCGGAGCGCAGTTCGGCGGCAAGTATATGGCTCACGACGTGAGAGTTGTACGTCTGCCCCGCCACGGAGCGAGCTGCCCGATCGGCCTCGGCGTAAGCTGCTCGGCCGACAGAAACATCAAGTGCAAGATCACCAGGGACGGCGTCTGGATCGAGAAGATGGACGACAAGCCTTACGAACTCATCCCTGAAGAGCTCCGCCGGGCGGGCGAGGGCGAGGCCGTGAAGGTCGATCTGAACCGCCCGATGCGCGAGGTCTGCAAGCAGCTGAGCCAGTACCCTGTCAGCACGCGTCTGAGCCTGAACGGCACCATCATCGTGGGCCGCGACATAGCTCACGCCAAGCTCAAGGCGAGACTCGACGCCGGCGAGGACCTGCCGCAGTATATGAAGGATCACCCGATCTACTACGCCGGTCCGGCCAAGACTCCTGCCGGAATGCCTTGCGGCTCTATGGGGCCGACTACGGCCAATCGTATGGATCCGTACGTGGACGAATTCCAGGAGCACGGCGGTTCGCTGATTATGCTCGCGAAGGGCAACCGCACCCAGCAGGTTACCGACGCCTGCCGCAAACACGGCGGATTCTACCTCGGCTCCATCGGCGGTCCTGCGGCGATTCTCGCCCAGAACAATATCAAGAGCATCGAGTGCGTGGAGTACCCTGAGCTCGGTATGGAAGCCATCTGGAAGATAGAGGTTGTGGATTTCCCTGCGTTCATCCTCGTGGATGACAAGGGCAACGACTTCTTCAAGAAACTCGGATTATAATGGGCTGGTGCCGCTATGTCAGCTGGCGGCACCTGTTTTCTGTTTTTTTATGGATACTCCTTTCATTTACAACAAGTACGTCACCGGAAAGAACTTCATCGGCCATCGCTCCGACAGTACGGTCCTCTCGAATCTGCTGTCGGCTGGCGAGAACGTAAGTCTGTACGAACCGCCGAAGAGCGGCAAAATGTCCCTGGTGGAGCAGACCCTTTTCAATATGCGAATTCAGGGAAAACTCTTTCTGGTGGCGGATGTTGACTTGCTGGATGTCAGGAGTTGTGAAGTGCTTCTGAGACGCTGGGGCGATGCAGTCATCCGCTGCTTCGCCACCACGCCTTCGGAGTACTCGGAAATAGTCAGGACTCATCTGGACGGGACCCATTTCGTCTTCGACGAAGATGTCTATTCACAGAAGGATGAGATTCTCTCCACAAACTGGGAAGTGGATGAAAATGACATAAAGGCCATATTGACACTGCCTTACCGCCTTGCCGAAGGCGGAGATTCCCAGCTTTTCGTACTTGTCGATGAATTCCAGAATATAGAGTTCTGCCCGGAAGGGGAGAGGATATTCAAGATTCTGGAGACGGTATTCCGCGAAGCCAGCGATGCAGGACTTAACCGCCGCTGTTCGATGATACTCTGCGGTTCGCGTGTGAATGCGATGAAGGAGATTTTCGAGCACCGAAAGTTCTTCTGGCGCCAGGTGGAGCATCTTCCGCTGCAGAAAGTGGATGAAAGGGAGATTATCGACCACATTATCAAAGGGCTCCTCGCGAGCGGCAAGGTCATAGACCGCAACCTGCTTCTGGGCGTCTGCAAGCTCTTCGACAATAATCTCTGGTACATAAACCACTTCACCTCCATCTGCGACTCGCTCTCGAAGGGCTATATAATGGAGCCCATATTGCTCGATGCGCTGGATATGCTGATGTCCATCCACGAGCCGCGCTTCATCGCGACGATGGACGACCTGACCACCTTCCAGGTGAATCTTCTGCGCGCCGTCGTGGAAGGACACACCAAGTTCAGCAGCTCAGAGGTCATTTCCCGCTATGGGCTGAATTCTTCAGCCAATGTGCGCCGTCTCAAGGACGCTCTCTGCAAAAAGGAAATCCTGACCTTCGACGAGAAGGACGATCCCCAGATTCTGGACCCTCTCTTCCGCTACTGGGTGATGAAGAAATACTTCCGTATGAAAGTGGACCTCTAGTCCGCTTTTTTTGTTATCAGGGAACTAAGTGATTCCTATACCGATACGAATATAAACAAAAAAAGGATGGCCGTCAAAGGTCATCCTTTATATCATTATTCGAGATTCCCGAATTACTGCTCCTCCATAAGACGAAGGTGCTGTACATAGATGGCTTTCTGCAT
>CAVFAZ010000041.1:0-19773 GCA_963620825.1 Kurthia senegalensis
AGAGCATGGTCAGATGCATTCGTCTTGACAAGTCCCCTAAGACTGGTGCTTATGTCTTCAACGAACAGCTCGTTGAGGAGTCCAAGACAAAGGAATTCTTCGAGAAGAAGTAAGAATTATCTCTATAAAATAGAGCCGACAGAACTTTCAGTTTCTGCCGGCTCTTTTTTTACTGTGGTAAGTACTTTGTAACCGAATTATGACTAAATTTGTGGGTTATATATTTCGCACCTATGGGTATATTTGACAAGGGAGTAAAGAAGACCAGGGAAAGCTTTTTCCAGAAGCTCTCCAGGGCGGTCGCGGGCAAGTCCAAGGTCGATGACGACGTTCTGGACGCGATGGAGGAGGCTCTGATGAGCTCCGATATGGGCGTCGATACCAGCCTTGAAATCATCGACAGGCTTCAGGACCGGGTGGAGAAGGACAAGTATATGTCCTTCGACGAACTGGTGGAGATGCTCCGCGAGGAGATTTCCTCCCTGCTCGATGTGGAAGGCAGCGACACTCCCGAGCCCTTCGATTTCTCTCACAAACCGTATGTGATTATGGTCGTGGGAGTCAATGGAGTAGGGAAGACGACCACCATAGGCAAATTGGCTGCAAGCCTGAAAGCTCAGGGCAAGAAAGTCATTCTCGGAGCTGCCGACACTTTCCGCGCTGCGGCTGTCGATCAGCTGCAGATCTGGGCTGACCGCGCCGGGGTGGATATTGTCCGTCAGGAAATGGGCTCCGACCCCGCTTCGGTGGCGTACGACACGGTGAAAGCGGCCGTGGCACGCGGCGCCGACGTGGCTCTGATCGACACTGCAGGCCGCCTGCATAACCGCATTGACCTGATGAACGAGCTCACGAAGATCCGCAACGTGATGCGCAAGGTCATTCCTGACGCGCCGCACGAGGTTATGCTCGTACTCGACGCCACGACCGGCCAGAACGCGTTCCAGCAGGCGAAGGAGTTCGCACGTGCGACGGACATCACTTCGATGGCCATCACCAAGCTCGACGGCTCCGCCAAGGGCGGGGTGGTCATCGGCGTTGTGAACCGCTTCAAGGTTCCGGTGAAGTTCATCGGCGTCGGCGAGGGTATCGACGACCTTAAACCCTTCGACAGGAAGGAGTTCGTCGAGTCCTTATTTTCTACTGAAGATTTGAAAAAATAGAATATATGAAGTTATCTTACAACTGGCTCAAGGATTATCTTGATTTTGACCTTACACCGGAGCAGGTGGCCGAGGCCATCACTTCCATCGGCATCGAAGTGGATTCAGTAGAGGAGCAGGAAGAGATTCCGGGCGGCCTGAAGGGAGTCGTAGTAGCCCAAGTCGTGGAATGCGAACCGCATCCTGATTCCGACCATCTGCATATCACGAAGGTGAACGCCGGTACAGGCGAGCTCCTGACCGTAGTCTGCGGAGCTCCGAATGTGGCAGCCGGCCAGAAAGTGCTCTTCGCGCAGCTCGGCACCGTCCTCCCCGGCGACTTCAAGATCAAGAAGTCGAAGATCCGCGGAGTCGAGTCCTTCGGAATGATCTGCGCGGCCGACGAACTCGGCATCGGCGAAGACCACTCCGGCATTATGGTTCTCGAGCCGGAGGCCGTTCCGGGCACTCCTGCGGCAGAATATCTTCACCTGAAGAAAGAGGCGGTCATCGAATACGAAATCACCGCCAACAGAGTGGATGCAGCCTCGCATATCGGCGTCGCCCGCGATCTTTATGCCTATCTGAAACTCCGCAATATCCCTTGCGAGCTTCACTTTCCGGACGTGTCCGCGTTCCGTGAGGGCGAAGGCGAGGGCCTCCCGGTAGAGGTAAAGGACGCTCAGGGCGCTCCGCGTTACTGCGGCCTCACCATAAAGAACGTAAAGGTGGGTCCTTCTCCTGAATGGCTTCAGAAGAAACTCATCGCCATCGGCTCCCGTCCTATCGACAATATCGTCGATGTGGCCAATTTCATTCTCTTCGAGCTCGGCCAGCCTCTCCATACCTTCGATGCCGACAAGGTCCGCGGCGGTCGCGTGATCGTCCGCCGTGCCGCTGAAGGCGAGAAGATAACGACCCTCGACGAAGTGGAGCGCAAGCTCAGCGCCACCGATATGGTAATCGCTGATTCTGAGGGCGCTATGTGCATCGCCGGCGTATTCGGCGGCTCCGAATCGGGAGTGACGGCGACGACCCGCAACGTATTCCTCGAGAGCGCATACTTCGATCCGGGTTCCATCCGCAAGACTTCGAAGCGCCAGCAGCTCCAGACCGACGCGTCCTTCCGTTATGAAAGAGGCGTGGATCCGAATCTCGCGCCTTACGCCCTTCGCAGAGCGGCTCTCCTCATTCAGGAAGTCGCTGGCGGACAGATCGTCGGCAAGGTTCAGGAGTTCTACCCTGAGACCATCGAAAAGAAGCGCATAAATCTCGACTACGCCGGAATCCAGAAATTCATCGGCAAGCAGATTGGGGACGAGACCATCGTGAACATCCTCACCTGGCTCGGCTACGACTTCCTCGAGAAGCGCGAGGGCGGCGCAACCGTCGCAGCTCCGTCGTATATGGTCGATGTCTATCGCGAGTGCGACGTCGTGGAGGAAATCCTCCGCATCTACGGATACAATAACGTGGACCTTCCGTCCAATATGCGTATGTCCGTGAACGCCACTCCTTCGCCTGAACCTGAGGCTATCCGTAACGGCATTTCCAACTTCCTCGCAGCGAACGGCTTCACCGAGATAATGAACAATTCCCTGACCAAGGGCGACTATTATAAGGATCTCGCCACTTTCCCGGCAGAGAAATGCGTAACCATCGTAAATCCTCTCAGCCAGGATCTCAACGTCCTCAGACAGAGCCTCATACCTGGAGGTCTGGAGGTAGTGGCATACAATGCGAACCGTCAGATGAATTCCATCAAGGCTTTCGAGTACGGTTCGGTTTACTGCCGCAAGCCGGAGGTGGACGGCACGACCCTCGCCGGCTACGAGGAGCATCCTTGTTTCGCTCTTTTCCTGAGCGGAACTCCCGAGAAATCCTGGAGAGTGGAGCCGATGAAGGGCAACTTCTTCCAGCTCAAGGGCTATCTGGAACTTCTGCTCCGCCGCTTCGGTGCGGACATAAACCAGCTCATCCGCTCTGCGGCCCCTGCCGACATCTTCTCGGAGGGCATCTCCTACTGTCTGCCGGGCGGCCCTCAGGCCAAGCAGCTTGCAGTCATCGGAACAGTAAACCCTGCTTTCGCCCGCCGTTTCGGAGTGAAGCAGCCTGTTTTCGCGGCCGAAATCAACTGGAACACTCTCTTCGAACTCGTCAAGCGTGACAAGGTTGCATTCACCGAGCTCCCTAAGTATCCGGAAGTCCGCCGCGACCTCGCCCTGCTTCTGGACGAAAGCGTCCAGTACGCCGATCTTCTTGCGAGCGCGAAGCGCGCGGCGAAGAAGCTACTTAAGAGCGTGACCCTCTTCGATGTCTATAGAGGCGACAAGATTCCTGCCGGCAAGAAGCAGTATGCTATGGGCTTTGTCCTTCAGGATCAGGAGCATACCCTTACCGATGCAGAGGTGGAGAAAGTTGTTTCCAAGCTGCTTTCCACCTTCACCAACGAATACGGAGCTGTCCTCAGATAATGAAACGTCTCGCGGTACATACCCTCGCATTGGCCGTGGCCCTCTCCTGTCTGCTCGCTTGCGGACACGGGAAGGACAGGGTCATTCCGCGCGGCAAGCTGTCGCGCATCTACGAGGAGCTGTATCTCGCTGACAGATGGGCTGATTCGAAGTCTGAGTACCGCGTGCAGTCGGACACGACCGATTTCTACGAGACCATCTTAAAGTCTTACGGCTACACTTCCGCCGACTACAGGGCCAGCGTGGAGCACTACCTGGAGGATCCGGAGCGCTTCAGCCGCATACTGAAGAAAACTTCCGCAAGGCTCGGCGCAAAGAGCAAGGAGCTCGACAAATCGGCGAACCGCATCCGGGAGATCCGGGAGATGCTGGAACGCGCCAAGGACCTCACTCCTGAGTTCAAGCCGCTGACAGACATATCGATGGACAGCCTTATACAGATCGTTCTGGCTGACACCCGTTTCAAATTCGTGGAAGAGGAGAAAAAGCCGGCCTCCGATTCCACCGCGACGGGAGAAGTTCAGGCAGACACGACGCTGCGGCTGGCTCCCTCAGACACTCTTATCCCCGGCTTGAGAAACATTACCCGTGGTCCGGCCAGGGTGAAACCGGTAACGGACGAAATTTCGAAAACTAGAAAAATTCCAGAATAACAATATGTACGATTTACTTGACAAATACTCGTATTCTCCTGATATGGAGGATATTGGAAGACGTCTTGATCTTATCGCGGAGAATGCTTCGGAACTTGTTTCCGGTCCTGTTCTCAAGGAATGCTTCTCTCTGATGGACGTCACCACTCTCCACAGCTCAGACACTGTGGAATCCGTAACCAGGCTTGTACACAAAGTGAATTCTCTCAGCACTGATTACCCTCAATACCCGCTCCCCGCTTCAGTCTGCGTGTTTCCCAACTTCGCTTCGGTCGTAGCCGCTCAGCGCGAGAGCTCCGACCTTCACGTGACAGCCGTCGCAGGCTGCTTCCCGGACTCGCAGAGTTTTCTCGAAGTCAAGGTCCGTGAGTGCGAGCTTGCAGTCGAGAACGGCGCTGACGAGGTGGATATTGTGCTGGCGCTCAATGCTTTCCTCGTCGGAGACTACGAGGCTGCCCGCCGCGAGATCCGTGAGATCCGCTCGGCCATCGACAAGGTGGCTGCAGCCAATGGCAGGACGGTGACTCTGAAAGTCATCCTGGAAACCGGAGTCCTCGTGAATCCTGAGGCCATCGCCCAGGCATCGTTCCTGGCTATGGAGGAAGGGGCTGATTTCATCAAGACTTCCACCGGAAAGGTAAGCGTGAACGCCACTCCGGCCGTGGCCTGCATAATGTGCCAGTGCATCTCCAGATTCTATGAAAAGACCGGCCGGAAGGTGGGCTTCAAGGCCGCCGGAGGCATTTCATCGGCCTCTGACGCTGTAAGCTACTATGCCATCGTGACTTCGGTCCTCGGCAAGGAATGGGTTTGCAAGGACCTCTTCCGTTTCGGAGTGAGCCGTCTCGCAAATGCCCTGATGTCTGCCGTGGAGAAGAGGACCATAACCGTTTTCTGATTTTTTCGGAAAAATATCGGGGATTCCCCTTTAGGAATCCCGCTTGAAAACGCAGGAAACTGCGTTTTTTCTTTTTTTTCGCCTTTCTGGTGTGTCAATGCTAACTTCCCCGTACCTTTGCATCAAGAAAAAACTGGTGACTATGAAAAGATTTTTTTTGACACTTATGCTGGCTCTGCCTGCACTGGCCTGTGATCCCACAGAGAACATTCCTTCCGATTCTGCGGAAGATGTAGATGGCGTGGAAAAAGTTTCCCACGAAATGATAGTACTCGGAGACAAACTCGAAGACCCTTATTCCGTCAGCAATGTGGAGGCGGCGGTGCGGAGCGTCTATCCTGACAAGGCCGGACGCATAACTATCAGCGCAACAGATATCTATGTCCGTTTCCTGCCCCGTGATGAAGACGAATACGATGCTCTGGTGAATGCCGGTCTCGTTCTGATGGATCATCCTCTCGACTATGAGATCGTAAAGGACGGTGACTACTACCACGATCCGAGTCTTTCTGAAGGGGAGATAACCTGGCAGTACGCCGTGGTTTCTCCGGACTTCAAATTCCCGGACGGCATCGTCTATGAGGTTCTGGACGAATGCTATATAGCTGACAATGATAAAACTACGCGTTCCGATGACATCGACTGGACCCTGGTCGAGCAGGAGGCTTACCGCCTTACCGGGAACTCAGACCTGTATATGCCTGCCACAAGGGCGGACAAATCCAAGCCCAAGGGACGCATAACCATAGTGGATCCCGCTTATAACGGCGGAGAACCCGTGGGCGTGGCCGGCGTGAGGGTGTCCTGCAATTCCTTCGTCAAGTTCTCACACGCCTACACGGACGAGAATGGCTATTATCAGATAAACAGGTCATACAGCAGCAAAATCCGTTACCGTCTGGTATTCAAGAACACTCTGGGTTTCGCCATCGGCTTCAACCTGCTTCTGGTGCCGGCATCCACTTCCGCAATGGGTAAGAACTCCCCGGAGGGCGTGGATCTCAACATCACCGCGAATTCTGAAAGGAAGCTCTTCTGCAGGGCCGTGGTGAACAACGCCGCCTACGAATACATCACGAAATGCTCTCAGGAGGGGATGACCATCAAGGCGCCGCCTACCACGACCCGTTTCTGGATATTCCAGGACATAACATCCAGCAGCAGTCCGATGCTCCAGCAGGGGACTTTCCTCTCCACCGGAGTGATAGCCGGCCTTCTGAACAAATATCTGGGTGCCTACAAGGAGCTTCTCAAGGTTTTCCTGCCGGACATCACCCTGGGCCTCAAGAACGTCAATGACTATAGCTCCATCTATGCCAAGGTCTGTCACGAACTTGCGCACGCCAGCCACTTCGCCCAGGTGGGCAAGTCCTACTGGGACAAGTTCATCATCTTCATCCTGACGTCCTACATCAATTCGGAAAAGGTATATGGCAACGGCGACGAGGACAATGCGGGCTACTGCGAAGTCGGGGAGATGTGGGGCTACTATATGGAGAACAAGATGTACAGGGAGCGCTACGGCGACGAGTCTTTCGCCAGGGGAACCTCCTACTGGTTCAGTCCTCAGATCTTTATGTATCTGGACGAGAGGGGAATGGACCGTTCGAAGATATTCGCGGCCCTCACGAAGGAGGTGAACGACAGGGAAACCCTTCAGTCCAAGCTCCAGACCCTTTATCCCGAGTATGACTCCATCATCGAGGAAGCCTTCTCCCGATATCCGGAACAATGACAATCTCACAAACCATACATAACATCATCTCTCACGATTATGAAACACTTCATCACTTTGCTCCTGTGCCTGGCAGTCCTGCCGGGCATGGCAGGAGCCCAGGAGATGGCCGTATCGACCAATGTCCTGGATTACGCAAGGCTCGGAACCCTGAATGTCGAAGCTTCATTGGGCGTAGCCCGGCACTGGACCCTGAATGCGGGAGCCAGGTACAACCCCTTCTCGTTCAGCAGGGACGGCGAAGCGGAGCAGATGCAGCTGCGCCAGCGCTCGCTTTCGCTCGGCGCGCGCTTCTGGCCCTGGCACATACACTCCGGCTGGTGGCTTTCCGCTAAGCTTCAGGCCCAGGAGTACAATGAAGGCGGTGTCCGTTCCCCTCAGACGGAGGAAGGCGAGCGTTATGGCGGAGGCCTCGGCGCAGGCTATACCTATCTGCTGCACAAGCATTTCAATCTGGAAGTGGGGGCGGGCCTCTGGGGCGGAACGAACCGCTTCACCGCCTATGCCTGCCCGGTATGCGGGAAGGTGACGGGGAGCGGACAGCGGACCTTCCTGCGCCCCAACGAGATACTTCTGTCACTGATATACGTTTTCTGATTTTCTCATAGACGGGAACGGACTGCGGAGGGAAAATAGTTGCAACGTATGTAAAAGAGTTTGTGTATTTGATAAAAATGTGTATATTTGCAGTCCATTCCCTGAGCGCGGGTGGCGAAATGGTAGACGCGCTAGTTTCAGGAGCTAGTGTCAATTGCGACGTGTGAGTTCGACTCTCATCCCGCGCACTCCTTAAAAGACCGACTAAGAGTATATTAGCCGGCCTTTTTCAGTTTTTAGAGAAGATGAAACTTGTATTCCTTGACGCTGATACGATGGGCGATGTCTCATTGGCGCCTTTTGCCGGGCTCGGCGAATTCGTTTCCTATCCCAATTCCACTCCCGAGGAGGCTCTGGAGAGGGTCTCGGACTGTAATGTCCTGCTTCTGAACAAGGTCAGAGTCACGGCTGAACTTCTGGACAGGGCTCCGCACCTGCGTCTGGTCTGCGTGGCCGCGACTGGCGTGAACAATATCGACCTCGAAGCCTGCAAGGCACGCGGTGTAGTGGTCCGCAATGTGGCCGGGTATTCCACCGAGAGCGTGGTGCAGATCACCTTTATGCACATCCTTTCCCTGGCGGGCCATGCGCGGTATTATGACGACAGCGTGAAGGACGGCAGATATTCGCGCAGCGAGATATTCTCCATACTGTCGAATTCCTTCCACGAGATAGCCGGAAAGAGAATCGGCATCATAGGTATGGGAACCATAGGGAGCCGGGTGGCTCAGGTGGCAAGCGCCTTCGGAATGGAGGTGGTTTACTACTCGACTTCGGGAACCTCGCATTGTACGGAGTACCCGAGCCTTCCGCTCGAGGAGCTGCTCCGCACGAGCGACATCGTCAGCATCCACGCGCCTCTGAATGAACGCACTCGCGGACTTCTCGGCGAGCGAGAGCTTGCGCTTATGAAGCCTTCGGCATATCTGGTGAACGTCGGCAGGGGGTACATCGTGGATGAGGCCGCATTGGCACGCGCCGTGGATGACGGAGTGATCGCCGGAGCGGGGCTGGATGTCTTTGCCGTCGAGCCGCTGCCTGCGGACAATCCGCTGATGCACGCAAGGCATCCGGAGCGCTTCCACTTCAGCCCGCACATCGCCTGGGCGAGCATCGAGGCGCGCACCCGTCTGGTTCAGAGAATGGTACAGAACGTCCGGGAAAGCTATCGTGAAGATAATTAACCCAAAACACTGCGATTTTACTAAAAAAACGTAAATTTGCAGGATTTGATATAACAGGAATTTATGCAGGATATTCGAAACATTGCGATTATCGCCCACGTGGACCACGGCAAGACTACGCTCGTGGACAGAATGATTTATCAGGCGAATCTGGTCCGTCAGCCCGAGAACCTCGGGGAACTGATTCTGGACAACAACGATCTGGAACGTGAAAGAGGCATCACCATTCTGGCGAAGAATGTCTCAGTGATTTATAAAGGAGTGAAAATCAATATCATCGACACTCCGGGACATAGCGACTTCGGTGGCGAGGTCGAGAGAGTGCTGAATATGGCGGACGGCGTGCTGCTGCTTGTCGATGCATTCGAGGGCTGTATGCCGCAGACCCGCTTCGTGCTCCAGAAAGCTCTGGAAATGAAGAAGAAACCGGTGGTTGTAGTGAACAAGGTTGACAAGCCGAACTGCCGTCCTGACGAAGTGCAGGAGGAAGTGTTCGACCTGATGTGCAATCTTAACGCCGATGATGACCAGCTGGATTTTCGCACCGTGTTCGGAAGTGCCAAGCAGGGCTGGATGTCTCTCGACTGGAAGAATCCGGGAAAGGACATCACTCCTCTTCTTGACGTCATCCTCGAGGCGATTCCTGCTCCTCAGATGAAGGAAGGCTCGGTTCAGATGCTGATTTCATCTCTCGAATATTCTCCTTACGTAGGCCGTATCGCAGTAGGCCGCATAACCAGGGGAGCCCTTCATTCAGGTCAGGCCATAAGCCTCTGCAAACGCTACGATGTCGTTCAGAAACAGAAGGTTAAGCAGCTGATGGTATTCGACGGACTCGGAAAGAAGAATGTCGATGAGGTCCAGTGCGGTGATATATGTGCGGTTGTGGGAATCGACGGTTTCGAGATCGGCGACACCATTGCGGATGCCGAGAACCCGGAGGCTCTTCCTCCTATCGCGGTCGATGAGCCTACGATGAGTATGCTCTTCTGCATAAACAATTCCCCGTTCTTCGGTAAGGAAGGCAAGTTCGTGACTTCCCGCCATCTGAAGGAGCGTCTGGAGAAGGAATTGGAGAAGAATCTCGCCCTTCGCGTGAAACCTGGAATGAGCGCCGATTCATTCGTGGTTTACGGACGCGGCGTACTGCATCTGTCGGTTCTCATCGAGACTATGAGACGTGAGGGCTTCGAGCTGCAGGTCGGCCAGCCGCGCGTTCTGGACAAGACCATAAACGGCCAGAGGTGCGAGCCTATCGAGGATCTCTCCATTGAGGTCCCTGAGGAATATGTCGGCGCCGCCATCGAGATTGCGACCCGCCGCAAGGGCGCTCTGCTCAGAATGGAACCGCGCGGAGACCGTACTCTGCTCGAGTTCGAAATCCCGACCCGCGGACTTATGGGACTTCGCAGCAACCTTCTCACCGCCTCGCAGGGCGAGGCCATCGTGGCTCACCGCTACAAGGAATATCAGCCTTACAAGGGCGAGATCGAGCGCCGCAACAACGGTTCCCTCGTGTCCCTCGAAACGGGCGAGGCCGTCGCATATTCGATGAACAAGCTTCTGGACCGCGGCCGCTTCTTCGTGGAGCCGGGTGAGGAAATCTACGGCGGACAGGTAGTGGGCGAGCATACCCGCGAGAAGGATCTGAACATCAATATCTGCAAGACCAAGAAGCTTACGAACGTCCGCGCTTCCGGTTCAGACGAGAAGGTAGTCCTTCCTCCGGCCATCAAATTCTCCCTTGAGGAGGCTCTGGAGTACATTCAGGAGGATGAACTCGTGGAGGTTACCCCTCTCCATATGAGAATCCGCAAGGTCCTGCTCGATCCGCTTGAACGCAAGAGAAAAAACGGCGGCGAAGATTGTTTATAGGAAAATTTATTGTAACTTTGCAACCCTTTATTATATCTTTGAACGGATTGGCTCAAGGCAGAAGTGAATTCTGCTGGAGAGTCGGGGGAGAGTTCTTTGGCGCATTCGGAAACTCCGAGGTCTCCGATGCCGATGTCACGGTCGAAGCGACAGTGGAGAAGGCAAACGGAGCCATCGGCGTGGACTGCAGCATCAGCGGGACGCTTACGCTGCCCTGTGACAGATGCCTGGAGCCGCTATCGCTGCCTGTCGAGGCTTTCGCCCGCCTGAGCGTGAAGTTCGGGCAGGAGCCGTCGGAAGCTCCGCTTCCAATGGAAGGAGAGAGGGAAATCCTCTATCTGAGCGATGCGGACACTGACCTGGATCTCTCGCAGACGGTGTATGACTACAGTATGCTGGCTCTGCCGATGCAGAAAGTCCACCCTGAAGGGGGGTGCAATCCCGAAACGCTCAAGTACCTGAGCCGTGAGGAGACTCCCGCCCGGGCCTCTGCCGAGACCGGGATGGAAAATCCCTTCGCCGCGCTCAAAGCTATGATGGAAAATAGTAATAATTAAAATAATACAGTAAAATGGCACATCCGAAACACAAACTCTCAAAGCAGAGAAGAGACAAGAGAAGAACACACGATTTCGCTCCTGTCCCTACACTTGCGACCTGCCCTAACTGCGGTGCTACAGTAATGTACCACAGAGTATGCCCTGAGTGCGGCTACTACAGAGGACGTCAGATCATCGAAAAGAGCGCTGAATAAGCTCTCTGGAAATAGGACGGCAGGAAATTCTCCTGCCGTCGATGGTCCCTTAGTTCAACGGATAGAACGGAGGTTTCCTAAACCTTAAATAGGCGTTCGATTCGCCTAGGGACTACGAGAACCGGCAGAATACTGTCGGTTTTTCGTTATTTTTATTACCTTTGTCAGATTACATCTGAAAGATGAACCGAAAGACTTTGGTGACATATATTCTGGTGGCGGCCATCCTGATATCCGGGATAGTCGCCGGAGTGTATTTCCTTTATGGAAGAAAGTCTTCTATGGGTAGCAGAACGCCTGTGTCTGAGTCTTTTGCGCTGCTCGGAGCGGTGCCCTCGGACGCCGCTGTCCTGCTCTGCTGCGAGGATTTCGGACGCAGCAGCGCGGAACTTTCAGACAGTACATCCCTTCTGAGGCTTCTGGTTTCGGACGGAAAGAAGGATCCGTTCTGCAATTATCTCGCCCGGGTGTCTTCCCTTATGGCTCCCGGGTCGGAGTCCCGCCAGCTTCATTCCCGCCAGATGGCTCTGTCGCTGCATTACAGCGGCTCGATGCTGCCCCTGATGATTGTACAGCTTCAGGAGGCGGATTCCCTCCAGGCTTCATTGCTCGGCTCTCTTGCCGAAGATTATTCCCTTGTCGCTGACCGCTTTGAGACCGAAGACGGATCGCGAATGCTGCTGGTATCCGCATCCGAGACATTGGTCGGATCTTCCGAGCGTCATCTCAGAGAAGGAGTCTCGATTCTTACCGACAGGTCGTTTGCCGACTGCGCTTCTTCGATCGGCGGAAAGGAAGTACTCTTCCTCAGAAACGAGTATGCGGACCGTCTGGCAGCCCATTTCCTGTCCAGGCAGGTGCGCAGGAACAGCTCGTTTCTGAAGAGATTTGCGGATTGGACGGCTTTCAGCATTGAAAGCGTCCGTGACGGGAAAGTAACTGCCGCCGGGTTTGCGCAGTGCAGCGCCGGTTCGGGGCATTTCGCCAATTTCCTCTCCGACGTGGAGCCTTCGGAGCTCTCGTTTGAAGATGTCGTGCCTTCGACTGCCGTATATGCATTGGCCGCAGGCCTGAAGGATGCCGGGACCTATGTCGAAGAGTTCCGCCGGACGCAGGTGTCGGATATCCAGAAATACAAATCGACGCAGGAACAGCTTCGTCGAAGAGAGGGGATTGCACCTGAGAATTGGGCGCAAGCCCTTCAGCTGAAGGAAGTTGTGAAAACGGCTTGGCTCTCCGGAGATGAACTTCTCGAAGCCGTGATGGTGCGTGTCGGCAAGAAAAATTACGAATTGATAACGGGCGGCAGGGACGCGAAGGCTCATCGCGCCTCGCTGCTCAATCCTCAGAAATATAATTTCAGCGGTTTCGCCGCTTCACTTTTCGGACAGGCTTTCTCTGTCGATGCCGATTCGAGCTATGTGATGACCGGAGAGTGGATCGTCAGCGGAAGTCCGCGGGCTATAGATGATTACGCCGCCCGACTCGCGGAGTCGGACTGTCTGGCAAAAAAACTTGACGAGACCGGCGCCGCGTCTGTTCTTCCGCTCGGCGACTGCACGATGGCCGCTTATTTTTCACCTGTCGGCTGGGAGAGTCAGGAGTATTGTTCCAAGGCGCTCTGCGGCGTTGCGGACGCTCTGAAAGCACCTTTGGCGTATGAACCAGCGGTTCTGTCCGCCGGTGCCGGAGGTCTCGAATTAAAGATCATAAAAGTATGGAATTCAAATCAGTAAATAAAATTCTCGAGCGCAGCTTCAAGGAGAACTGGGACCGTCCGGCGCTCTCGAACTATCAGGGAGTCACGCTCTGCTACAAGGATGTGGCGAAGAGAATCAAGCATCTGCACATCACCTTCGAGCTCTGCGGACTCAAGAAGGGGGACAAGGTGGCCCTCTGCTCGCGCAATCAGGCCAATTGGGGCGTATGTTTCCTTGCGGCAATGACTTACGGAGCTGTGCCGGTGCCGATTCTGCACGAGTTCAAGCCCGGCAACATTCACTATCTGGTGAATCATTGCGAGGCGAAGGTACTCTTCGTCGATGATGTGATCTGGGAGGGGCTTTCGGAGTCCGAGATGCCTTGCCTGCACGTGGTCGTGCAGATGAATACGCTCAAGTATCTGTATTCCAAGGCCGATTTCCTTTCCGAAATCCGTGACAACCTGCCTTCGATGTTCGAAAGGATGTACCCGAACGGCTTTACGAAGGATGACGTGGATTATCCGGAAGACCAGCCGGACGAACTGGCCCTTATCAATTATACTTCCGGGACTTCCGGATTTTCAAAGGGCGTTATGCTCACGTACAGAGCCCTTTATGCGAACATCTACTTCGCCGGGACCTATGCCGAGCCTCAGATGACCTGCGAGTCCGAAGTGGTGTCGATGCTCCCGACAGCGCATATGTACGGAATGATGTTCGAATTCCTCTTCGAGATGACCATCGGTGCGCACGTGCATTTCCTGACCCGCGTACCGAGCCCGAAGATAATCCTGAACGCATTCAGCGAGATACATCCGGATATCATCATCGCCGTTCCTCTCATCATCGAGAAAGTCTATAAGTCGAAGGTCAAGCCTCTCATCGACCGCAACAAGACCTATATGAAGATTCCTATTCTGGACTATATCATCCAGAACAAGTTCCGTAGCGGTCTCATCGATGCCTTCGGCGGTCGTTTCGAGGAGATTATCCTGGGCGGCGCAGCCTTCAATCCCGAGGTGGAGAAGTTCCTGCACAAGATCCATTTCCCGTTCACGGTCGGTTACGGAATGACGGAGTGCGCTCCGCTCATAACCTATTCCAAGTGGTACAAGTCCAAGCTGGGCTCCTGCGGAAAGCCTATCGCCGGCTGCAGTCTCCGTATCGATTCCGCTGACCCTCAGCATATTCCAGGCGAAATCCAGGTAAAGGGAGACAATGTTTTCATCGGTTATTACAAGAACGAGGAGGCTACCGCACAGGCATTCACAGAGGACGGCTGGTTCCGTACCGGGGATATGGGCATCATCGATTCCGACGGCTATCTCTTCCTCAAGGGCCGCTCCAAATGTATGATTCTCGGTCCTTCCGGACAGAATATCTATCCTGAGGAACTCGAGGCGGTCATAAACAATTTCAGCTATGTGGTGGATTCCCTGGTCATCGAGGATGACGGCGGTCTGACCGCCCTTATCTATCCGGACTACCATCAGGCCGAGCTCGACGGTATGACCGGCGACCAGCTCACCGCTCGCATCGAAGGCTATCTGCCGGAGATTAACAACGAAGTTCCTAACTACGCGAAAATCCGCAAGATAGAGTTTATGCCGGAGGATTTCGAAAGGACTCCGAAGAGAAGTATCAAACGCTATTTGTACCAGAGAAAGTAACTATTATGCAGAAATTCGATGACAGGTATCTCGAGATGGCGGCCATCTGGGCCAAAAACTCCTATTGCAAGCGCCGTCAGGTGGGGGCGCTGATCGTCAAGGACAAGATGATCATCTCCGACGGCTACAACGGGACCCCGTCAGGCTTCGAGAACGTGTGCGAGGACGAGACAGGTGCCACCAAGCCTTATGTGCTTCACGCTGAGGCCAATGCCATCAGCAAGGTAGCCAAGTCCGGAAACAGCAGCGAAGGCTCGACTCTCTATGTGACGGCTTCCCCCTGCATCGAATGTTCCAAGCTCATCATTCAGGCCGGCATCAAAAGGGTGGTCTATCGGGATGAATACCGTCTGACGGACGGGGTGGATCTCCTGCGCAGAGCCGGCATCGAAGTCGAAAAAGTGGATTAGTTTATGTCTGAAAGAAGAATCTCCTCACTGTGGATTGCCCTGCTCGGTGTGCTCATCGGCGCATTGGCGGTAGCCACTTACTATAAAGTCAATGACCGCAATGCCCGCCTGAAGTCGGAGTATCGCGACTGGCGCAAGCTGAATCTCGTGCTGCAGAAGGTTACTGAGACTTACGTCGATACGGTGGATTTCGAGAAGGTGTCGGAGGCTGCGATAAACGCCGCGCTCGCCCAGCTCGACCCGCATACCGTCTATCTTCCGCCCGAGACGCTCGAGGCTTCCGAGAGCGAGCTTGCGGGCAATTTCGACGGCATCGGCATTCAGTTCAATGTTCCCAACGACACTGCGGTGGTGATCGAAGTCATTCCGGGCGGACCTTCGGAACGCATTGGCCTTCAGGCCGGTGACAGAATCATCAAGGTCGGCGGGACTAATATCGCGGGAGTGAAGTTCCCGCAGGACAGTATGGTCAGGAGGATGAAAGGGCCTTCGGGCTCGCAGGTGGAGGTCACCGTACTGCGTGACGGGGAGATGATTCCTTTCCAGATCACCCGCGGCAAGATTCCCGTTCACAGCATCGATGCCTCGTTTATGGTGAATGACACCACGGGCTACATCCGCCTTTCCAAATTCTCCCGCACGACTTACACGGAGTTCCTGTCTGCGGCCGCCGGACTGCTCGGCAGCGGGATGACGCATCTGGTCTTCGATCTGCGCGACAATACCGGAGGTTATCTCGAACAGGCTCTGAGTCTGGCGGATATGTTCCTTTCGAAGGACGATATGATAGTGTATATGGAGGGCCTCCATTCTCCGCGCGAGGATTTCAAGGCCAGCGGAAAGGGGCTTATGCAGAACGTGGGCATCACCGTGATCATCAATGAATCTTCGGCTTCTTCGAGCGAGATTTTCGCGGGCGCCATCCAGGACAATGACCGCGGAGTCATCGTGGGCCGCCGTTCATTCGGCAAGGGCCTCGTGCAGAGTCCGGTGTTCTTTACGGACGGTTCGGGTCTGAGGATTACCATTGCACGCTATTATACGCCTTCCGGACGCTGCATCCAGAAGCCATACACTGAAGATTATGATTATGACATATATAAGCGTTATGCCGACGGGGAGCTCACCGATGCGGACAGCATCAAGGTGAACAAGGACGAGGCTTTCCAGACTGTCGGCGGGCGCACGGTCTATGGCGGAGGCGGTATCGTCCCGGATGTATTCGTGCCGATGGACACTACCCGCGCGACGGATTTCTACATCGCCTGCAACCGCAAGGCGACCTCCATGCGCTTTGCTTCGGATTTCTTCGACAAGCACAAGACAAAGCTTTCTGCCATAGAGGATTATGATACTCTCCAGAAATTCCTTAAGGATTCTGACGTTGAGGGCGTCTTCCTTCAGTTCGCATCTTCTGTCGATGGAATCCGGCCGAAGGCAGGGGAGTGGGCCAAGTCCAGAGTGTATATGATGCCTCAGGTGAAGGCTCTCGTGGGGCGTTACAGCAAGCTCGGGGAGAATGCTTTCTATCACCAGTACCTCGAAGTGGATGAAACTCTGATCGAAGCCGTGAAGCCTCACGACTTATTCGCTCCAACGGACGGGAAAAAGTAGTATATTTGCAGGATTAATAATTTGACAAAATGGAAAATACAGTAGCCAGAACCAAGGTCAAGGATCTTCTCAAGAGTGAGCCGGGCATAGACGTAGTTGCCAAAGGCTGGGTCAGGACAAAGCGTGGAAACAAGGGCGTGGCATTCATCGCCCTCAATGACGGTTCCACCATAAACAATATTCAGCTTGTCGTCGATAAGACTCAGATCGGAGACGATGTGCTCTCTAAAGTGACTACAGGCGCCTGCGTCCGCGTGGCCGGAAAGCTCGTCGAGTCTGTCGGAGGCGGTCAGGCTGTGGAGATCCAGGCTTCGGAGATCGAAGTCTATGGAGAATGCGACCCTGTCCGTTACCCGCTCCAGAAGAAGGACACTTCCTTCGAGTACCTCAGGACAGTGGCTCATATGCGTATGAGAACCAATACTTTCGGAGCTGTGCTGCGTATCCGCAACCAGATGGCTTACGCCATCCACGAGTATTTCCACAACAGGGGCTTCGTCTATCTGCACACTCCGCTCATCACCGAGTCAGACTGTGAGGGCGCCGGACAGATGTTCCAGGTCACCACTATGGATCTCGACAAGCCGCTTCCGCGCAACAAGAAGGGCGGCATAGACTATTCGAAGGATTTCTTCGGCAAGCAGACCAGCCTTACCGTGAGCGGCCAGCTTGAGGGTGAGCTCGGTGCCACGGCTCTCGGCGAGATCTACACCTTCGGGCCTACTTTCCGCGCTGAGAATTCCAATACCCCGCGTCATCTTGCAGAGTTCTGGATGATCGAGCCTGAAATGGCCTTCTATGACATCAACGACAATATGGACCTTGCCGAGGACTTCATCAAGCATCTGGTGAAGTATGCTCTCGACAATTGCTACGATGACGTCAAGTTCCTTAACGACAAATACGATCCTGAACTCATCGACCGTCTCAAGGGCGTTGTCGATACCGAGTTCGTCCGCCTCGAATACACCGACGGAATAAAGATTCTCGAGGAGGCCGTTGCGGGCGGCGTCAAGTTCGAGTATCCTGTTTACTGGGGCGTGGATCTTCAGAGCGAGCACGAGAGATACCTCGTGGAGAAGCATTTCCAGAAGCCTGTAATCCTTACCGGTTATCCTAAGGAGATCAAGGCCTTCTATATGAAGCAGGATGAGAACGGCAAGACAGTCCGCGCTATGGATGTCCTCTTCCCGAAGATCGGCGAAATTATCGGCGGTTCCGAAAGGGAGTCCTCTCTGCAGAAGCTTGAGGCCCGCATCAACGAGCTCGGTATGAGCCGCAAGAACCTCGAATGGTACATCGATACCCGCCGCTTCGGCTCCTGCCCTCACTCCGGTTTCGGCCTGGGATTCGAGAGACTTCTGCTCTTTGTCACCGGTATGCAGAACATCCGCGACGTGATTCCGTTCCCTCGTACACCTAAAAACGCAGAATTCTAGTATGCTTGTCATCGGTATAGCAGGCGGTTCCGGGTCGGGCAAGACGACCGTGGTACGGGCCATCAAAGAAAGACTCCGCGATGAAAAGATCGTGGTCATCCCTCAGGATTCCTATTACAAGGATTCCAGTGATCTGACTGACGAGGAAAAGAGACGTCAGAATTTCGACCATCCGGATGCTATAGACTGGACTCTCCTGTGCAGTCAGCTTGCCGACCTCAAGCAGGGAAAAACAGTCCAGCAGCCCGTTTATTCCTACATCTCCTGTTCCCGTTCCAAGACAGAGACCGTTACGGTGGAGCCTGCTGACATCATCATCATCGAAGGTATCCTTATCTTCACCTGCCGCGAACTGCTGGACCAGCTGGACATCAAGATTTTCGTGGATGCCGATGATGACGACCGGCTTATGAGGGTTATGGCGCGCGACATTTCCGAGAGGGGAAAGGATGTTCACTGGGTGATCGAGCGTTACAGCCGCACGGTGAAGCCGATGTATCTTCAGTTCATCGAACCGAGCAAGCGCTACGCCGACATCATCATTCCTCAGGGCGGACATAACAAGGTAGCCATCAACATCATTCTGGCTTCCATAGAAAAGTCTCTCCGCGAGAGAAAAACCGATAAATAACCATTGCCCGGAGGCGTTCAGCCGCCGGGTTTAGTAACTTCAGAGCAAATGAAACGAGAGGACAGGGCAGGATTCTATATCACCGTGATATTTCATCTGGTGTTGCTCATCGTGCTTCTCGCGTGCCAGATAGGCTATACCATAAGCAAGGAGAACACTTTCCTGCTCGATTTCTCGAAGCAGGAAGACATCGAGAAACTCAAGCAGGAACTTGCCTTCAAGGAGCAGGTCAGCAAACATCTTGATGACCTTATCGCTTCTTCCGGCGGTGATGCTTCCATCTCTTCTGTCCGCAATGTTGCGGTCGATCGCGGAGCCCTGAAGGACGACCGCGGAACTGATGCCGAGCAGCTTTACAAGGACGCCGCGAAGCTCCAGCAGGACATCCGCTCGCAGGTCGAGACTCCTTCCTCCGATGACGACTATGTGCCTGTCCCTGAGAAGAATAAAGACGCAGGCAAAGACCAGGCAAAGCAGAACTACTCCGGCCCGAGCGTAGTCTCCTACCAGCTCGACGGCCGCAAGGCGAGCCATCTCTCGATTCCTGCTTACCGCTGCATGGGCGCAGGCGAAGTGACCGTCACCATCACCGTCGATAACGCCGGCAATGTGATAATGGCGAAGGTTCAGGAGGACGTTTCGTCCAATGACGGGTGTCTGCGCAACTTCGCCATCCGCGCCGCCCGCGCTTCGCGTTTCTCCTCTTCTCCTTCCGCTCCCGCCCGCCAGATGGGCAACATCGTTTACGCCTTCATAGCTCAATGATATACAAATAGACCGGCTCGCGAGAGCCGGTCTTTCAATATTGTAGAGCTCTGTTACTGAGCTTCAGGTCTTCTTGCCTGATACATGATCTTAAGCGCGGAGCAGCGTCTGAGCTCCTGCTTAACCTTGGTAATGATACCCATTCTCACATCCTGGTCTGCTCTGATGACAGTGGTCATGAACTGGCGGTCAGCCTCGTTCTTGCTGTCACGCTCTGCAGCGATGAAGT
>CAVFAZ010000042.1:0-45221 GCA_963620825.1 Kurthia senegalensis
TACGATGCGTTTCGAGCCTAAGACCATTACAGAAAGCGTGGCCGTTTCGAGGGCTACGTCCATAAGTCTTATAGTATTGCTGCTCCTGGTTGTGGGCGGAATGCTTTACGTGAAAAAAGTAGAAAAGGCATGACAGCGGTAAGAGCCAAGAAAGCCCTCGGTCAGCACTTTCTGACCGACCAGAGTATAGCGCGGGCCATTGTGGATGCGCTCCGATGTGACCCCGCACTTCCGCGCGATGTGCTGGAGATAGGCCCGGGAATGGGCGTGCTGAGCCAGTATCTTATTAAGAGAGAGGATATTGACCTGAAACTCATAGAGATAGATACCGAGTCGGTTGACTATCTCCTGACCCATTTCAACGGTATGCAGGGGCATCTGATGGAGGGAGACTATCTGCGTCTGGATATGGCGAAAATCTTCCCGGGGCCGTACCGCGTCATCGGAAATTTCCCGTACAATATCTCATCCCAGATTTTCTTCAAGATTCTGGACGACAAGGACCGCGTTCCGGAAGTGGTGTGTATGATTCAGAAGGAAGTGGCGGACAGAATAGCGGAAGGGCCGGGGAGTAAGACCTACGGCATACTTTCCGTGCTGCTTCAGGCCTGGTATGACATAGAATATGTGCTTTCTGTGGGCCCGGGGGCCTTTGCCCCGCCTCCTAAGGTGAAGTCCGCCGTAATCCGTCTCGTGAGGAATTCCCGCACCGAGCTCGGTTGCGATGAGAAACTCTTCAAACAGGTGGTGAAAACGGCCTTCAATCAGCGCCGAAAGACCCTGCGCAATGCCCTCAAGCCGCTGTACAGCTCGGCAGCCGAGCCTCCGGCTTTCCTGAATGACCCGGTTTTCGAACTCCGCGCCGAGAGGCTTTCGGTGGAGGATTTCGTGCGGCTCACGAAGATGTTCGAAAGCATCCGCGAAAATTAAATAATTTAATTTCTATATTTGTGGAACTGACGGGCCTGGCGCCCGTATTATGATTGGCCGCAAGGCCGTATAAATGAGAACGTTTATGAAAAAGATTCTTCTGATTATGGTACTCGCGCTGTCGGCTGTCACGCTGTCGGCGCAGAAGTTTGCGGTCGATACCGAGATTTCCGGAGCTCTCGGGGTGGACAATATGCAGGGCTGCGAATATGCAGGGCAGCTGAAAGTTGCCGCGGGCGTGGAAGGTCTTGGCCTCAAGGGACTTATGATCGGAGCTGGCGTGGGTTTCGACTACGCTTCGGTGCTCGCGGGAAGGTGGTATGTCAAGACTGACGGCGCCGGCACCAGCAACAAAGAGACGTTCGTCTATCAGACGGAGTATCTGCTGCCGGTCTTTGCCCGCCTGAAATATACGTTTAACAACGTGGCGTATGCTCCGTACATCCTTGTCGATGGCGGCTATACCTTCAATGTCGGAGGTCAGAAGGCGCACGACTATTCTCTTCCGATTGCGGACGGGGAAAAGGGAGGAATGCCGTTGGATTACACGGCACGGGCCAAAGGTCTTTATCTGCAGCCGCAGATAGGCATCAACCTGTCGGAGCGTCTGTATGTGGGTCTGGGCTTTATGATGCAGGCTTATTCTCAGTATGTCGTGGGATACACGGCCCTGGATGCATTGGATGGTGATTTCAATACGCAGGTGCATCTCACTGAGATGACCCGGAGCAACTATTTCAATGCGCTGTCGCTGCACTTCGGACTTAAGTTTTAAAAGAATATGAAGAAAGGTTTGTTGGTTACAATGTGCGCTCTGCTGCTGAGTGCGGCCACGATGCGCGCGGATGAGGGAATGTGGCTTCTGCCGCTCATCCAGAAAATGAATTCTGAAGCTCTCAAGGAAAGAGGCTGCCGCCTTACTCCGGAACAGATATACAGTATAAACAACACATCCCTGAAGGATGCGGTCGTGCACTTCGGCGGCGGCTGCACAGGTGAAATCATTTCAGATCAGGGACTTATCGTGACAAATCACCATTGCGGATACAGCTTTATCCAGGCTCTCTCGACTCCGGAGCACAACTATCTCGAGAACGGCTGGTGGGCTATGCAGAGCTCCGAGGAGATGCACGCCGAGGGTCTCTCCGTGACTTTCCTTCAGAGTATGACGGATGTCACCGACTATCTGCAGAAGGTTTATGACAAGGCTCTGAAGCAGAACAGGAAAGCCGATGATGCGGAGCAGAAGGCTCAGGCCGCTGTGAATGAGGCCAAGGACGAGCTCAGCAAGCAGGCTGAGGAGGAGAATCCTCACTGCAGTGCCCGCGTGGTCTCCTTCTACAATGATAACGTTTACTATTTGATTGTAAACAAGACATATACGGACGTCCGCTTCGTCGGCGCCCCTCCACGTTCCTCCGGCAAGTTCGGCGGTGATACCGACAACTGGATGTGGCCTCGCCATACCTGCGACTTCTCTATGTGGAGAGTTTACGCCGGTCCGGACGGAGAACCTGCTGACTATTCTCCTGAGAACAAGCCGCTTCAGCCGAAGAACTCTCTGAAGGTATCGCTCCGCGGCGTTGAGGACGGAGACTTCGCGATGATTATGGGTTATCCTGGACGTACCCAGAGATTCCAGACCGCCGCACAGCTCCAGCAGATGATCGACGTGAACGACATCCGCATCGCCGCACGCACTGTCCGTCAGGACATTATGTGGGATGCGCGTATGGCTGACGAGACCGTGAATCTGCAGTACGCCAGCAAATACGCTTCCTCCTCCAACGGATGGAAGAAGTGGATCGGAATGAAGGAGGCGTTCGCGAACCTGAACATCATCGGCCGCGAGCAGGAGAGGGAAAATGAATTCACCTCCTGGGTGAACGCGAAGAAAAAGCGCCAGGAGGCCTATGGCGGCGCCATCGAAAAGATTGCCGCTGCCGTGGAGCAGGGCACCGAGCCAATGAAGGCCTATACTCTTCTTACAGAGACCATCAGCCGCATCGAGGTTGCCAGCTTCGCAGCCCGCTTCGGGTTCAACTACTCCGGAGCTCTGAGGCACGGACTCGATTCCGCCAAGGCCCTGGACGAGGTAAAGACCGCATTGGTCGGTGAATACAAGGATTACAATGAAGCTCTCGACCGCCGCGAGGCCAAGGCTCTCATCGAGTTCTACCTCGCCAACGTGAAGCCTGAAGACAAGATTTCCATCGAGGGACATCCGCTCGAGGACGTCGATGCATTCGTGGACTGGATGTTCGCGGGCACAAACTTCACCTCCGCCGAGAAGCTGAGCGCCATCTCCGACTTCTCCCAGGTCACATCCGACCCTGCCCACATCCTCTACACCGCGATGCTCGACACCGCCCGCAGCAAGATGGCCGCCCTTCAGGCGTCCAATGCCGAAATTGCTTCAGCCTCAAAGGCTTACACTGCCGGCCAGCTCGAATGGAAGAAGGATGAGCCTTCCTATCCTGACGCCAACAGCACTATGCGTCTGACCTACGGCAACGTTAAGTCCTATTCCCCGAAAGACGGTGTCATCTATAAACATTACACAACCCTCAAGGGTGTAATGGAGAAGGAAGATCCTAATAATTATGAGTTTATCGTTCCTGCCCGCCTCAAGGAAATCTACGAGACTAAGGATTACGGCCAGTATGCAAATGCATCCGGCGAGGTCCCTGCCTGCTTCCTTATCAACTGCGACATTACAGGCGGCAATTCCGGTTCTCCGGTAATGGACGCTGACGGTTGCCTCATCGGTCTGGCCTTCGACGGCAACTGGGAGGCTATGAGCGGTGACGTTATGTTCGAGCCGAATCTTCAGAGATGTATCTGCGTGGATATCCGCTACGTGCTCCTGCTTATGGACAAGTTCGGCGGCGCCGGGTATCTGCTGAATGAAATGAATATCGTAAAATAGAGATGAATGTTGAACTGCTGAAAATTCTGTCCTCTGTCCAGCATCCTGGACAGGGGGACAGAAGCATAGTGGAACTGGGTATGGTCAAGGAGGCGGAACTCACTGACGGCAAGGCTGTTGTGATGCTCGGCTTCCCGCGCCGCCGCGATCCTCTCACAGAGTATCTGGTGGGGGCTGCGCGTGCCGCCCTTATCCGCAATCTTCCTCAGGGAACAGTCGTTGAGGTGAATACCAAGGTAGTTGATGAGGCAGTCCGCAAGCCCCAGCCGCCGAAGCTGGGTCTGGAGCAGCTGACCAATGTCCGCCATATCATCGGAATCGCTTCCGGCAAGGGTGGCGTGGGCAAGAGCACCGTGGCCGTTAATCTGGCTGTGGCCCTGGCCCGTCTGGGTTATCGCGTGGGCCTCGCGGACGCCGATGTCTATGGACCTTCCGTTCCGCTTATGACCGGCACCGAGGGGCAGGTTCCCGAGGCCGTGAAGGAGTCCGAAGATTCCCTGGAGCTCATAGTCCCTATCGAGAAATACGGAGTCAAGTGGATGAGCATCGGCTATTTCGCTCCGCGTGAGCAGGCCCTCATCTGGCGCGGTCCTATGGCCTGCAACTCTCTGAAACAGATGATTCTGCAGGTCAAATGGGACACCCTGGACTTCCTTCTTATAGATATGCCGCCGGGAACCGGTGATATACATATTTCTCTGGTTCAGGAGATCCCTATGGAGGGCGCGGTAATCGTGACCACTCCTCAGAACGTGGCTCTCTCTGATGTGGAGAAGGGTGTGAATATGTTCAGGAATCCGTCCATAAACCGTCGCATCTTCGGTCTGGTGGAGAATATGGCCTGGTTCACCCCCGAGGAGCATCCTGACGAGAAATACTATATTTTCGGCCGCGACGGCGGCGTGAATATGGCTTCGTCCCTTGGGCTCGACCTTCTCGGTCAGATTCCGATAGTTCAAAGCATTCGCGAGTGCGGAGACTCCGGCGAACCAGCCGCCCTTTCCACCCGTCCTGACGGTTTGGCTTTCCTCGAGCTTGCCCGCACCCTGGCGGAAAAGGTGTAACTCAGCAGTTTATTCTCTCGGAGCACTTACGGAGCGAAGCGACCCGGGGATACGTCCCCCGGTGGATAAAAAAGTCCCGGAGCGTCAGCCCCGGGACTTTTTTCGTTTACAGAATCTTCACCGTAGGAGTGAGAGTAAGATGGAAAGTGTAGTCTCCGCAAGGGAGGCGATACTCATCGTAAGGCATTTCACCCCAGGAGTTTATACAGCCAAGTCCCATCTGGTCGCTATCCAGCAGGAGGTTCGTCAGATGTGCAGGCTCGATTTCCTGGGAATGTGAATGATGCTTCTCCATTCCTTCGTCCAGCGACTCGATGGTATAGTGCAGAGCCGATGCGTAGAACGGTTTCTCCGCGCGTACCATAAGCCCGAACCCGGACTCGTCACCCAGCATCCACCAGCGGACATCGCTCTTGCCGCCGTTCTCCTGAGGGCGGATATAAGGATAGAACTGCTCGCTGACAGTCTGGTTCCAGATACCCAGATCGGCTCCCGATTTGCGGTCGGCATAATTCTCCCAAGGTCCTCTGCCATAATAAGATATATTCTCGAATTCTACAGGCAGCTGAATCTGCAGGCCGAAACGGTACAGCTCAGGGACATCATTGGCCGCCCCGGCCGACATCGTCTGCGTGAGTTCGACAGCTCCCTGATTGTTAATGAGATATGTCATCTTCAGACTCGCGCCGACCTTCGTCAGCTCGTAGCTCGCCTCGACCTTCGCCAGACCGTCCTGAGTGCTGCCCGCTTCGAGCGAAGTGAGCTTCAGACCCGGATCTTTCCACGCCGCCAGACGCCTCGGCAGGCCTGCTCCGAAGTCATTGTCCGTGCCGGCGCGCCAGAAATTAGGCTTCAGCGTGGCGCCTTCAGCGAGCAGACTCTTGCCGCCGACCATCCACACATTCATAAGTCCGTTTCTGCGGGAGAACTCGATGCGGAAGCGCTCGCCGCTCACCGCGATGCGGTAAACATTGTCATTGTCGATCTGCGGAAGCACCGTCGTGCGGTGGTTTACGCTCTGATTCTCAATGCCTTTCATTTCTTTCGGGCCTCCGGCCAATTCTATCTGCTGCTTCGCTCTGACACTTCCCGCAGGGAGCAGGCCGTCGCAGTCGCGCTGCACATACTCGACATTCAGCAGCCACTCGCCGCAGCCGCAGAGCTCGCCGAGAGGGAGTTCCAGCTCAGATGTTCCCTGAGGGGCCGTTGCCGGGACGGCTGCGACTCCGCTGCGCTCCGCGCGTCCGTCCCTGAGCAGCGTCCAATGCAGGTCGAACTTTCCTCCGAGGTCGGTGAAGAAGCGCTCGTTGTAGATTTCTATCTTGCCATCGCCCTTCAGGCTGGTCCAGATGTCCTGCTGAACGTATCCCACCTCATACATATGAGGGTTCGGAACGCGGTCAGGACTGATGAGGCCGTTGTCGCAGAAATTGAAGTCGTGAGGGTCGGTGGTGTTGAAATCGCCGCCGTAGGCATAAATCATCGCGCCGTTCTTTCCTGTCCATCTCTGGCCCTGATCGACGAAGTCCCAGATGAATCCGCCCTGATATTTAGGGTATTTGCGGATGAGGTCCCAATACTCCTTGAATCCGCCCTCGGAGTTGCCCATAGCGTGGGCGTACTCGCACTGAATCAATGGCTTGGTCGTGTTAGGGTCGCTGGCGTATCTTTCGCAGGACTCTGGCGATCGGTACATCGGGCATTCGATGTCGTTCTTGCCTTCGTATCCCGCGCGCTCATACTGCACCGGACGGCTGGCATCCTCTGATTTCACCATATCATAAGCCACTTCGAAATTGCTGCCGTAGCCGCTCTCGTTTCCGAGCGACCAGATTATGATGGACGGATGGTTGAAATTGCGGACCACATTGCGTCTGTTGCGATCGACGATGGCGCTTTCGAAGCGCAGGTCCTTGGCGAGAGCCTTCTCGCCGTAACCCATACCGTGGCTCTCCGCATTGGCTTCAGCCACCATATAGAGACCGTAGCGGTCGCAGAGATCATAGAAATAGCTGTCGTCAGGATAGTGGCAGGTGCGGACTGCGTTGAAATTGAACTTCTTCAGGATGGTGACGTCCTGGAGCATACGCTCGCGGGAGACGAGGTATCCTCCGTCAGGGTCCATCTCGTGACGGTTGGCGCCCTTTATGAGTACCGGCTTTCCGTTCACAAGCAGCTGTGCGTCACGAATTTCCACTTTGCGGAAACCTACATTTACAGGAATGATTTCCTTTACTCCGCCCTTGCCGTTGAGGGTAGCTGTGAGCTTGTACAGGTAAGGGGTCTCTGCTGTCCATTTGTAAGGATCGCTGACGTTCAGAGTGGCTGTGACATCACCCTTGCCCTTGACCGTGGTCTGGGCAACGCTCTTGCCTTCGGCGTCTTCAAGTTCGAGAGATACTTCGGAAGATATTGGAAGGCTGAGCTTTACGCTCAGGCTTCCGTCCTTGTAATTCTCATCGAGGTCAGGGGTCACGCGGATGTCCGCGATGCGCTGCTTCGGGCGGGCGTAGAGATAGCTGTCGCGGGCCACGCCGCTGAGTCGGAAGAAGTCCTGGTCCTCAAGGTAAGTGCCGTCGCACCAGCGGAATACCTGGAACGCGAAGAGGTTTTCCTCGCCCGGACGCAGGTACTTCGTGAGGTCGAACTCGGCCTCAAGCTTGCTGTCTTCGCTGTAGCCTACGAATTTGCCGTTCACCCAGAGATAGATGCAGGAGGTTACGGAGCCGAAATGCACGAAAATGTCCCGGCCTTTCCAGTCGGCCGGAACAGTGAAGCTCTGGCGGTAGGTGCCGACGTGGTTGTTTACTGTCGGAGGGATCGGCGGGTTGTCTTTGTACCAGCTGTGCCAAGGATAGCCGATGTTCAGATAGAGAGGGTCTCCGTAGCCGTTCTTTTCCCAGATGGCGGGAACTTGTATTTCATCCCAGCTCTTGTCGTTAAAGTCTTTGCCCCAGAAGTCCGTAGGACGCCGGTCAGCGTCACGAACCCAGCAGAATTTCCATAAGCCGTTCAGGCTCATGTAGTTGGATGCCTGTTCGGGAGCTTTAAGGGCTTCCTCTTCGCTGCCGTAGGCAAAGTAGTGGGCGTGCATCGGTGCACGGTTCACTTCATTCACGCTTGCATCCTTCCACTCCGTGAAGGTCTGCGCTGACAGTCCTGCGCTGACGAGCAGGGCCGCAATCGTGGTCAGTATTCTGGTCATTGTGTCAATGTTTGGGTTTAAACATTCCAAAGATAAGAATTTTTATCGAATTCAAACACCCCGCCAGGCTTCTCCCCGGCTTCGCCCCGGCTCTCCGCCTCTCCGCCTCTCCGACTGGCTTCTCCCCGGCCAGGTTGGGAACTTTCCGGCCGTTTTTGTCCCCGCCTGGATGGGCAGAGTGCCGCACACTGCTCTCAAAGGCACATGCGCTTTCCAGGTTGGGAGCTTTTCGACCGTTTTTGTCCCTACCTGGACAGCGAGCCGCAGCCTCATCTTACCTTGCCGCTATTCCCGTGCTCAAATACCGGCTATTTGTGTACGGATTTAATAGCCCGTACACAATAAAACGTTTTCTGTGCACCGCGACCCCAAATTACATCGTTCCGTACACAAAACCGGCCAGTTTGTGCACGGAATTCTGAATCGGTGCACAAAACCGGCCATTTTGTGCACCGACAATAGTTATGAATCTCATATTTAAGACTAAACAGACACCATCAGACGCAACTCCGAAGGAGCCGGGAACTCCAGGGGAATGTTCTTCAGCCTGAAAGGCCATCCACTGTCATCCAGGGAATCTATCGGGGAATCCATTATTCCGTTTGTTTCGCAGAATTGAAATACGAGTTTCAAATACCTTCTCAACAACAGCAGAGAAGGAAATTCCCCCTTTGAAGCATACCATTCCATCAGATCTCCATCTCTTTTCGAGCTATTGCAGGTCTTGCAACAGCATACAAGATTATCAGAAGAATCAGACCCGCCTTTTGCTTTCGCAAAAATATGATCTACAGAGAGATTGTCAGTTGAGCCGCAGTAAACGCATCTGGCCCCGTTGGAAAGTTTAACCTTCTCATCGTCGAAGAAAGACCGGATATGCATCTCCCCCGTCGTCAACCCCTTTAACAGCCGTGCTCTGATAATGAAGGAAGTCCTGTCATATTTGGACAATCCCCGTTCGACAGCGTAATGGGCCATTGCAAGGTTGGCATATGACCGGTACAGTAATTCTGAGACCAGAAGTGGTGGCGTGTTTGCCATAGATCAAAGATTTACTAAATACACAATGCGGCCTTCGGCCAATACCGTTCTGATGTTACAACCCTTCCAGCCAGCGGGAGAGGAATACGTTATAGACACAGTACTCGGAACCGGTGAGGGACTTTTCTTCGTAAAGAAGATTCTTCTCGAGCAGCGAGGAAAGATAACGTTTCGATGAGGCTGGAGTACCGATTTTATATTTATTGAGAAATTCTCCAGATGTAGGTTGCCTGAGGACACCTTCCTTAGCGACGCACGTTAGATATTTCCATTGCCCCTTTGTCAGCATTGCCCTGATGGTAAAGAACTTATCGGTCTCGGATTTAAAAATTCTGCCTATGGCGGCATAGATATCTTCCATATTTACCTTATTCCCGGAGACCATATATGTGAAGTTGCACAGCATTTGAGTATAGAAGGTGTGGCATCTGCTCCACTCCAGAATATAGTTTACAATATCTTCCGATATCTGTTTGCCTCCTTTACCGAACAGATGTATTATGAATTCAGAATACACAGTTTTATCAAGTTTTGAGAGAGGAACGTTTATGACGCTCTGGTAGAACGGCGATCGCTCTCCTACAAACATATCCGACATCAGCCGTTTGTCGCTTCCGCTGAAGATAAACCGAACATTTTTAAGATTCTGAATCTTGGAACGCAGGAGAGCTTCCATATAGACCCCCTCATACTCTCGAATCTGCTGGAATTCATCAATGGCCACAACTACCTTGCTTCCAAGATTTTCCAGGTAATCAAAAATAGAGTCAAGCGTAGTGAACTTATCATTTTCAGTCTGATAGGTTATCGACACTTGAGGCTGCCCGCTAACCGGGTCATAACTTAACAGCGGCCTGACGCCTCCCAGACGAGAGAAGAATTTCCTGACCCCGGACTCCTTAGTCTTTGCAACGACTGCTGTGGCGAGTGCGGATATGAAATCTTCGATGCTTGTGGTGGCGAATATGTCCACATAAATGGTCACATATCCGTGTTCCTTATCGGCCAAATCTTCGAACGTGCGCAAGATAAGCCCCGTTTTCCCAAGCCTACGCATAGAAATCAGGGAAATGTTCGCCCCGCTCTCGATGTACGAAATGATATCGTGCAATTCAGTCTCTCTGTCGCAGAACAAGTCTTTTGAGACATAAGGCTGGAGCACAAACGGATTTTCTATCACAGTCTCTTTCATAGTGCAAATATACTATCTATTTTGTATTATACAAAGTGTATTATACAAAATGTATAATGACCGGAGGGCGGATACAATATTTTTATCTTATGCTTGCAATTTTCAAGATTCCTCAGTAACTTCGTTCTGCCAAATCGATTAAATGAACAATCGTGGCCTCTGCTTAAGCTAAAGGGGGAGATTTCTGCACAATCTACAGAGAGTTGAAATCGGACTCGGCCCCCCGGCTAGGATACTATATCAACCACATATTAATTAAAACACAACATCTATGAAACGTTTACTATCAATGTTTCTGGTCTTGGTTTTGGCGTACCCTGCAGTCGCCATAGCCGGGACATCCGCAAAAACTGTCACGTCACAGCAAGTCGAGAAAAAGCAGGTCTCCGGCGTTGTGACTGACAAATCCGGCGTTCCTGTCATAGGAGCAGCCATCGTTATTCCCGGAACGACCACGGGAACTATGACCGACGGCGATGGCCGTTATGCTCTCACCTTACCGGAGGGCACGAAGACCATCGAGGTTTCCTGCATCGGTTATACGACACAGATTGTCGCCATCGGGGCTGCGGACAAATATGACATTGTCCTCGCCGAAGATGCAATGATGCTTGCAGAAACTGTTGTTGTCGGTTACGGCACGATGAAGAAGGGAGAGGTTGCCAGCGCCATTTCCACAATCAAGAGCGAAGACTTCCTCAAGACTCCGAGCGCCAATGCCGCTGAACTTATCAAAGGTAAGGTTCCGGGACTGGTCATCAACACGCCTGACGGCAACCCTGTTTCCAGTACACAGATCTCCCTCCGAGGCGCAACGACCCTCAAGGCCGATACCGCACCGCTTGTCCTCATCGACGGAGTCCCGGGATCACTTTCCCAGATTTCTTCCGATGACATCGAGCAGATAGACATTCTCAAGGACGGTTCTGCTGCAGCCATTTACGGTACCCGCGGTACCAATGGCGTCATCATCATCACCACCAAGAATACTAAGGGAGAAATTCCGACCACCGTGGATTTCAATGCGTATGTATCCACTCAGCAGATTACAAGAACTCTCGACTATCTGACAGCTGACGAATACCGCCAGCTCGCCAAGGGCCATGTGGGTTACCACGATGACGGAGCATCTGTAAACTGGCTTGACGAGATTACACGTACTCCGCTTTCACAGATCTACAACATCAGCCTGCGCGGAGGAACCAAGCAGACCAACTATGTGGCGTCATTCGAATACAGGGGGCTTCAGGGTGTAATGAAACTTTCGAACAACAACATGATGTTCCCGCGCATCGACGTCACACACAGAATGTTCGACAATAAGCTCAAGTTCCACGGATCAGTCAACGGTTTCACGATGAAGTATCATAACGGTTCTGACGGCGGTCCTTTCAACACTGCCGTATGGAACGGTCTGAACTACAATCCTACCACTCCTGTATATCAGGCTGACGGATCGTATTCTGAGAATACCGGTATCACCGAGTACTACAACCCTGTATCTCTTCTCAATGAGACCAAGGGTAACACCGAAGCCACTATGCTGAGGATGCTGGGCGACGTCACCTACAGCCCTATCGTGGGACTTGACTTCAAGGCTGTCGTTTCCAGAAATATCTACAACCAGACCCAGGGCCATTATGAGACCCACAACCACTCTTACGAGGCCCGTACCCCGAAGAACGGTTTCGCTTCCAGAGGCACATACAGAAGCCAGCAGGATATGCTGGAATTGACTGCCCAGTGGAAGAGCTCATTCCTCCAGGATCACAGCTACACCATCCTTGCCGGTTATTCATATCTGAACAATGTCAGCGAGAACTACTGGATGCAGAACTCCGGCTTTGCTGTCGATGACTACGAGTATAACAATATGGGAGCCGGAACTCAGCTGAATGACGGATACAAGAGCGGCCAGATGAATCTTTCTTCCGACAAGGGAGAGGATTCCCTCATCGGTTTCTTCGCCCGTGTAAACTACAACTACAAGGGTAGATATATGTTTGCGGCTTCTGTACGCCGCGAGGGTTCCACCAAGTTCGGCGAGAACAACAAATGGGGTAATTTCTATTCAGTTTCCGGAGCCTGGAACATCAAGGACGAGGCTTTCCTCAGGGACGTGGATGTGGTTTCCACATTGAAGCTTCGCGTAGGTTATGGAGAGACCGGTACCGAACCTTCCGACAGATATATGTCTCTCAACACTCTCTCGTTCAGCTCTAACGCCTATTACAACGGTTCCTATATCCAGACCCTCAAACCTTCGAAGAACGCCAACCCTAACCTGCGTTGGGAGCGCAAGCACGAGTGGAACGTCGGTATCGACTACGGCTTCCTCGGAGAGCGCATTTACGGAACTATCGACTGGTATCACAGAAAGACTCTCGACCTCCTGTGGGACTACTCTGTTCCTTGTCCTCCATACATCTATTCGTCAATGACCGCCAATGCCGGTTCCATCAAGAATACGGGTATTGAAATCGGCGTCACCGGTGTAGTCTTCGACAACAAGGACTTCGGATGGACGACTTCCGTCAACTATTCACACAACAAGAACGTCCTCCTCAGCCTGTCCAATGACCAGTTTATGGCAGCTGACTATTCCGACCAGGGAAGCACAGGCGAGCCTATGCAGCAGACCACTCACCGTCTTCAGGTGGGAGAGCCTCTCGGCAACTTCTATGGCTTCAAGAGTATCGATATTGACGACACCGGACACTGGATCATCGAAGGCGCTGACGGCAAGCCGAAATCATACATTGACCAGCAGCCTACCGACAAGCAGGTTCTCGGTAACGGTATTCCTTCCCACTACGTGAACTGGAACAACAACATCAGGTGGAAGGGATTCGACCTCGGCATTCAGATCAGAGGCGCATTCGGATTCGAAATCCTCAATCTTACCGCCGCAAAGTGGGGCGCTCCGACTATGTTGACTCGCGGAAACGTTCTCAAGAGCGCATTTGACAAGGTCTATGGCAAGACTATGCTTGCTGACGACCAGCCTTGCGAGTATGTAAGCTACTATGTCGAGAAGGGTGACTATGTAAAGCTCGACAACATCACTCTCGGTTACACATTCAACTTCTCCAACAGCTATCTCAAGAGTGTCAGAGTTTTCACTACTGTAAGGAATGCAGCGACCATTACGGGCTACTCCGGAATCGATCCTGAACTTTCTGTCACCGGCCTCACACCTGGAGTCGATAGCTACACACGTTATCCTGCCACCAGGTCTTACACACTCGGAGTATCATTGAAGTTTTAATTGGACAAAGAAATGAAACGAATAATATCAGCACTATCAGTTTGTATTCTTGCCTTCGCATCCTGCACGGATCTGACAGAGCAGGTTTACAGTTCGTTGACATCGGCCTCCTACCAATATTCACAGGACGATGTCCGCAAAGTAATCGGCGCCTGCTATACGCCAATGAGAAGTTACATAGGCCACGGCCAGCTTTGGGCTATGGACTGTACATCTTCGGATGAAATCGTGATGCCGCCGAACTCCACCGGTTGGGATGACGGTGGTATGTATCGCCGTATGCACTATCACAAGTGGAATTCCGAACAGTCTCACATATCATCTGCGTGGAATACCACCTGGCAGGGCATCGGATTGTGCAACAATCTCATTTCTCAGCTGAATAACAATGAGTTGGGTCTCGACAATGCGGCAACCGAGGCGGCATTGGCGGAAGTCCGCGCCATCCGCGCATTCTACTATTCGATCATAGTGGACAATTGGGGCGACGCTCCGCTGGTCACCGAACCGACGCAGGAGCTTCCTACCATCACAAAGCGTGCTGACATCTACGACTTTGTGGTCAATGAGCTCAAAGAAGTCATCCCTTCCCTTTCGGAGACAGTCGGCGGTGAGCAGTACGGACTTTTCAACAAGTGGGCAGCTACAACCCTTCTTGCCAAGATGTACCTCAATGCCGGCGTCTATACAGGGACTCCGAACTGGCAGGGCGCTCTTGATGCCTGCAACACTATCATCAACAGCAACAGATTCGAACTTGCCGCAAACTATAAGGATAACTTTGTTGACGATGATTCCTTCTCTTCCACAAACAAGGAAATCATCTTCATCATTCCTTTCGACACCAGCCTGTGCGGATACTCGATGTATTTCTTCTCCTGGGGCGCTCCGTTGAAGAAGGCTTTCAATACCGGCGGCAGCCCTTGGGGCTCAGGTTCGGCAATGGGAGTTCCTCAGTTCATCGAGACATACGATGCGGATGATTCCCGTCTTGATGATACCTGGATCCACGGCACGCAGTACGAATACGGCACCACCACTCCTATCAAATGTATCTATGACGCAAAGGACGGCGATTATCCTGACCTTTGCTATGTCAATGACATACAGAGCGGCAATTTCACCCTCGAATGGGAAGGATACCGTATGAACAAGTTCGAGGTCAAGCCGGGAACCAACAGCATGGGAACAGACTTCCCTGTTTACAGATATTCCGAGATTCTTATGATGAAGGCCGAATGTCTCCTCCGTCTCGGACAGTCCGGAGCCGGTGCACTTGTTTCACAGGTTCGCGCACGCGCATTCAAGTCAAATCCGTCAAAGGCTACCGTAACAGACGAGCAACTCAAGGAGAACTCCTGCTACCAGTACTACTACTATGCTGACGACTATGCCCTGAGCAAGTCCGCCAACAGAAAATACGGTTCCCACGACAAGGACAAAGTGGAGCTGGGACGACTCTACGACGAATACGGATGGGAGTTCGCCTGGGAGATGGGCGTTCGCACCAGAATGATCCGCTTCGGTACCTATACTACCAGGAACTGGCTCTCTCACGAGGCACTCGGTGACTACACGGCCCTGTTCCCTATTCCGTTCTCGGCCATCACGGCCAATCCGAAGCTTGTCCAGAACCCTAATTACGACAACTAGAGTCCCCGGATATGAAAACATTCAGACTACTTGCATTGGCAGCCGCTACGGCGGCTGCCGTAGCCTGCACAGGCGAAAAAGAAGCCGCTACGATGAAGAAGATCACTCCGGTGAACTTCTCAGAGGTCAAGATTACCGACAACTTCTGGTCTCCGAGGCTTAAAAGCCATAAGGATGTCACCCTGGGAGTCTGCATCGATCAGATCGAGAACCAGACTGGCCGCATCAGAAATTTCGAGAATGCAGCGTTGAAACAGGGCGAGCACTCAGGCATCTTCTTTGACGATTCCGATGTTTACAAGGCGCTTGAGGGCATGGCCTACTCTCTTCAGAACAATCCTGATCCTGCCCTTGAGGCGAAATGTGACGAATGGATTGCCAAGTTCGCCGCCGCTCAGGAGGAAGACGGCTACATCAACACATTCTATACCCTTACCGGTCTGGAAAAACGCTGGACTGATATGGACAAGCACGAAATGTATTGTGCAGGCCATATGATTGAGGCAGGCGTGGCATATTACAATGTCACGGGGAAGCGCACACTTCTTGATGTCTGCATCAAAATGGTCGATCATATGATGTCCAAATTCGGCCCGGGCAAGGAAGACTGGGTTCCAGGACACGAAGAGATAGAGCTTGCGCTTGTAAAGCTTTACCAGACCACCGGAGAGAAGAAATATCTGGATTTCGCGGAATGGCTTCTCGACGAGCGTGGCAAAGGCCTCGGCATAAGGGACGGAAAACCTTGGCATGCAGAATATTATCAGGACGACAAGCCGGTACGTGAAATGACCGACATTGCCGGACACGCTGTCCGCGCAATGTATCTGTATTGCGGTATGGCCGATGTTGCCGCCTATACCGGAGACCAGGGCTATATCGATGCGCTCAACCGTCTCTGGGACGATGTTGTGCTCAGGAACATGTATATAACCGGCGGTATCGGCCAGTCTGCTCACAATGAGGGCTTTACGGAAGACTATAGTCTGCCGAACCTCACTGCGTACTGCGAGACCTGCGCGTCTGTGGGTATGGTTCTCTGGAACTGGAGAATGAACCAGTTCACCGGGGACGGAAAGTATGTCGATGTGATGGAACGCTCGATGTACAACGGAGCATTGGCAGGCATTTCCCTCAAGGGAGACACATTCTTCTATGTCAATCCTCTCGAGTCGCTCGGAGACCACCACAGAAAGGCCTGGTACGGATGCGCTTGCTGCCCTAGCCAGATTTGCCGCTTCCTGCCGTCAATCGGCAATTACATCTACGGTGTTTCCGACAATGCCATCTGGGTTAATCTCTATATCGGCAACCAGTCCACCGTCAAATACGGAAACAAGGAACTCACCCTGGCTCAGGAGACAAACTATCCTTGGGAGGGAGATGTCAAGCTGACCGTAGGCACCAAGTCTGCCGTCAATGCTGAAATCAGACTCCGAATCCCTGGCTGGTGCAAGTCATACAGCGCCAAGGTAAACGGAACTGAAGCAACTCCGAGTGTCGAGACCGGTTATGCTGTTCTTACCGGCAAATGGAAGGACGGTGATGTAATCGAACTCAATATGGATATGCCTGTCGAGGTTGTGGCCGCAGATCCTCGCACCAAGGAGGATGAGGGTATGAGAGCCATCCAGAGAGGTCCGCTTGTTTACTGTATTGAGGAAGTGGATAACCCTGATGACTTCGATGGTCTGGTAATCTCCGAGAATGCAGAGTTCGACACAACATTTGAGAAAGACCTTCTCAATGGAGTTGTAACCATCGATGCGAAAGTCGGAGACAAGGAACTCAAATATATTCCTTATTATTCGTGGGATAACAGGGAAGCCGGCAAGATGAAAGTCTGGGTTCCCCTTGCACAGTAAAAAATGAAAAAAACGATCATCACATCAATCGCAATTCTGATGGCAACCGCTTCGCTTCAGGCCCAGGGCTATATCGCCAACAGGGCTCCGCTTACAGAGAGCCGTTATCTGGAACTCCCTATCGGTGCCATCAAGGCCGACGGCTGGCTCAAGCAGCAGCTTGTATTGCAGGCAGAAGGCCTGACAGGACATCTGGATGAACTTTATCCAAGTGTCGTGGGCGAAAGGAATGCCTGGCTTGGTGGTGACGGAGATGCGTGGGAGAGAGGCCCGTACTGGATAGACGGGCTCCTCCCTCTCGCATATCTTCTGGACGATCAGACGCTGAAAGACAAGGCTCAGGTGTGGGTCGAAGCCATCCTGAACTCCCAGAAGGTGGACGGATATTTCGGCCCGGACATCGACCGCGACCCGGAACCGGGACTGCAGAGGGACAATTCACACGACTGGTGGCCTAAGATGGTCGCTCTCAAGATTGTCAAGCAGTACTATATGGCTACCGGCGACGAAAGGGTGATTTCCTTCATGGACAAGTACTTCAGGTACCAGCTTGCCAATCTGCCGAAGACCCCGCTGGATCACTGGACATTCTGGGGAGCCCAGAGAGGCGGTGACAATCTCGAGATAGTTTACTGGCTCTACAATATCACCGGGGAGAAATACCTGCTCGACCTTGGGGAACTCATCCACAGGCAGAGCACTCCGTGGACTGATATGTTCCTGGAGGGTTCAATGCTCTACACTCAGAACAGTATGCATTGCGTCAATCTGGGACAGGGCTTTAAGGAGCCGGTAGTGTACTGGCAGCAGTCCGGTCAGCAGAAACAGATCGATGCCGTGAAGAATGCCGGGAGAATAATCCGCAAGACCATAGGAATTCCTACCGGACTCTGGGCCGGCGACGAACTCATCAACTACGGAGATCCTGTCCGCGGTTCAGAATTGTGCACGGCCGTCGAGATGATGTTCTCTCTCGAGGAGATGCTCAGGATAACCGGTGACCTGCAGTGGGCCGACTGGCTCGAAAGGGTGGCATACAATGCCCTTCCGACCCAGGCCGATGACAAGTATGAGACCCGTCAGTATTTCCAGCAGACTAACCAGATAGAATGCTCACGCAATACTACCCGCAATTTCTCGACTCCGCACTCTGATACGGATCAGGTGTTCGGCCTGCTGAACGGCTATCCTTGCTGTCTTACCAATATGCACCAGGGTTGGCCGAAGTTTACCCAGAATCTGTGGTATGCAACTGACGATGAAGGACTTGCGGCACTTGTTTATGCTCCGTCTTCGGTAACGGCGAAGGTTGCCGGCGGTGTGGAGGTAAACGTCGTCGAGGAGACTTTCTACCCGTTCGATGAGACGGTCAGACTGACCATTGACTTCACCGGAAAGAAAGTCCGTTCTGCGCATTTCCCGATGAAGTTCCGTGTTCCCCAGTGGTGCGCGAAAGCGGAGATCTTCGTTAACGGCGAGGCTGTCGATACAGCTTGCGAGGCCGGCGGTACGGTTACCATAAGGCGCAACTGGTCCAAAGGCGATGTCATCACTCTCAATTTCCCTATGCAGGTAAGCTGCAGCAGGTGGTATGACAATGCCGCCGTCATCGAGCGCGGACCGCTTCTCTATGCTCTCAAAATGAATGAAAACTGGACGAGAAAGGAGACAGAACTTTCCGAGAAGGTGAGATACGGAGACTGGTATTATGAGGTAACCTCGGATACTCCGTGGAATTTCTGCCTTTCCAGCAAAACCATTCGCAAGGACGGACTTGAGCGCAACTGCACAGTCGTCAGGAACGACGTCGATAAGTCGCTTTATCCTTGGACTTTGGATAATGCCCCGATAAGCATCAGAATTCCTGCCAGACCTATGCCTGACTGGACCGCTTACAGAGGCTCAACAGGACATATCCAGTACTTTACCCAGCAGGGAGGCAATCTCGGGGAAGAGCAGATAATCGAACTCATTCCTTACGGATGCACCACTCTCAGAATTACTGAGTTCCCTGTCCGGCAGTAACTCTTTCGCCTCAAAGGCTATACTTTTCAGACCGCGGCCCCGTCGCAATATCTCCGACGGGGGCGCGGTTTAATGATACACAAATATTTAGAACGAGATTATGTCGAAAATCGCCGCAAAACTGCAACTCCTTCTGTCTCTCTCTCTTGCCCTGCCGATGGCAAGCTGCAACTGTAACCACAAGACCGACAAAGATAAGGATTCCTCAGAATACGCCGTCATTGACGGAAAGTCTATAATATCGTCATATGTCAGGGACTTCAACGCCGATGATGACGAAATCTACGGGAATGATTTCCGTAATGCCGTCGCTGAGGAGTTCCTTTGCGACAATGTGCCGGCGCTCGACTGTCCTGACAAAGAACTGGAAAGAACCTATTATTTCCGGTGGTGGACTTTCAGAAAGCACATCAAGAGCACTCCGGCGGGCTATATAGTGACGGAATTCCTGCCGGAAGTGTCCTGGGCCGGAAAATACAATGCAATCAGCTGCCCGGCCAGCCACCACTATGCCGAGGGACGCTGGCTTCGGAACAGGGAATATCTCGATGACTATGCCCGCTTCTGGATCGGTCCTGACGGGTCACCGAGAAACTACAGTTTTCCGATAGCCGATGCGACATTGAGACTTTACAAGGTGCACGGCGACCTCCAGCTGATAAAAGACACCTATGACGGTCTCAAGAGGATATATGCCGAGTGGGAGTCGGACCACAGGGATGAAAACGGTCTTTTCTGGCAGATGGACGGACGTGACGGTATGGAAGTCTCCATTTCAGGCTCTTTGAGCAGTGACGCAACAGGGTACAGGGCAACCATAAACAGCTATATGTATGCGGACGCTATGGCTCTCTCCGCAATGGCGGAGATGCTGGGAAAATATCTCGAAGCCACGACCTACAAAGAAAAAGCCGGGGAGATAAAGTCTCTGATGGACAAATACCTGTGGGATGAGGACGCCGCATTCTACAAAGTGATTCCACGGAATGGCAAGATGGAGTTTTCTCCGGCACGTGAAGAACACGGATATGTGCCGTGGATATACGACATTCCGGATGTGTCGAAAAGCACTGCCTGGGCTCAGCTCACTGACGAGCAGGGCTTCAAGGCTCCGTACGGCCCCACTACCGCTGAGCGCCGCGCAGACGGATTCAAGGTGGTCTATGAAGGGCACGAGTGCCAATGGAACGGCCCAAGCTGGCCTTTCGCGACATCGCAGACTCTTACCGGTCTCGCGGCCCATCTCCACCGCTTTGGTGAAACGGGAATCAGCAAGAATGATTACTATGAGACGTTGAACACATTCAGCAACAGCCACAGACGCATCAATGACGAAGGCAGGAAAATCTGCTGGATAGACGAGAACCTCGATCCTTTCACCGGCGAGTGGATATCCAGGAAGATGCTTATTGCCTCAGGAAGCACCCTCAAGGAGCGTGGCAAGGATTACAACCATTCTTCATTCTGCGACCTTGTCATTTCCGGACTTATCGGACTGGAGCCTCAATTGGACGGAAGTCTGGTTGTCGAGCCGCTCCTCCCCGAAGGCAAGTGGGACTATTTCTGTCTCGACGGCATCGTGTGTGCGGGCAGGCAAATCACTGTCCTGTACGATAATGACGGCTCCCGCTATGGTAAAGGTGCGGGATTTCGTATATTTGTCGATGGAAAGGAAGCTTTCAAATCAGAAACGTATGCTGTAAAGGCTGTCGTATGAGTATAATATTCTCTGGCTTAACCATTCTATGACCCACAGAATCATATTCATTTCCACAATATTGCTCGCAGCCCTGGCTGGTTGCGGCAGGCAGGCGGAAAGCCGATATGAAATCCGCTTCGACACACCGACTTCGCTCCGGCAGACCCCGGCGTGGGTCGGGCCTGAGGATAGCGAATGGGAGTCTCAGACGCTTCCCATAGGAAACGGCAGCATCGGGGCGAACATCTTCGGATCCATTCAGGCAGAGCGTATTACGCTCAATGAAAAGAGCCTCTGGCTGGGCGGTCCCGGGACTTCCGGTGGGCCGGAGCATTACTGGGATGCGAATAAAGAATCCGCAAGCGTTCTTAAGGAAATCCGCCGCGCATTCACTGAAGGGAATCCGGAAAAGGCCGGAGAACTTACACGGAAGAATTTCAACGGCCTCGTCTCGTATGAAAGTTCCGAAGACGAGTCCTTCCGCTTCGGCAGTTACACTACAGCCGGAGAGCTGAGAATCTGGACAGGCGTAGATTCGACAGACATAAGTAACTATCACAGAATACTTTCTCTTGACGAGGCTGTGGCGAAAGTAACTTACGTCAGCGACAAGACGCATTATGAAAGGGAGTATTTCATCTCTTACCCCGCAAACGTGCTGGTTATGCGTTTCTCCTCCGACCGCCCGGGAAGGCAGAATCTGCGGCTGGAATACGCTCCGAACCCGACCGCGCGCGGGAGCATCGAGCCTTGCGGCGAAAACGGCCTGCTCTACTCCGGCCGTCTGGAGAACAATGATATGGAGTATGCCGTCCGCATCGCGATGTCGGCAAAAGGCGGAACTTTTTCGAATGAAAACGGTGTTCTGGCCGCACAGAATGCAGATGAGGTGATATTCTATCTCTCCGCCGACACCGACTATAAGATTAATTACAACCCGGATCCGCACGACGCGAAAGCCTATGTCGGAGTGATTCCGAAGGAGACGACAGACGAGTGGATCAGAAACGCCGAGGCGAAAGGTTACGAAGCGCTCCGAAAAGAGCACATTGCGGACTATGCGACTCTGTTCCAGAGAGTTAAGTTAACATTGGGCGAAGCCCGCGAAACGGAAAATCTCTCCACACCCGAGCGGCTCGAGCGTTACCGCAGCGGCGCGGCTGACCCGGGTCTCGAAGCACTTTACTACCAGTTCGGCCGCTATCTTCTGATAGCATCTTCGCGGCCGGGAAGCCTCCCGGCCAATCTGCAAGGCATCTGGAGCAGCGGCGTCGATGGCCCGTGGCACGTCGATTACCACAACAACATCAACATCCAGATGAACTATTGGCCGGCTCAGCCGGCCAATCTGAACGAGTGCACCCGGCCTCTTTTCGACTATATCCGCTCGCTTGTGGCGCCCGGGGAGAGGGTTGCGCGCTCGTATTTCGCATCTCGCGGCTGGACCGCTTCGATTTCCGCGAACCCGTTCGGCTTCGCCTCGCCGCTTACCAGCGGGGATATGACCTGGAACTTCTGTCCGATGGCGGGGCCTTGGCTGGCGACGCACCTCTGGGACTGTTACGATTTCACTCGCGACACGACTTTCCTGCGGGACACTGCGTATGATATTCTGCGTTCAAGCGCCCGATTTACAGTGGATTATCTCTGGCATAGGCCTGACGGGACCTATACTGCCGCGCCTTCCACTTCGCCTGAGCACGGGCCTGTGGCGGAAGGGACTACCTTCTCGCACGCGGTGGCACGGGAGATTCTGCTGGATGCTGCAGCCGCGGCGGAGATTCTCGGTGTGGATGAGGCAGAACGGGAAGGCTGGATGGAAGTGGAAAGGAATATAATGCCTTATCAGATAGGGCGTTACGGACAGTTGCAGGAATGGAATGAAGATATCGATGACCCGGACGATCACCACAGGCACGTGAATCATCTCTACGGGCTTCATCCGGGGCACACACTTTCTCCGATTACTACGCCGGAATTGGCCGAGGCCGCGAAAGTCACGCTGAATCATCGCGGGGACGGGGCGACAGGCTGGAGTATGGGCTGGAAACTGAACCAGTGGGCACGGCTCCACGATGGGAACAGGGCTTATACTTTATATCGTAACCTGCTGTCGGAAGGTACTTTGGACAATCTCTGGGACAGTCATCCGCCGTTCCAGATCGATGGAAATTTCGGAGGCACGGCGGGCGTTACCGAGATGCTGCTGCAGAGTCACGACGGTTTCATACACCTGCTGCCGGCGCTTCCTGCGGCCTGGCCGGACGGCAAGGTCACTGGGATTCTAGCACGTGGAGGATTCGAGGTCGATATGCAGTGGGCTGGCGGGGAGCTTGAGTCCGCTGTCATCCGTTCGCGCGCAGGCTCTTACTGCTCAGTGCGTTACGGGGGCATCGTCAATGAATTCCCTACGGTCGCCGGGGAGGAGTATCGGCTTTCGTTCTGAGCCGGATTGCGTGGTCGTAGCCTTGATTCTGGCATTTCCGTTGAAATAACGGGGCTTTTTTTAACCAAATGGCCATATTCTTGGATTTGGTTGAAAAAACGGGCTTGTTTTTAACCAAATGCTCATATCTCTGGATTTGGTTGAAATAACGGGCTGATTTTTAACCAAATGCACATATCTCTGGATTTGGTTGAAAAAACGGGCTGATTTTTAACCAAATGCACATATCTCTGGATTTGGTTGAAATAATAGGCTTGTTTTTAACCAAATGGCTGTATTGATGTGTTTGGTGGAAATAATGGCCGATTTTTTAACAGAATGGTCTAGGTTTAGAGGGGGCGTCATTTCGACGGGCTCAATGACCGCGTCGAGGGGGAGATTAGCCACACGCTTCGCGCGTGCCTTTTCTCCTTCCGCTCGCCGCGGGGGCCCTTGCAAACGAACTGAAACCCAGGAGCCTGCGGCTCTAAGGAAAATGTGTGCGAGAGTGATACGCCGAAGGCAAGCCGTCAGGCGGGGCCGCAGCGCGAGAAGGGTGGGATTGTGAGATAGCTCGCGCGGAGGCCGCTTCCTCCCATAATGGGAGGATTGAGGAGGGAGAGAGGAGGAGATTAGCCACGCTGCGCGTGCCTTTTCTCCAATCCGCTCGCCGCGGGGGCCCTTGCAAACGGTTGAAGCTCAAGAGCCGGAGGCTCTTGGGCTTTTTTGGTGCGCCCAGACCTTTGCAAGCAAGCTTGCACGGCTGGGCGCACCAAAAAAGCCCAGCGCTACGCGCTGAGCTTCAACAGTTTGCGGAGAGAAGGAGATTCGAACTCCTGGAACGACAGAATCGTTCAACGGTTTTCGAGACCGCCGGTTTAGACCACTCGCCCATCTCTCCAGTATGTAAGCCGCCAGGGGAAGGAAACCCTTGCCGGGGGGGGGACCATCAGCGCAGGGAAAATCCCGCCTGAGGATAGCCGTCCGCAACGGACGGGACTGCAAAAGTCCGAATAAAAGCGGAATTGTCAAAACTTTTCCGCAAAAAAGAACACCGGCCGGGTGAAATCGTCACGATCTTCCGGTCTGAGCCGAGGTCACCGATGGGTCTGTAATGAAGAGTACGTGGTTATCTCAATTCCAGAGCATTATGGCGCCGATGAGAGGAAGGTAATCTTTCAGGGCTGCACGCAACGCCTTCACCGCCTGACGGATACGGTAATCCACCGTTTTCGGCGACACACCCAGCGTTTCCGCAATCTCATTATAGGTCTTGTGCTCGAAGCGGTTAAGCTCGAAAGCCTGCCGGTAGGTCTCCGGAAGGCCCGCCATAGCCTCACGGATATGCTTCTCCAATTCGGTCACGATATAGAAATCCGGCGATTCGAACTGCCCGTGCAGCTTCTGATACACTACATCCATCATACGGCGTTCAGCATCCTCGTGGCTGAGATATTTCAGGCAGCGGTTTCTTGTGGAAACGAAGAGATAACTGGACAGGGAAGTCGTGACATTGATGTCCTCGCGATGCTCCCAGATCCAGAGCATCAGCTCCTGAACAATGTTTTCACACACGTCATTACCCTTTATGAACAGCTTTGCATAAGCGCAAAGAGTCGGGTAGTAGCGTGAAAACATCTGCTCGTAGGCCGGCATATTGCCGTGCCTTATCAGTTCAAGCAGGTATAGTTCAGAGCTGTTTTCCATCCGGACAGTGTTTGGTTCTTTTTCCAATCCGCGCCAAAATTACAAAAAATTCCAGAATTCGTTTAGGAGATTTGCTCCGGGAGCGGTCTTTATTACAAACACTGAAACGAATGAATACCCCCGGTATGGAAAGCAAACTGATCCGCTACTATAATGGCGAACTTTCAGCAGACGAAATAAAGGAAGTGGAATCCTGGATGAACGAGTCGGACGAAAACAGAAAATTGGCCCAGCAGGTCTATTATCTCTGTTTCGCTGCAGATGCCTGTGAAATGAAGGCTAATGTGGATACTGACGCCGCTCTCAAAAAGGTCCGCGGACGTATCCGCACTGAAAGATGGCGCGGCTATGTGCGCAAGCTGGAAAGAGTTGCGGCAGTGCTGTTCCTGCCTTTTGTCTGCCTTACGGCCTATCTTCTGGTGGACCTTTCGAAAGAATACAATTCCGTCCAGGAGGTGCGCTCCGCCTCAGGTATGGTAAGCTGCATCACGCTTCCGGATGACTCGAAAGTCTGGCTGAACTCCGACTCCTACCTCCGCTATCCGTCCAGATTCGGCAAAGAGCGCAGAGTGACCCTGTACGGCGAGGGATACTTCGAGGTATCCAAAGACCCGAAGCACAAATTCATCGTTGAGGCAAAAAATTCAGAAGTCGTAGTCCACGGAACAGAGTTCAATATTGAATCGTATGATGACGATTATGTCCGCACCACGCTGGTGTCCGGAGTCGTGGACATGTGCTACGATGACAGGAACCATCATCGCAAGGCATTGAGACTCATGCCTTCCCAGCAGGCCACATATAACACCAAAACGGGAGAGATGCACCTGAGGGAGGAGAACGTGCTCTGCAACACCTCCTGGAAGGACGGCAAGGTCGTTCTGGACAACACATCCCTCGAAGACGCCCTGCGCATGATAGGGAACAAATACAATGTCCAGTTCATTCTTCGCAATGATGACCTCAAGCACTACAGGTTCACCGGAACATTCTCCAACCAGAGCCTGGATGTAATCCTGCGCTATTTCAGCATTTCATCGAAAATCAGCTTCAGACAGATAGACGAACGGCAGACAGGTCGCGACGGTTCCGCCGGCAGAAGCGTCTATGAAGTGATATAAACCACAAGAGGATAACAATTTAAACCAAAATACCATATGAAGAGATAACATCAGAAAACTAAAAACGGAGGCACCAAGCCCGGGCCTCCGCAGTCAATTCAGAAAAACACGGCATCTCCCAATTCCGTGTAATTCCTACAACAATTTTCAAATGTATGAAAAAAAATAACCACAAAGAAATTTTTCTGCGGGGAAGTAATCCGGTGTTTGTAAAGGCACTTGTGATGTCCTGTATGGCACTTATGCTGGTAATCTTCCCGACATTCGCACAGGAGCAGAAAAAAATCAACCTTGAAGTTGATGATGCTCCCATCACATCTGTCATAAAACAGATCGAACAGCAGAGCGGTTACACGTTCTTCTTCAACAATGACGTAAACGTAAACTCCAATGTCACGCTGACCTTGAGAAATGCAGACATCAAATCTGCATTGACTCAGCTTTTCAAAGGAAAAGGTGTCAACTGGGCCATCGAAGACAAGCACGTCATCCTTTCCAAGCAGCAGACCTCAGATAAATCCCAGACTGAAAACAGGCTGGAAGGTACGGTGGTGGACATTTACGGTATGCCGGTCACCGGAGCTGCAGTAGTAGTAAGCGGCAACACCTCACTTTATGCGATTACCGATCTCGACGGAAAATTCTCCCTCCCGTGGAACAGCCAGGTATCCGCAGGCACATTGGAAGTGTCCTTTCTCGGCTATGTATCGCAGTCGGTGGCCGTGAACGGCAGGAACAAGATCGAAATCGTGCTTCGTGAAGACACCCAGCTTCTTGAAACATCGGTAGTTACAGCCCTCGGCATCAAAAAGTCAGAGCGCTCCGTAACATATAATGTCCAGACGATGGACGAGAAGATCTTCACCACACGCGACGCCAACCTCGTGAACAGCATCCAGGGCAAACTCGCCGGTGTACAGGTAAATACCACCGGTGCCGGTCCGGGAGCCGAAACCAAGGTCGTGATGCGCGGTGCGAAATCCCTCACGAATTCCAACAACGCTCTCTATACCCTCGACGGAATTCCTCTCCCGACATTGTCAATGACTACCCCTGGAGACAGCTATTCCATCTATGACGGAAGCCTTATTTCCGGTGACGGTATCTCCAATTTCAACTCTGACGATATCGGAGGAATGACCGCTCTCGTAGGACCTTCGGCGGCAGCTCTTTATGGCTACAAGGCCCAGAACGGTATCCTTATGCTGACCACCAGGACCGCAGAAGACGGAGTCCACGTGTCGTACAGCACCAACACCACCTTCTCCACACCGGTGATGCTCCCGCAGCTTCAGAGCACCTACGGAGCCAAGGACGGCGTGTATGCCTCCTGGGGCAACAAACTTCTCAGCCCTCAGACCTGGTCTGTAAACGATTTCTTCCAGACCGGCTACAATACCCAGCATACCGTAAGCCTCGGCATCGGCCGCGAAAACAGCCACACTTATATTTCGGCAGGTATCAACGATGCTCAGGGCGTGATTCCGAACAACGAGTACAGACGCTATAACGCGACTGTAAACCATACCGAGGACTTCCTGGACGGAAGGATGCACCTCTCTCTCCTCGCGATGTATATGAACGTGAAGGAGCAGAACATGCTTTCCGGCGGCCAGTATTACAACCCTCTCATCCCTCTCTACCTGATGTCTCCGAGCGACGACCTGGAGAAATATTCGGTATATGAGCGTTACGACGCCGAGAGAAACTTCTCCACGCAGTATTGGGACTGGGGCAGCCAGGACCTTCAGATGCAGAATCCGTTCTGGATTGTGAACAGGAATATGTTCAACACCGGAAAGGACCGCTTCCTTGTGGGCACATCCCTCAAATACGACATCACCGACTGGATGGACATCTCCGCCAGAGCGAGACTGGACTACAACAATACGCTTATGGAGCAGAAGAACTACGCTTCCACCAGCGGACTGTTCTCCGGTGACAAGGGCCGTTACATCCACGACCAGAACTCCACGAAGCAGACCTATGCGGATGTCCTTCTCAACATCCACAAGACATTCGGAGAGAATCTGATTCAGCTCAATGCCAACCTCGGAGCTTCCATAGAGGACTACAACTACCGTCAGACGTATTCCGCAGGTGACCTCCTCGGAGTTCCTAACCTGTTCACATTCACCAATATGAATACGGACAAGGGTTACTATAAGAACACTTACAGGGATCAGAGCCAGTCGGCTTTCGCCACAGCCCAGCTGGGCTACAGGAATATGGTATTCCTCGACGCCACGGTGCGTTCGGACTGGAACACTCAGATGGTGAACACTTCTTCGCTTCCGACAGTCTATCCTTCAGTCGGCCTTTCCGCCATATTGACTGACATTTTCAATGTCAAGTCAAACTGGTTCTCATACGCCAAGGTGCGCGGCTCCTACGCTGAAGTCGGTAACCCGATTATGCGTTTCCTCACCGTCCCGACATATCCTGTGACTGCAGGCTCTCCTACCGAGAACACTTACGCGGTATCGGACAACTTCAAGGCTGAGCGCACCCGTTCCTACGAGGTCGGAGCTGATGTAAGGCTCTGGGGCGGCAAGATCAATGCAAGCGCAACATATTATCATTCGATGACTTACAATCAGGTCTTCACTCCGGAAGTTCCGTCATCCTTCAGATACAGCACCATCTATATGAACTCGGGCCGTATCGACAACAAGGGTATAGAACTCTCCCTTACACTTAACCAGAACATCGGTTCAGTGGAGTGGTCATCGAACTTGATCTATTCCAGGAACAAGAACAAGATTGTCGAGATGCTCGATGCCACATTCGGAGGAACACAGTTCACCAGCGACAAACTTTCCGTCGGCGGAACCACGGGCGTCCAGATGTGGCTTGTAAAGGGACACAGCATCGGAGATCTCTATGTCCGCGGTCTGAAGACTGACGAACACGGATACATCTGGGTTTCCCCTACAGCATCCACAGTCGTTCCGGCAGATGTTACCGGAGGCCTTGAGAGCCTGATTTATGCCGGAAACATCAATCCGAGCTGGACAGGTTCCTGGAGAAATGACTTCTCCTGGAAGGGGTTGAGCCTCGGCGTTATGATTTCCGCACGCGTAGGCGGTGTGGGCGTATCCCTCACGGAAGCAGCTCTCGACTCGTTCGGTATGTCCCAGCGCACGGCTGACGCCCGTGACAACGGCGGCGCCCTCGTGAACGGACAGAGAATCCCTGCCCAGGCATACTACGAGACCATCGGAGGCAAGGGCTCCAGCGCCCTCGGCGCATACTATGTATATTCGATGACCAATGTCCGTCTGGGCGAAGTGTCGCTTGGCTACGACATCCCTGTCGGAAAATGGCAGAATGTGCTCAAGAGCCTGAACCTTGCACTGGTCGGAAAGAACCTTGCTATGCTCTACTGCAAAGCCCCGTTCGATCCTGAAATCGCTTCCGGAGCAGGAAACTATGCCACAGGCATCGACTACTTTACAATGCCTGCCACGAGAAACATCGGCTTCTCAGTGAAAGTCACCTTCTAAGTTATCGACAGTTATGAAGAAATTGAAATATATATTTATGGCAACGGCTCTCGTGGCGGCGGTTTCCTGTACGGACAAGTTCCTGGAGAGGAACACGAATCCGGAGGAAGCTACTGACGAGATGCTGGGATGGGATAACCTCAGGACAGGCTCCGCATTCGCGCAGATGACCAGGAACATTATCCCGACATATCAGCTTATAGGCACCGAAGAATACGGAAGTGCCAATTATCAGGTCATTCAGGATCTCACAGGCAACCTCTTCGCCAACTATATCGGCGTAGTGAACGCCGGCTTCAATGCCAACAACATCTACAACATCACGGCGCGTGAATGGTACGAGTCCATGTTCAATGACGCCTATGTCCGCGCTACCGGATCCTGGGAGACATTGAACCTCTACAGGGAGGAAGCTCCCGAGGCAGCCGCTCTCGGCGATATTCTCAAAGTCGCGGTAATGCACAGAGTCACCGATACTTACGGCCCGGTTCCGTACAGCGGGATCGGTTCAGGCAATGTGACCCTGAAATATGATTCGCAGAAGGACATCTACACGAGCTTCTTCAATGAACTCGATGCCGCCATCTCCACGCTGACTTCATTCTGGCAGGCTCAGCCTGACACCAAGCTTCTCGCCGACTACGACAACATCTTCAGCGGAAACGTGGGCAAGTGGCTGAAATTCGCCAATACGCTCCGTATGCGTCTTGCAATGCGTGTCGTATATGCCGACAAGGACCTCGCGATGACCCAGGCCCAGGCCGCAATGAACAATCCTGCAGGACTTATGTCCGTAGCCGCTGACGCAGCCTACTACAACAAGCCGAATTCCGGTGCGTGGGAGAACCCTCTCTACGTGATCCAGTACAGCTTCGATGACGACCGTGCCGGCGCTACCATAATCTCCTATATGTCAGGCTTCAACGATCCACGCATCTCCAAGTATTTCACCGCCGGTTCCGACGGAAAGTATCACGGAGTCCGCAACGGTATCTCCCTGACTTCGGACTATCTGAATTCCGGGCTTCTCTCCCGCTTCAACTGCACCAACAACGACAACCTCCTCATTATGAGTCCTGCCGAGGCGTGGTTCCTGAAAGCCGAGTACTGGCTCAGAAACAATGACAAGGCTCAGGCGAAAGAGTGCTACGAGAGCGGCGTCAAGCTGTCCTTCGACATCTGGGGCGCTTCCGGCGCGAGCTCCTATCTCGCGGACGCGACCAGCACTCCGGCCAAGTTTGAAGATGCTGTCAACGGCGGAAATTCGTACAATTCCACATTGTCCGACATCACTCCGGCCTGGAACGACTCCGGCAGTTTCGAGAAAAACCTCGAGCAGATCATCACACAGAAATACATAGCTGTGTTCCCTGAGGGCCAGGAGGCCTGGTCCGAGTTCAGAAGAACCGGATATCCGAAGGTGATCCCTTATTCCCGCAACGAAAGCGGCGGAAAGATCGACACCGGCCGCCAGATCCGTCGTCTCAACTATCCTGCGTCAGAATACCGCACCAATGCGGAGAATGTGTCAATGGCAGTGGTTACGATGAATGGCGAGTCTTCGCTCGGAACCGGTGACAACGGTGGCACCCGCGTATGGTGGGATAAAAACACAAGATTCTAATAATCAATGACATTGAAAATGAAGAATATAAAATCAACAGTGCTGATTTCTGCGGCCATTCTGGGGACGGCATTCTCCTGCACCGAACCGGAGGCACTGGATCTTCAGCCGGAATACAAATACACCGAAGCCTATTACGAGGCTTTGCGGGCATACAAGAAGAGCGACCATTCCATCTGCTACCTCTGGTTCGCGGATTATGGCGTTCCTTCGACATTGGCATACCGCTTCGCCGGTATTCCTGACAGCGTCGATGTCGTTTCCCTCTGGGGAGGCATCCCGAAAGAGGGCACTCTCGATCGTCAGGAGATGTATGAAATGAGAGAGAAGAAGGGTACCAAGATTGTGGGTGTGAAGATCATCCGTCTGGCACATACGACGTATCTCCCGTCCTGGGCCCTGGAAATCCAGGTGCCTTCCTATATGAACGGTTACGGCGAGCAGAAAGGCTACAACGACACGTACAAGGCAACTTACGACGAGCACATCGCCGCAGGTGACAGCGAGACCGTCGCAGCGGCAGCTGCAGAATCCGCAGCCAGAATGGCGGGAACGCTCGCTCTCCGGGCCGACATGGCGGCCAATCCGTCCAGAACTCTGAAGGAGGGATCCACCGAAGAGAATCCGGAATGGGAATATCCGGAGTGGTGCGTCTATGCAGCCGGCTCCATCATCAAGGAAGTGCAGGACAATGACCTGGACGGCTATGACCTCGACTACGAGCCGGAAGGCGATGCCCTGAGCGGAGAATGTATGAACACGTTCATCTACTATCTCTCCCAGTATATCGGCCCTATGTCCCCGAATCCGGAGACAATCCTTGCTGTCGATGGAAATTCTCCGGGCTCACAGATGGCGCCTTACTGCACCTACCATATTTCGCAGAGCTATGGCAGATCTTTGAGCGACAGTTACTTCAACAAGGATGGCTGGAAGAACTCACAGCTGATTTTCACTGAAAATATCGGAGACTACTGGAAAACCGGAGGAAATATGGAACAGCAGGCCGCTTTCCAGCCGTCCACAGGCGGCAGAAAGGGCGGTTTCGGAGCATTCCACGGCCAGCGTGACTACAATACTTCAGATTCCGGAGCCGACAAGGAAATGCCTTACGGACATCTCCGCCGCGCGATCCAGCTCCAGAATCCTGCCGTAACCAAATAATCAGGAGGACAACAGATATGAAAAATATATTGAAATATATTGCATCAGCTTCCATGATGGCCCTTGCCCTTGTTTCCTGCGAGGAGATGGAGGACTATCAGCAGACAATAGATGCCGCCCCTGCGCTTGCGTATGTATATCCTAAGGCCGGAGATACATTCTCTACCCTGATCGTTCACCGTCCGACAGGCTCCACCGGCTCTTTCCACACGGAATTCCAGCCGAGCTGCAACACCACAAACCACGAGGCGGTGACGGTGAATGTGGAATATGACGCTGATCTGGTGGATTCGTACAATGAAAAGAACGGAACCAGCTATGCCGTTCTCCCGAGGGATTATGTGAAACTTACGAATCCTTCTGTAACCATCGCAGCCGACACTACGGCTTCAAGGGATACGGTAATGATAGACCTTGACACCGAAAAGGATCTTTCCGCACTGACCGAGCGCGCTTACCTTGCGCCTTTCAAGATCGTGTCCGACGGTATTCAGACCAGTACCGAGAAAGGCAATCTCTGGTTCGTGGTGAATACGGAAGTCAATCTTATACGGCCGATCACCTCGGCTGACGAGATGGTGGGATTCCCTGCCGGCGGAACGTCCGAATGGACTGCGGACTGCGGAGATGCCGCCAATCTCTTCGACGGCGATGCCAATACCGAAGTGGCGTTCGAGTCTGAAAATGTCGTCACTGTCGATATGAAGAAATCGGTGATGGTGACCGGTCTCAGGCTGAACACCTATTCCATTTCATCTCTTTCCATCGAATACAGCGAGGATGCCGTCAACTGGAAGCAGGCCGGTACCCCGGCAAACGGTGAATATGTTTACGGCGGCAGCTCCTGGAGTGCAGGTGACTATTATGTGGCTCTGTATGACTATGCAAAAGCCAGATATCTCCGTCTGACATTCTCGATGTCAGGATATTACACGTATGTTAACGACCTGTATGTCTATATGATCGAGACCACCGATCCGACAATCTACACCGTCACCGGTTCTGACAATGTCGTTTCCGGCAAGGTCGTTCACGTGAAGGGTTCAGGCTCGCAGTCGGACTTCTCGGCATCATTCAAGGCTTACACCACCGTAACTTCAGACAAGGGCTACAAGGTGACTGCCGCAGTGGACAACTCTCTGGTCGATGCATACAATGCTAAGCACAATACTTCCTATGCCGCAATGCCTTCAGAGAATGTCGATCTGCAGAATGCATCCCTCACCATAGAGGCGGATCAGAACGCGTCTTCAGAGTCTGTAACAGTCTCTCTCAAGGGAGACCTTACCGGCCTTACCAATGAGAACGGCTATCTCATTCCTGTGAAACTGTCCGCTTCCGGCGCCGTTTCCAGCGAAAGCAGAGGCGTGGTCTATGCGGTAATCAAGTCTGAAAACAAGCTCATCAAGCCTATCAATTCAGCGGAGGACATCGTCGGATTCCCTGCGGGCGGAAGAAGCTCATGGACTGCCGACTGCGATAATTCCGCCAACCTCTTCGACGGAAGCAACAGCACTGCGGTCAAATTCGCTCAGCAGAACGGGAATACCCTTACTGTCAATTTCGGCGGCAAACGTCTCGTCACCGGCCTGCATTTCTACAGCTACGGAATCAGTGACGTGAGTGTGGAATACAGTCCTGACGGAAGTGAATGGAAGACTGCAGGAACTGCGGATGATTCCGATGTCGTCAACACTGGAAGCCAGTGGGGTACAGGCGACTATTATATGGCATTCGGAGAGGCGCTTGAAGCTCAGTCGATAAGAGTATCATTCAACTTCACCGGATACTATTACTGCCAGGTTCATGAGCTCGACGTTTACGAAATAGAGAGCACGGATCCTACTGTCTATGCAGTCTGCGGTACGGACAATGTCTTTACAGGCAAGATCGTGCATCACAACGTCGCCGGCTCCAAGGCAAGCGTCGATGCCGCTTTCAACGCTATGTGTACGGACAATTCCGGATACTCCGTGAAAGCAACTGTCGATGCATCTCTCGTGGATGCCTACAACTCAAGCCACAACACGAAATATGCAGCCCTGGACGCCTCCTATGTCCAGATTACCGGCAGCCCTTGCGAAATCGCCTCCGGCTCCAACAAGTCACAGAGCCAGATTTCCGTCACGCTCAAGGGTGACATTTCCAGACTGACAAACACGGACGGCTATCTCGTGCCTGTGAAACTCTCCGCAGACGGAGCTGTGACCAGCTCGGGCAGAGGCGTTGTCTATGTCGCATTCACAGTAGAGACAAGCACCGCGCTGTTCAAGGACAATTTCAGCATTTCTGATATCGCGGGAAGCCAGGTATCCGACAGAAGCGGATGGTCAATCCTGGAATATGATGACAGCATCTATTCCGGAACTTACAATGACCTCCTCGACGGCAGTACCACCACCTATGTCAGAACCTGGGGCGGCCCGATATCGTTCACTGTAGATCTCGGCAAGGAATACGAGATGACCGGTATCGTGATTACTGCAAGAACCGACAGGTCCAGCTATTCGAGGTATCAGCCTAAGACAATGCTGATATCTTCGAGCCTTGACGGTAAGACCTATACCGAACTCGGCACTGCGACATCGTCAGATGCGACCCTCGTGGCATCCAACCCTTCTTCCTACGTGTCATTCTATGCGGCGCAGAAGGTCAGATACCTCAAGATTGAGGCAAGCTACGGCAGCAATATGGGTACATCTGAATTCAATATCTATGCGAAATGATCATAAGGCATAATACAATGAAACTGAATAAAATAACAATACTTCTTCTGGCGGCCGCAGCATTTGCTGCGGGTGCCTGCCAGAAATCGCTTGAATACAGGGACGTGGTTTATTTCACGGGAACCGAGAGCAGTGCCATCACCAGTATGTATGTTGACGGGCCGACATCTCTCGGACTGACGGTCACATCTTCGAACAAGCTCGAGTCCGAAATGACAGTGGGCGTGAAAGTGGATGCGTCAGCTCTTGCATCATTCAACGAGTCACAGGGAATAGAATACCAGATGCTTCCGGAAGGCAGCTACAAGCTCGACGAAAGCAGCTTTACCATCGAAGCCGGCAAGAATGTGTCGCTTCCTGTAAAATTCGAAATCCTCTCCATGGATGATTTCGAGGACGGAGCCAAGTACTGTGTTCCGGTCACTCTGACAGAAACTTCAGACGGAACGCCGATTCTGAATGCGTCCAAAACCACCTATGTGGTCATCAACCAGATCATCACCACGAACGGCGTCAATCTCGGCCAGAGCTACTACATCAGCTTCCCTACCATCATCAACAATCCGATGTTCAACAATATGTCGGCCTGTACGATGGAAATCAGGGTTCTGATGAACAGCTTCTATTCCGCATCCTCTAATCCGGGCATCGCCTCGGTAATGGGCGTGGAGGAGAACTTCCTGCTCCGTTTCGGTGACATCTCCTGTGACAAGAACCAGCTCCAGTATGCGGGCCGCGGCGCTTCCATAACATCGTCGAGCCACTTCAATACCGGCACCTGGTACCACATCGCAGTTGTCGATGACGGCTCCACCCTTACGCTCTATGTGAACGGAAATGTGGAGGGAACCGTGGATTCTTCTGGAAAGAGCGCGATAAATCTGGCCTGGGAATATATGGAGGGCTTCCATATCGGACGCTCGGAGCGTGGCCGCTATATGAACGGTATCGTAAGCGAGGCCCGCGTATGGAACAGAGCCCTCAATGTGATCGAGCTTGAGAATAACCAGTGCTATGTCGATCCGGCTTCAGACGGTCTGATCGGTTACTGGAGACTTGACGAACTCGTTGACGGCAAGTTCAAGGATCTTACCGGAAACGGAAATGACGGAGAACCGTCTTCATCCGTGAACTGGTATGAAGGCCTCAAGTGCCCTGTAGTTGAATAGCTTATTCTACTCTCTGACGGTTCACGAACCTATGTTGAGGTTAGCATATATTGTGTTGGCGCTATGCTTTGCCGGGGCTCAGACCCTGGCAGGGCAGACGCCTCGTATTCTGCGTTTCGACCCCTCAGTGATGGAAATAGACACCGTGCGTTACGATGCGGGGACTGTGAAAGTCCGTTTCGAATGTACGAACATCTGTGACAAGCCTGTGTCCATACTCGATGTCAGGTCGCAGTGCGGCTGCGCCGTCCCGACTTTTTCCCCGGCTGCAATCGGGCCTGGGGCAAAAGGCTATGTGGATGTGGTCCTGGACCCATCCACTCTTTTCGCGGAGCAGAACCGGCATCTGACCGTCATCGCCACCAACGGAGAGTACAACAAGTTCAATACGATTACTATACACGGCTATGTGGCAAGGGATGTGACGGAGGCGGAGGCCAGATTTCCGCACGAACTCGCTCCCGGGCTGCGCTCCGAAGTGGCGGTGCTCGGTATGAGGCTGAACCGGCGTGGGGAAGTGTCTGAAAAGGAGTTCAGAATATATAACGACAGCGCGAAGCCGATGGCGTTGAGATGGACATCGGATTATAGAAACGTGAAGGTGGAAATTCCTTCGGAACTGGCTCCGGGGGCTTCCGCCAAAGTGAAAGTTTCTCTGGATACGGCAAAGCTCCCGAAGGGGGATTTCATCGAAACGATGTATATTTACGCCGACGGTGTCAGGTCCTCGGTGACGCTCAAGGGCGCAGTGGAATAAGCCTAAGAATAATTGATAATGTATTCAATAAAGAACAGTATAGCAGCCAGGTTCCTGCTGTCTGCCTTGCTTTTGCCGATGCTGTCCTGTCTGTCGGCCTGCACTGGAGGCAGTACGGCCGGCCCCGCATTGATTCCGTTTCCTGACGAAATCAGTTACGGGAGAGGCTCCCTGGAACTGGGCAGAGGCGTAAAGGTAGTGGTGGAGGATTCCGTATTGGCCCGGGTGGGCAGCTATCTGGAAAAGTCCCTTGACGCGGCCGGCCTGGATACGGACGGAGAGGCACAAATCACGTTGTCCTCCGACAGAACGCTTGCGCCGGACGCCTATGTCCTGGAAGTCGACAGGAGTGGAATACGCCTGTGCGGAGGCTCCCGCGAGAGCCTCGTGGCGGCATCGGCGACATTGCGCCAGCTCCTGTGGGAGGCTCCTGCCCGACTTCCGTCAATGAAGATTTCGGATTCGCCCCGTTTTTCGTGGCGCGGAGTGATGCTGGATGTTTCCAGACATTTCTTCACGGCGGATGAGGTGAAGTCCCTGATGGACGAGATGGCTCTCTACAAGCTGAACCGCCTCCATCTGCATCTTACGGATGACCAGGGCTGGAGACTGGAGATAAAATCCCATCCGGAATTGACGGAGAAGGGCGCCTGGAGGACTCTGAACAGCCAGGACAGCACCTGTCTGAGAATCGCGGAGGAGACAAAAGATGCCAAATACCTCCTTCCTGCAGACAGGATGAATGACGGGCAGTATGGAGGATTCTATACTCAGGACGAAATGCGGGAACTTATAGAATATGCGTCCGAAAGGGCCATAGAGATAATCCCGGAAATCGATATGCCCGGACATTCCCTTTCGGTGCTGAAATGTTATCCTGAACTTTCCTGTGACGGGAAGGGCGGCTCGTGGGGCAGCAATTTCTCCACGCCGCTATGCCTTGGCAATGACGAAGTCCTGGACTTCTGCAAATCGGTTCTGGACGAAGTGTTCGAACTGTTCCCGTCGGAATTCATTCATATCGGAGGAGACGAAGTGGAGCGGACTGCGTGGGAGCATTGCACGAAGTGCCGCGAAAGAGTTCGGAAACAGGCTCTCGGCGGGACCGAGAATCTGCAGGCCTGGTTCACCCGGGAGATGGACGAGTACTGCTCGGCTCACGGGAAACGGGTGATCGGCTGGGACGAAGTCGCCCACGACGGACTGTCGGAGGAGAGTGTCGTGATGTGGTGGCGCAACTGGAGTCCGGCCTCGCTTTTCAAGGCATTGGACGACGGCCATCAGGTGATTGTATCGCCCAGCGAGTATTATTATCTCGCGGATGAGCAGGACAGGAATTCTCTGGCAAAAGTCTATGATTATGAGCCGGAGAGCTACGTTTCGGATGATTATCCGGGAGAAGTCATCGGTGTGCAGGGGAATCTCTGGAGCGAAAAGGCCGCGACGGTGGAAAGAGTGGGCGAGAGGATGTTTCCGCGCCTTCTGGCCATAGCCGAGACGGCCTGGACCCGGGCGGAACATAAAGACTACGAGGCATTTATGTCCAGACTTCCCATTCATCTGAAAAAGCTTGACGAGGCCGGATGGAAATACAGGATGCCGGATGTCACAGGCATATATGACAGAAATGTCCTGACAGGGCCGTCTCAGGTTTCCCTCGATATTCCGGACGGGGCTGTTCTGTATTACACTCTCGACGGAAGCGTTCCGGACACTTCGTCTGCAAGGTATGAAGGAAGCATCTCTCTGAAAGACAGCTGCACGCTGAATTACAGATGCTATAATGGAAGGAATGTCGCTGACGAACTCCATTCCGCGTCATTCATCATCAGGGATTATCTTCCTGCCCTTTCGGACCTTCCGGCAATGTCTCCGGGCCTGCTGGTCAGATGGTATGACTACAGGGGAGAGGCCTGCAGCGAAATAGACAGCGCGCCGCTTAAAGACAATTTCATTTCGGATGACATCGCCATTCCGGAAGAAGTGTCAGGAAACATAGGACTGGTGTTCAACGGCTATTTCCACGCTCCGAAAGACGGAATCTATGCGTTCTATACCTATTCCGATGACGGAAGCGTGCTGCTGATAGACGGGCAGCTCACGGTCGATAACGACGGACCGCATTCGCGTATGGAAAGAACGGGGTCCGTGGCTCTCAAAAGAGGCTGGCACAAGTTCACGCTGAGGTACTTCGACTCGAACGGCGGAGTGCTTGAAGCCGGCATGACCGATCCCGAGGGCCGTCACCTGCCGCTTCGCGAAGATTCGTTCAAGCATTGAAATCCGACGCGCCCGGCGCGTCCAATGAAAATAATGAGGCTGACTTTTTAGTCAGCCTCACAATTAATTCTTATTTTTACGCATCGCTAATACTGAATGCCAATGAAAAGAATCCTATATATTGTGGCGGCAGCGGTTCTGGGGGCCTGTTCCGCGCCTGACTACAGGGACGCTTCCCTGAGCCCTGAGGTCAGGACGCAGGCGCTTCTCAGGCAGATGACCCTCGAGGAGAAGATAGGTCAGATAATCTGCCCTCTGGGCTGGCCGATGTATGAAAAGGTCGGCGAAGATTCCGTAACCGTATCTGACAAATACAGGGATTTCATCGACAATCAGCACGGCGGAATGCTCTGGGCTACATTCAGGGCCGATCCGTGGACTCAGAAGACTCTGGAAACCGGCCTGAACCCGACTCTCGCTGCGAAAACATACAATAAACTCCAGCGCTATGCCATAGAGCACAGCCGCCTCGGGATCCCTGTGATATTGGCCGAAGAGGCCCCTCACGGGCATATGGCGATAGGTACGACGGTGTTTCCGACGAGCATCGGAATGGCTTCCACCTGGGATACGGAGCTGATAACGCAGGTGGGAAGGGCCATCGCGCAGGAGCTTCGCGCGCAGGGCGGGCACATCGGCTACGGCCCTGTCATTGACCTCGCCCGCGAGCTGCGCTGGTCCAGGGTGGAGGAAACCTACGGCGAGGACGTCTGCCTCACTTCCGCTATGGCCTGCGCAATGGTCTCAGGCACAAGCCCCAAGCATAACGGTTATGACAAGGGAATCGCCTCCACGCTGAAACATTTCGTCGCCTACGGCATTCCGGAGGGCGGCCACAACGGGAATCCTTCCTTTGTGGGAGAACGTGAACTGAGGGAGAATTTCCTGCCTCCGTTCCGCGCCGCCATCGACGAGGGCGCGATGTCCGTGATGACATCCTATAACTCCATTGACGGCATCCCTACTACAGCTAACTCGCACTTGCTCAGGGATATACTGAGAGATGAATGGGGCTTCGACGGAGTAGTGGTATCGGACCTCTGCAGCATTGACGGATTGGCTGGAAGCCATCACGTCGCGAATGACCTGCAGCAGGCCGGAGAGCAGTCGCTGACGGCGGGCGTGGATGTGGATCTGGGCGCCGCGTGCTTTTCGCAGCTCGCCGAATCCGTGCGCTCGGGCCGCGTGAGCGAAAAGGTTCTGGATGAGGCGGTTGGAAACGTGCTGCTGTGCAAATTCCGCTTCGGTCTTTTCGACAATCCGTACGTGGATGAAAGCGCGGCCGCGGCGGCGGTGCGGAGCCCCGAGCATATCGCTCTCGCGCGCAAAGTCGCCTCGGAGAGCATCGTGCTGCTCGAGAACAACGGCGTGCTGCCGCTTCGCAAGGGCGTGAAAATCGCCGTCATAGGTCCGAATGCGGACAATATGTACAATCAGCTGGGTGACTACACCGCCCCGCAGGAGCGCTCCGCCATCTCCACCGTTCTTGACGGCATCATAAATAAGGCCGGCGCGGCCAATGTGGTATTCGCCAAAGGTTGCGCAATCCGGGATGAATCCTCGGCCGATATCCCTGCCGCAGTCCGGGCCGCAAAATCTGCAGATGTGTCTGTGGTGGTAGTGGGCGGATCGAGCGCCAGAGACTTCAGAACCAAGTATATAGATACCGGAGCAGCTGTGGCGGACTCTGAAACCGTAAGCGATATGGAGGCCGGGGAAGGCTTTGACAGATCCACACTTACTCTTCTCGGAAAACAGCAGGAACTGCTGGAGGCGGTACGGGTCGTGGGCAAGCCGATGATAGTGGTCTATATTGAGGGGCGTCCGCTGGATAAGAATTGGGCGAAAGCCCACGCGGATGCTCTCCTTACTATGTGGTACCCGGGGCAGGAGGGTGGAAACGCGCTTGCGGACGTGATCTTCGGAGACGCGAATCCGGCGGGGCGTCTGCCTGTAAGCGTGCCCCGCTCGGTCGGGCAGCTGCCGGTATATTACAACAAAAAGTTCCCGGCGGGCCACGATTATGTGGAGGAACCGGCGTCTGCACTCTATCCTTTCGGCTACGGGCTTAGCTATACTTCATTTGCTTACAGTGACTTAAGCGTTGAGGTCGAAGGTCCGGCCGCGAAGGTGTCACTAAACGTAACCAATTCCGGAGCGATAGACGGCGATGAGGTGGTGCAGCTGTATCTGACTGATGTTCAGGCTTCTGTCGCCCGCCCTCAGAAACAGCTCCGAGCTTTCCGGCGGGTGCATATCCCTTCCGGAGAGAGCGTTCGGGTGGAATTCAACCTCGGCGAGTCCGATTTCGCCCTGTATGACAGGGATATGAATTACACGGTGGAGCCGGGAGATTTTATAATAGGCGTCGGGGCCTCTTCGGAGGATATCCGGCTGAGTGAAAAAATAACTATCTTTGGACAATATGATTAAGATATCAGGAAATTCTCTTCCCAACATTCCCTGGCAGGACAGACCTGCAGGATGCAGCGACCCTCTATGGCGCTATTCCCAGAATCCGGTGATTCCGAGAGACTTGCTCCCGGACTCGAACAGTATCTTCAACTCGGCGGTGGTCCCGTTCGGGGGAAAATTCGCCGGAGTATTCCGCTGCGATGACAAGAACCGCAGGATGACCCTTCACGCGGGCTTCTCCGAAGACGGGCTTCATTGGAACATCGACCCGGAGACCATCCGTTTCGAAGGGGCGGACCCGGAGATCGGACAGTGGGTGTATGGCTACGACCCGAGAGTCGCCCGGATCGAGGACAAATATTATGTCACCTGGTGCAATGGCTATCACGGTCCTACCATCGGAGTGGCCTGGACTACGGATTTCAAGACCTTCCACCAGATGGAGAACGCCTTCCTTCCGTATAACAGGAACGGAGTCCTCTTCCCTCGCAAAATCGGCGGAAAATATGCCCTGCTTTCCCGTCCGAGCGACACCGGCCATACCGCATTCGGAGACATATTCTATTCAGAATCTCCGGACCTGGAGTATTGGGGCCACCACCGCCACGTTATGGCGCCGGCCGCGTTCGAAGTGAGCGCCTGGCAATGTATGAAGATTGGGGCGGGGCCCGTTCCGATCGAGACTTCCGAGGGCTGGCTGCTTTTCTATCACGGCGTTCTGCACTCCTGCAACGGCTATGTCTATGCCTTCGGCTCCGCTCTGCTCGACCTGGAGCAGCCTTGGAAAGTCATTGCGCGAAGCGGCCAGTACCTCATTTCGCCGAGGGAGATTTACGAGCTGACCGGAGACGTTCCGAATGTCACCTTCCCTTGCGCCGCGCTGCACGACCCTGCAAGCGGCAGAATAGCAATCTATTACGGCTGCGCCGACACTGTCACCGGACTCGCGTTCGGCTACATCCCTGAAATAATCGACTTCACCAGACGGACCAATATTCTATAATGGCTGCAAGACACATCCTCAGACTGTTCCTGTTCCTGGCTTCGCTGTCCGGAGGCGCTCTTCTGTCCGCTCAGACCACAAGTCCGACAGAGTATGTGAACTCTTTCGTCGGCTCGACCAATTTCGGCACGACGAACCCGGGCGCCGTGTGCCCGAACGGAATGATGAGCGTCGCTCCGTTCAATGTAATGGGGTCTCCGACCAATGCCTACGACAAGGACAGCCGGTGGTGGTCCACGCCGTATTGGTTTGAAAACAATTATTTTACAGGCTTTTCTCACGTAAATCTCAGCGGCGTGGGATGCCCGGAACTGGGCTCGCTCCTTACGATGCCGACCTCCGGAGCTCTGGAGGTGGATTATCATAAGTACGGCTCGGAATACAGCGGTGAGACTGCCTCTCCAGGCTTTTATTCGAATACCCTGACCCGATACGGAATCCGCACGGAGGTCAGCGCCACAACGCGCAGCAGCATTGAGCGTTATACCTTCCCGGCCGGTCAGGCCAATATCCTGCTGAATCTCGGAGAGGGTCTCACGAATGAAAGCGGGGCTATGGTAAGACGTGTGAGCGCCACCGAAATCGAGGGCGAGAAGCTGATGGGAACCTTCTGCTACAACCCTCAGGCGGTGTTCCCGATTTATTTCGTGCTGAGAGTCAGCCGGGAACCGTCAGCCTGCGGCTACTGGAAGCATCAGAGACCGATGACGGCTGAGGCCGCCTGGGACACTGATCAGGGCAGATATAAGCTCTATACCAAATATGCCCGGGAGATGGCCGGAGACGACATCGGCTACTGGTTCACCTATGATGATGTGCAGGAAGGGGAGCAGATTATGGTCCAGATGGGCGTGTCGTTCGTGAGCTGCGAGAATGCCAGGGAGAATCTGGATGCGGAGCAGAACGGATTCGATTTCGACAAGGTCTGCGCTGCGTCTTCCGCCAGATGGGATTCCGACCTCTCCAGAATCAGGGTTGAGGGCGGAACCCGGACGCAGAAGGAAGTGTTCTATACTGCCCTGTATCACACACTTATACACCCGAATGTCCTGAATGACGTGAACGGGGAGTATCCTCTGATGGAGTATGACGGAAAATCGAACGCCAATGCTGTGCGCCCCGGAGTCGGAAAAGTCCAGCCGGGCCACAGCAGATATACGGTGTTTTCCCTGTGGGACACCTATCGCAACGTCCACCAGCTTATGACCCTGGTATATCCTGAACGTCAGACGGATATGATGCGGTCTATGATCGATATGTACCGCGAATGGGGCTGGATGCCGAAATGGGAGCTCTACGGCCGCGAGACCTTTACGATGGAGGGCGACCCGGCCATTCCGGTGATTGTCGATTCCTGGCTCAAAGGCCTGAAAGATATAGATATAGATACGGCTTACGAGGCGTTCGTCAAGTCTGCGGACACTCCGGGAGACGAGAATCGGATGCGCCCGGACAATGACCCGTATCTTCGTGACGGCTACATCCCGCTCGGCTTCTTCGCCGCCGACTTCTCGGGGGACAACTCCGTTTCGCACGCGCTGGAGTACTACGTCGCGGACAATGCTCTCTCGCTTCTCGCACGCGAACTCGGCCACATCGAAGATGCGGCCAATTACCGTGAGAGGTCGCTGAACTATAAGCATTACTACAGCAGCGAGTCCGGCACCCTGCGTCCGCTGAATCCCGACGGCTCATTCCTTTCGCCGTTCAATCCGCGTCAGGGGGAGAATTTCGAGTCTGTTCCGGGCTTCCACGAGGGGAGCGCCTGGAATTATACCTTCTATGTGCCTCACGATGTGGAAGGGTATGCGGCCCTTATGGGAGGAAGGAAGAAGTATGTGGAGAAACTCCAGAAGGTGTTCGACGAGGGTCTGTATGATCCTGCAAATGAGCCTGACATAGCCTATCCGTATCTTTTCAGCCGGTTCAGGGGAGAGGAATGGAGAACCCAGAAGATGGTCCCGCAGCTGCTTGAAAAATATTTCACCGTCCGCCCTGACGGACTTCCGGGCAATGACGATACCGGAACTATGTCCGCCTGGGCTGTGTTCTCGATGATGGGCTTCTACCCGGACTGTCCGGGCGAACCGTACTACACGCTTACCGCCCCGGCTTTCGACAGGGTCACCATCTCTCTGGACCCGTCCCTCTGCGAAGGAAAGTCAGAACTGGTTCTGTCCAAAAGCTGTTCAGGGAAATCCGGCAGTTATGAGAGAATAAAGGAAATCCGTCTCGGGGGCAGACGCGTCCAGAGCTATCGGGTCAGTCACGCCGACTTCGTCCGCTCCGGCTCCGTCAGCCTCTCCTGCGTCAGAAGCAAGTAAGTGACTGATATTCATAAAGCTTAATACTTACCAAAGTATATAAAAGAAAAGAGGTTGACCGGTTTTCCGGTCAACCTCTTGTGCGGTAGGTGAGAGTCGAACTCACACACCCCAACGGGCACTACCCCC
>CAVFAZ010000043.1:0-16090 GCA_963620825.1 Kurthia senegalensis
TCTTTCCAATTAATCCAGGCATTGGTTTGTTAATTAATTGTTTATAAATACTTTAATCATTTCCGCCTAAAATTGCGGGCTGCAAATGTACAAATAATTTTTCAATAATCAATCACTTGATTTACATTAATTTGTATTGTACCTTTGCAGAATATGACGTTTCTGGCTATTTTCGGGTTCCTGAACCTGTCCTTTATAGATATAATCGACATCCTTCTGGTGGCGATAATCATCTACCTCGTATTCCGCTGGATAAGAGGATCTTCCGCTATGGGAGTATTCACCGCGATCCTGCTCCTGCTGCTCGTGAGGGTCATCGCCGGCGCGCTGAACATGAAGCTGATGACCGCCGTGATGAGCACCGTGCTGGACGTAGGCGTGCTTGCGCTCATTATTATTTTCCAGCCTGAGATCCGCCGCCTGCTTATGGGAATCGGCAACAAATACCGCCACACTCCCCGCCTCGCCCAGTTTCTGGACAAGCTCCTGGGCGTGAAGGAGGACAGCCTGGACACCGGCGTGGTGAACGAAATCTCCGAGGCCTGCCGCCAGATGGGCGAAGAAAAGACGGGAGCCCTCATCGTCATTCCCCAGAAAGACAAGCTGGAATACATAAAGGAGACGGGCGACAAGGTCGATGCGATGGTCAGCCGCCGTCTGATAATGAACATTTTCTTCAAGAACTCCCCTCTCCACGACGGAGCCATGGTGATAGAAGGCGGACGCATCGCGGCGGCGCGCTGCACCCTGCCGATCACTGAGCGCCAGGACATCCCGGCACACTACGGAATGCGTCACAAGGCCGCCATCGGAATGTCCGAGACCTGCGACGCCATCATTCTCGTGGTCTCGGAGGAGACGGGCCACATCTCATACGTGAGAAACGGTAAAATCCAGACCATCGGCAACATAAGTGAACTCAAGCTGCTCCTGAACCCGTCTTCGGCGGAGCGGCAGAACGACAGAGACAACGATGCCTCAACAGAATAGTATAATAGATGAAAGACTTGAGCAGAAGCTGGGGTTCGACAGGGTCAGGAAGATCGTCTCGGACCGCTGCCTGACGGAATATGCCGCCGACAAGACCGAAAAGGAGTGCTTCTGCACCGACAGAAAGACCATAGCCCACCGCCTGCAGCTCACGGACGAGATGCGTATGATACTGATGTTCGAGGAGAATTTCCCGACCACAGGCTACATCGACGCTCTCCCCTTCCTTCTTCCGCTCCGCAAGGAAGGCGCCAATCTGGACACGGCATCCCTCGGCAAACTCCGCACCCTGATCGGCACCACCGCAAAGATAACCGGCTTCTTCGCCGGCATAAAGGACAGCGTCTATCCGAAGCTCAAGCGCCTGAGCTCCCCGGTGGAGTCCTTCCCCGACATCCAGAAGCGGATTGACAGCATCCTGGACAAATATGGAGAGATAAAGGACACGGCGTCGGACGCCCTCTACGACATCCGCCGCCAGCTCCGGGAGAAGGAGGCGTCCATCTCCAAGCGCGCCGCGGCGATTCTGCGCAAGGCTCAGGAGGAGGGTCTCGCAGACAGCGACGCGAGCGTTTCGATCCGCGACGGCAAGCATCTCATTCCGGTTTCCTCCGCGAGCAAGCGCAAGATGCCGGGATTCGTGTATGACACTTCCGCGACCGGCAAGACCACCTTCGTGGAACCGGCCGAAATCATAGAACTCGAGAACGAGGTCATCGAATTGGGCTTTGCCCAGACGAGGGAAATCTCGCGCATTCTCGCGGAATTCAGCTCTTTCGTGCGCCCGTACCTGCCGGGACTGATTTACGCGGCGGGCTTTATGGGTGAAATCGACTTCCTGATGGCGAAGGCGCAGACGGCTCTGGACTTCATCGCGGGTATGCCGATTATATCCGACAGCGGCGAGCTGAGCCTGCGCAAAGCCCGCCATCCGCTGCTTGAGAGAACCCTGAAAAAAGAAGGCAAGGAAGTCGTTCCGCTCTCACTGAGCCTCACGCCTGCCAAGCACATAATAATGATCTCCGGCCCGAACGCAGGCGGTAAGTCAGTGTGTCTCAAGACAGTAGGACTTCTGCAGTATATGTTCCAGTGGGGCCTGCTGATCCCGACATCCGAGACCTCCGAGCTCCCGATATTCGACCGCATCTGCGTGAGCATCGGCGATGACCAGTCCATAGACAACGACCTGAGCACCTACAGCTCATTCCTCGCAGATATGAGGGATATGTTGGCTGTTGCCACAGCCAATTCTCTGGTGCTCATCGACGAGTTCGGCTCGGGGACGGAACCTGCTGCGGGCGGATCGATTGCAGAGGCGATTCTGAGCGAACTCGACCGTCGCGGCACCTACGGAGTCATCACCACGCACTACACCCAGCTCAAGCTCTACGCCTCTTCGGCGGAGACCGGCGTTATAAACGCGGCGATGCTCTTCGACGCGCAGAACATAAAGCCCCTCTTCCAGCTGGAGATGGGCCTGCCGGGCAATTCCTTCGCTTTCGAGCTGGCGCGCAAGATGGGTCTGCCGGAAGCCATCGTGAAGGATGCGGAGAACCGCGCCGGAGAGGAGTTTGTCGGCATCGAGAGGAATCTGCGCAAGATCGCGCGCAACCGCCGCGTGCTGGACGAGAAACTGCAGAAGATTAAGAACACCGACCGCACGCTGGAAAACATCACAGACCGCTACCAGAAGGAGCTCCAGGACATCCAGAAAGAGAAAAACAAGATTCTGGACGAGGCCCGGAAGGAGGCCGAAGACATAGTGCGCAGCGCAAACAAACAGGTGGAGAACACCATACGCAGCATCAAGGAGTCGCAGGCCGACAAGGGCGAAACGCAGGAGGCGCGCAAGCAGCTTCAGGCTTTCGTGGCCGGTCTCGGCCAATTGAAAGAGCAGAAGGCCAGGGAGAAGGATGAATATATAGAGGAGCGCCTGCGCAAGATCGAGGAGCGCAAAAAGCGCGAGCAGCAGCGCAAGGTCCAGAGGGCCGGCGAACGCGAGAGAAAGGAGATGGAGCAGGCCGAGGCCGAGCGCAAGCGTATGGAGACCTTCCGCAACGCCCCGCTGAAAGTCGGCGAGAAGGTCCGCGTGAAGGACAACGGAATGGTCGGCGAAGTGACGAAAGTCAGCGCGAAGGCCGTGACGCTCGTCATCGGCAACATCAGCACGAAGCTCCCTGCAGACCGCGTCGAGCGGATTTCATCCAATGAGTATAAGGCGGCCGCGAAAGAATTTTCGCGTCCTCCAATCCAGAAAGTCGATACAAGCATAGCGGAGAGGAAATTGAACTTCAAGATGGAGCTGGACGTGCGCGGGGAGAGGCTGAACGATGCGATGGACATAGTTACACATTATATAGATGACGCCCTTATGCTGAGAGTGCCTTCCGTGAGGATTATTCACGGAAAGGGTACGGGGGTCCTGAGGGACGAGATACAGAAGTATCTCAGGACCGTGCCAGGAGTGGCCTCGGCTGTGGATGAGCATATACAGTTCGGAGGAAGCGGGGTGACGGTGGTCACTTTCGACTGAGTCCGGATTGGGAAGAGGGGAAGGATTGGACGGCCGAAGGACGGCCGGGAAAGAACATAAAGACTTGATTATGAAGACTAAGAAGAGAAAGCTCGGGGATGCGGGAGAGGCTCTGGCGTGCGAACACCTGCGCGCGCTGGGACACACAGTGCTGGAGAGAAACTGGACGTACGCGCATCTGGAAGTGGACATTATCACATTGGCCTGCGACGGGCTGCATTTCGTGGAGGTAAAGACGCGCACTGCGCCTGTGGGGGCGGCGCCGGAGGAGAGCGTGGGCTGGGCGAAACAGAGAAAACTGGTCGCTGCGGCGGAAGCTTTCATCCACAAGTCAAAAAATGAGGCTCTGAAGGAAAATTGGGACCTGCATTTCGACGTGTTTAGTGTGATTTTTGAAGGGGAAAGTGTCCGGACCCGGTTTATTCCCGAGGCCTTCATACCTATTTTTTATTCGATTTGAACCACGTGATTATATGAACGAACATCAATACTGCGTCATCCTGGCGGGTGGCAAAGGCGCCAGATTCTGGCCGATCAGCAGAAAGATGATGCCTAAACAGTTTCTTACTTTCTCGCCAAGAGGAAAGACCTTTCTCAGAATGACTTACGAACGTTTTCTCGGGCTCGTTCCGAAGGAGAACATCATTGTAGTTTCCGTCACACGCTACCGCGACGAGGTTAAAAGACAGCTTCCGGAACTCAGCGACGGGAATCTGCTTCTGGAACCTCACAGCCGCAATACCGCTCCGGCCATAGCTTTCGCGACAGCTGAAATCCTGCGCAGAGACCCTCAGGGCGTATTCGTGGTGACTCCTTCCGATCTGCTGATCTTCGATCAGGACGCCTTCGGCGATGCCATTGAAAAGTCTTTCGCCTACGCTTCCGAAAACCGTTCCCTTGTCGCCCTGGGAGTTGTCCCGAGCCGTCCGGACACCAATTTCGGATATATTCAGGCAGTGGGAGGCGCATCTGCGGTACAGAGCGGACAGATAGCCGGGATCAAGACTTTCACGGAAAAGCCGGATGCGGAACTGGCGGAGGTGTTCGTAAAGAGCGGGGAATTTCTCTGGAATGCCGGTATCTTCATCTGGCAGGCCGGAGTCATAAAGGAGGAAATGGAGAAATTCTGCCCGGAAATCATTGAGAATTTCAATGGCTGGGACAATGTCTGCGGAACGGCTTCCGCGGCAGATTTCCTGGAAAATATATATTCCGCCTGCAAGAGGGATTCCATCGATTACACTGTGATGGAGCGCACCGAAAGGGCCTGCGTGTATCCGGTAAAATTCACCTGGGACGATATCGGGAACTGGGATACGCTCTATAAATACATAGAAGAAAAAGACGAAAACGGGAATGCCATTTCTGTCGATAGCACCCTGCTTCGCGGGACTTCCGACAGCATCATCTATTCGAACAGCAAGCGCAAGCTCATCGCCGTGAGCGGTCTGGAGCATTATGCCGTCATCGATACGGGCGACGTGCTGATGATCTGTCCGCGTGATGACAAGCATCTGAAGGAAATCACTTCCAATATCGGTCTTCCTGACTACGAGGAGTTCAGATAGCATCTTATGGACTACAGCAAGCTTTTCGCCGAAGACGTACACAATTTTATGAGGTCTCCCGTAAGGGAGATCTTCAAGCATACTGACCTCAACGCAATCTATTCTTTTGCAGGAGGTTATCCCGACGCCGCAACTTTCCCCCTGGAGGAGATCAAGTCTCTCGGAGCCCTGGTGCTGGACAAATACGGGGCGAAGGCGGTGCAGTACGGGGCGACCCAGGGTGTGAGGGAACTGCGGAAGGTGATTTCAGAGCGTTACGGGGTCGCTACCGACAATATCCAGATTACCACATCCTCGCAGCAGGGAATCGATGTCTGCACACGCATACTCACTGATCCCGGGGATGTCATCCTGACTTCCGACCCGACCTATCTCGGAGCCCTGCAGTCATTCAAATCCTACAGAGCCAATGTCGTGGCCCTCAAGAGTTTCCGGGAGGAGGACTGCGGAGCCAATGCGGAAGTTCTGGGCCGGGCCAAATTCTGCTATGTAATCCCGGACTTCCAGAACCCGAGCGGAGTGACTATGACGCTCGAAGAGCGGCGGAGCCTCTGCTCCCTGGCGGAGAAATACGGTTTCGTGATAGTCGAGGACAGTCCGTACAGAGAGCTCCGCTACAGCGGGGAGGAAGTGCCGACGATTTATTCCCTGGCTCCGGAAAGGACTCTGCATCTGGGAAGTTTCTCCAAAATCTTCGCGCCGGGATTCCGGCTCGGATGGATTTTCGGACCGGAGGCGCTGCTGGAACAAATCTATGTCTGCAAGCAGTCCCTGGATCTCTGTCCGCCGATTTTCGACCAGTATATAGCTGCGGAATTTATGGGAAGCGGCGCATTGGACACAAACCTGCGCAGGAGCATCGAACTGTACCGAGGGAAGCGGGACCTTATGCTCTCGCTGCTGGAGCGATATATGCCGTCCGGGGTCAGCTGGACGCGGCCCGAAGGGGGACTTTTCCTCTTCCTTACCCTTCCTGAAGACTGCGACACTGTAGCCCTCTACGACCGGGCCCTCTCTGCGGGAGTCGCCTATGTCGCCGGTTCATTCTTCTATTCCGACGGCAGCCACCGCAACACTATGCGTCTCAACTTCTCCTTCCTGGACGCCTCCCGGATGGAAGCCGGAATAAAGCTCCTCGCAGAAGTGATCCGGTAAGAAAAAACTACCTCAACAGCTCCTCCAGACTGACAGAAGAAGAAGTCTTTTCGTCACGATATTTGACGATGACAGGACAATAGAGACAGACGCCGCTCCCGGCGCTCACTCCCTTGCTGATGGGACGGCTGCCGGAAACCACCACCGCCCCGCGAGGCACAACCACGCGCCCGTCGGCGTTGCGTGGCAGGAATTCGCCCTTGGTGGCATCGAAAATCGCTGTAGATGAAGTGATTATTACGCCGGACGCTATCACGGCGTTCTCCTGGACTACGGTTCCCTCATAGATTCCGCAATTACCTCCCACGAAAGCCCCGTCCTCGATTATGGTAGGCATAGCGCCCGCCGGTTCGAGCACCCCGCCGATCTGGGTGGATGCAGAGATATGGATATGTGAACCCACCTGCGCGCAGGAACCTATCGTGGCGTGGCTGTCCACCATCGTTCCCTCGCCCACATACGCGCCCACATTAATATAGGCCGGAGGCATCACTATGGCTCCGGGAGCCACATAGGCTCCGCGGCGGATGCTGCTTCCTCCCGGCACGATGCGCACCCTGTCGGAAGAGGTGAACCGGCGCACCGGATAGGTGTCCTTGTCGAAGAAAGGGAACTGTCCCTCGCTCATATCCACAATCTTACCAAGCCTGAAGCCTGCGAGAATCACTTCCTTGACCCAGGTATTGACTTTCCACTCGCCATCGACCTTCTCAGCGACCCTCAGTTCTCCTGCCTCCAGGGCGGCTATCACTTCATTGAATCTCTCTATGCTTATTTCCATAACTCGCTGAGTATTTGAGACATCACTTTCTGTGTATTCTCGTTCGCTTCCGACAGCGGGAGCCTTACCTCGGAACGTATCAGTCCGAGCTGCGAGAGGGCAGCCTTGACAGGAATAGGATTGGACTCGACGAAACAGCCCTTGAACAGAGGCATCAGACGATGATGCAACTCCCTGGCTTTCAGCAGGTCACCCGCGAGCATCGCAGAGCACATCGTGCTGACTTCGGAAGGAGCCACGTTGGATGCAACGCTGATTACGCCCTGCCCGCCTGTAGCCATAAAGGCAAAGGTCATATCGTCATCCCCGCTGAGTACCGAGAAGCCTTCAGGAGCGCGGCGGATGATCTCGCTCACCTGGGCGTAATTGCCTGAAGCTTCCTTGGTTCCGATGATGTTCGGACATTCGGCGGCGAGACGGACTGCTGTGTCTGCGCTCATATTGGCCCCCGTGCGTCCGGGCACGTTATAAATCACTATCGGCTTGTCGGAAGCCTCGGCGACAGCCTTGAAATAGCGGTACTGGCCTTCCTGAGTAGGCTTGTTGTAGTATGGCACCACGACCAGCCAGGCATCGGCCCCGTGGTCTGAGAGCAGACGCATATTGGCGAGGGTCCCCTGTACGGAATTGGTACCGACACCCGCTACAAGCGGCTTTCCGGCAGCGTGTTCCTTCGTAATGTCCAGCAGGCGGAGCTTCTCTTCTGCAGAGAGAGTCGGGGTTTCTCCGGTGGTGGCGAGGGGTACGAGAAAATCCACCCCGGCCTTCACCTGACGATCCACACAGGCGGCATAAGCCTCATAATCGACCTCTCCGTCACAGAACGGGGTCACCAGCGCCGTGCCGCAGCCTTTTAGATATAATTTGCTCATAATATCAAATCTTTAAATTCGTGAACTCCCTGCAGGCCCTCTGTAAGCAGAGCCGCAGTCACAGCCCCCTCGGCAAACCCCTCACGCGAGAACGCCTCGTGGGTAAAGGTCAGCTTATCCACATCCGAGCCGAGGATGACAGTGTGGATGCCGGGCACTTCTCCGATACGGTAGGAAGTGATCTCGGGCTTTTCGCCAAGCGTCCTCTCGACTATGCCGCCCACGGTCTTGGCCGTACCGCTGGGAGCGTCAAGTTTGTGGATATGATGGGTTTCCTCGACTTTAGGAGTGTAGCCGTGCCCTTTGAGAACGGTGCAGGCCCGATCCACGGCGGCGAAGAAAGCGTTGACGCCTATGGAAAAATTGGACGCCCAGACTAGGGGCGTCCCCCGGCGTCCGAACTCGGCGAAGACCTCGTCTGCGACGTCGTACCAGCCGGTGGTGCCGACCACCACGGCTGCGAAACGCTCCGCGAGGAACGGATAATTCGCCTTGAAGGCGTCCGGAGTGGTAAAATCTATGCATACCGCCCCTGAAGTCACATCTTCGGGAAGGGAACGCACGTCTTCAGTAGCGCAAACAAGCGGAATTCCGCGCTTTTTGAGCACGGCCTCCACACAATGGCCCATCTTACCGTAGCCGCTGATCACAATTTTCATAAATCCTGATATAATTATCTGTCGCTTCTTCCAATTCGCTGATTTTCACGCACTCGTTGTCCCGGTGTGCAGTCCTTATCGAGCCCGGGCCGCAGATCATCTTCTTCCCGAACCCGCTCAGATGCGGAGCATCGCTGCCGAAGGCCACAGGCTTGGTCCTGAAGCCGGGGAAAGTCAGATATTCCGCCGGAGCGTCACCTCCTCTTGCGCTGACGCTGACGCTATCTCCCGCAAGGCTCCGCATCAGGGAGCACACTCTTTCGTCGCTGGCGAAGGTGGTGCGGAAGTACAGCCTGCAGTCCAGCGAAGGGCTGAGAATGTTCTGGGGATTGTCACTGCGCAGCAGCCCCACATTGAAGGTCGTTTCACCCAGCAGGGGGTCGTCGCCGAAGTTTTCAGCCCGGAGCGTATTCATCATATCCACGAACATATCCACCGCGCTCCGGCCGTATTCCGGATAGCCGGAATGGCAGGCCTCGCCGCTGAAATGGACATCGAAAGACTTGGTGCCCTTGGAGGCGGAAACCATACAGTTATCCGTAGGCTCGCCTATCACCAGATACGGGGCCGTGAAACCGCTGCGGGAGAATGCCTTGGCTCCCCAGGAGCCTGTTTCCTCGCCGCTCAGAAGCAGGAGGGCGAAACCGTCCCTGCCGCTCTGTTCGAGTTTACGGCAGGCGCTGTACATGGAAAAAATCTGTCCCTTGGCATCGCAGCTGCCGCGGCCGCGGATTATCTCCGGCCCGAAATCAGGTGCGATATACGGAGGGACCGTATCCATATGGGTGCAGAAAACCACCTTCGGACTTCCCCAGGAGAAAAGAAGGTTGAGGGCCCCGTCACCCACTTCAAACTGCTCTGTCACAGGAGCTTCCAGCTGGTCTTTCAGCCACAGTGCGAAGTCCCTCTCCCGACCGGAAGTGGAATCGATGGAAAGCATCTTATGAAAGAGATCCATCATCATAGCAGTACGTCTCTTATTATTCCGCTGGCTGCGGCTCTGACGCCCTCTCCCGCTCCACGTATTACAAGCGGAGCAGAATATTCGCTGCGTACCACGGTCACGTTCTCCGTGCCGTTAATCCAGTAGAACGGGCTGTCTGCGCCCACCGCCATCATCTTGATTTCAGCCCTGTAACCGAGCCTGGACGAAGGGTCGCGGCGAAGCGAAGCGACGAAGCGCTGTCTCTGCCCGGCAGCCTGAAGCTCAGCCTCCCGGCGTCTGATATCCCCTTCGTAAGCCTCCAGTCTGGTATAGAACTCCCCGATAGGGCAGTCGAAAAACTCCTGAGGCAGCATCGGAGTGATCTTCACATCGCTCTCTTCGAGCGGAACGCCCGCCTCACGTGCCAATATCAGAAGCTTGCGCAGCACATCGCGCCCGCCCAGGTCTGTACGCGGATCCGTCTCAGAGAGCCTTTCGCTCTGGGCCCTGCGGAGAAGCGATGCGATGCTGTCACCGCACTCCGGAACCTCGTGAGAGGTCAGCACATAGTTAAGCGTGCAGGAAACGACGGCCTCGATGGACTCTATCCCGTCGCTGCAGTTGGCTCCGCTGGCGATGGATTCGAGTATAGGAAGGGAGTTGCCGACGGTGGTGTCATAGCGGAAGAATGCCCCGTTCTCCCTTGCCGCAGCCTTGAGCGCGGCATACTGCACATAAGGCACGGCGAGCGAACGGCGGTTGGAAGTCACCACGTTGAGCCCGCTCCGGAAGAGGCGTTCGTAGTGGAGAAAGAGCCTGTCATCGTCCGTGCAGTCGATGAAAACCGACTTGCGCGGGGCCGCAGCGCATACTGCGTCAATAAACGCTCCGCCTTCTGCGCTGTCGCCTTCCGGCAGCCGTTCTTCCATATCCTGCGCAGCGATGCCGCGCAGGTCAATCAGGTAGCGTCTGCTGTTGGACACTCCGACTATCTTTATCGTTCGTCCGAGTCTCGCCTCAATCCGCTTGCGGCTCACTTCCACAAGCTCCGCGAGGGCCTTTCCCACGGCTCCGTAACCGGCAATGAAGACATTGATTTCAGTGATGGACCGGGACTCGAAAAATTCCCTGTGAATCGCCGCAACCGCTTCTTTTACAACTATCTGGCGAACTTTCAGAAAGAAAGTCGCTCCCTCTCCCCAGACATCTGAAAGAGGCTTGATGCCCGCCTCGGCAAGCGCCGACACGATTCTGCCGGAGGCCGAGCGGCGGCTCGAAACGGATTCTCCCACCAGACAGATAGTCGATTCGCCATCCCGGTCGAGACTCGTCACGCCCATCCAGTTGTCCTGCCCGCCGGGGCAGATGTCGCTGATGACAGTCCCCGGATTGCGCGGATCGAAACTGTTGAGTATCCTGATGGCGATTCCCGCCTCCATTGCAGGACGGACCGTAGGGGCATAGAGCACCTTGGCACCGTTGGCGGCAAGGTCAAGGGCGGCGCGATACGAAATCTGGGGTACCGTGACTGCGGACGGCACCACTTTCGGGTTTGCCGTCATAATTCCCGGCACGTCAGTCCAGATCTGAAGGTCATCAGCCCTTACGGCTGCGGCATAGAGGGCCGCGCTGTAATCCGAACCTCCGCGACCGAGGGTCGTGACTCGTCCGGACGCCTCCGAAGCGATGAATCCCGGCACCACAAAAAGCTGAGTCTCAGGATTTTCCGCCACGGCGGAAGCTATATTCGAATATGTAGTCCCGCAATCGACCTCCCCTGAGGAAGTGATTACCAGGCGGCGGGAATCCAGCCATCGGGTCGGAACCCCTTCGCAGGCGAACTTGCGGGCTATGATGCGGGTGGAAAAAAGTTCTCCGAAGGTCACGCAATCCTCCCCCGGAGCCTGCGCAAGCTCCTCGAAGAGGGAGTCCGTCTCCTGCGACGCGGCTCTGCGCTCCTCCCCGGTGAACAGCCGGCGGACTATGGCAAGGTGCCTGTCCTTCAGATTGTCCGTCAAGGCCCTGCGCTGATCCCCCGCCGGCAGAGAGCCGATGGCAATGAGAGCATCCGTACAGCCGCTGACAGCGGAACAGACGAGGACGACTCTGTCCTTGCGGACTGCGTCCAATACGATGTCTATGACTGCGGACATTCTTGTGGCATCCGCAACGGAACTGCCGCCGAACTTGAGTACCTGCATTATTGTTTTCTCTCTATTTTAGCCCCGAGCGCATTGAGACGCACATCGATATTCTCATATCCGCGGTCAATCTGCTCGATATTGTCAATTTCCGATGTACCGCTGGCGGACATGGCCGCAAGCAGCATCGCGATACCGGCTCTGATGTCCGGCGAAGTCATCCGCCCCGCCTTGAGGCAGATCTTGTGGTCGTGGCCTATCACCACGGCACGGTGCGGGTCGCAGAGAATGATCTGCGCGCCCATATCTATCAGCTTATCGACGAAGAAAAGCCTGCTTTCGAACATCTTCTGATGTATCAGCACGCTGCCCTTGCACTGCGTGGCGACCACCAGCATCACGCTGAGCAGGTCCGGGGTCAATCCCGGCCACGGAGCGTCGGCGATGGTCATTATGGAGCCGTCGATAAAGGATTCTATCTCATAGCTGTCCTGGGACGGGATATATATGTCGTCCCCACGCTGCCCGAGTTTGACTCCGAGCCTGCGGAAACATTCCGGAATGATGCCCAGATTCTCCCAGGAGACATTGCTGATGGTGAGTTCGCTCTGGGTGATGGCCGCCATTCCGATGAACGATCCGACCTCAATCATATCGGGGAGTATCCTGTGGGTGGTCCCGCCGAGGGACTCCACTCCGGTGATAGTCAGAAGGTTGGAGCCAATGCCGTCGATTCTGGCACCCATCCTCACGAGCATCTTGCAGAGCTGCTGGACATAAGGCTCGCAGGCTGCATTGTAGATGGTCGTGACGCCCTTGGCGAGGGTGGCGGCCATTACAATATTGGCCGTGCCGGTCACGGACGCCTCGTCAAGCAGCATATAGCAGCCTTTCATCTCCCTGCCCGAAGACAGCTTGTATGCGCGGCGTTCGGCGTCGTAGGCGCAGGCGGCCCCGAGCTTCATAAATCCGTCGATGTGGGTATCGACCCTGCGGCGGCCGATCTTGTCGCCGCCCGGTCTCGGAAAGTATGCCTGTCCGAAACGGGTGAGAAGAGGGCCCACAACCATCACCGAGCCGCGCAACTGGGCGCAGCGGCGGACAAAGTCGGCGCTGCGGATGTAGGATTCATCGATATCTGCAGCGCAGAAGCGGTATTCCCTCTCGGAAAGCCTCTCCACTCTGACCCCCATACTCTCCAGAAGGGAGATGAGGTTCTTTACGTCGAGAATCTCTGGGACATTGGAGATGGTGACCGGTTCGGAACTCAGCAGAACGGCGCTGATAACCTCCAGAGCCTCATTCTTGGCTCCCTGGGGCTCTATGGTTCCGCTCAGACGGTGACCTCCTTCGATGACGAATGAACTCATACGGCTCGGATTATATATGTTCTACTTCAGGATGGAGTTCTACGCCGAAGCGCTCCCGGACTCCATCGACAATTTTTCTTTCAAGTGCGAGAATATCCCCCGGTGCGGCATCCCCGCTGCGGTTTACAATGACCAGAGGGTGTTTCTCATATACTGCAGCGCCGCCTTCCGCGGCAGCTTTCAGTCCGCAACTGTCTATCAGCCAGGCTGCCGGAATCTTGACACAGCCGTCAGGCAGTTTGTAGTGGGGCGCCGACCCGTCCGGGGAAATCCTTGCGAAATCCTCCGCACTCACGACGGGATTCTTGAAGAAACTCCCCGCACTGCCGATCTCCTCCGGGTCCGGAAGCTTGGTTCTGCGGATCCTGATGACGGCCTCGCGCACTTCCTGCGGAGTCTGCGGTTCGCGTCCTTCCAGCGCCTCGGACAGGCCCTTGTACTCCAGACGTGGGTTCGGGCGGCGGCTGAGACGGAAGAGCACGCTCGTAACCACATAACGGCCCTTGTTCTCCGGCTCCTTGAACATCGAAGACCGGTAGCCGTAGCGGCAATCCGCGACCTGGAATTTCACTTTCTTCCTTTCCTTAAGATCGAAGCATACGACTCCGGAGACAATATCCTTTACCTCCACACCGTACGCGCCGATGTTCTGCACGGCGGCGGCCCCGACCTCTCCCGGGATGAGGGACAGGTTCTCGGCGCCCCAGAGTCCGTGGCGGCAGGTCTCGGCAACGAAGGAATCGAAATTCACGCCCGCACCGACCATCACCGGGACATCGTCAAAGCCCATATCCACATACTTGATGTATTCGATGTTGGAATGCAGCACCGTTCCGGGGAAATCCTTGGTAAACAGAAGATTACTCCCCTCTCCTATATGCAGCAGAGGCTTCGGCAGACTGTCCGTGTCAAGCTCTTCAAGCTCCCCGACACTCTCGTATTCCACAAAACACTCGCAGGACACCTTCATCCGGAAAGTGTTCTGCGAGCTGAGGTCATATTTGTGCAGGATTCTCACTCCGGCTTGGCGGTTGAAGCCAGGCAGAGTTCGTCCATCTGGCTCTGGTCAATCTGCGAAGGAGAATCGATCATCACGTCGCGGCCCTGATTGTTCTTAGGGAAGGCGATGTAGTCACGGATGGTTTCCTGGCCGCCGAAGAGGGCGCAGACGCGGTCGAAACCGAATGCGAGACCTCCGTGAGGCGGTGCGCCGAACTTGAAGGCGTTGATGATGAAGCCGAACTTGTATTCAGCCTCCTCATCTCCGATGCCGAGCACCTCGAACATACGCCTCTGCATATCGGCATTGTGGATACGGATGGATCCGCCGCCGAGCTCGGTTCCGTTCAGAACGAAGTCATAGGCATTTGCGCATACCCTTTCGAGATCCTCTTTCCTGTCGGAATAGAACCATTTCTCGTGTTCAGGCTTAGGGGCGGTGAAAGGATGGTGCATTGCATAGAAGCGGCCGTCCTCCTCGCTCCATTCGAGCAGAGGGAAATCGACGATCCAGAGCGGAGCGAAGACCTTCGGGTCACGGTAGCCAAGACGGCCACCCATCTCGATGCGCAGTACGCCGAGCTGGGTCTGAGTCTTGCGCTTAGGCCCGCAGAGAACCAGAATGAGATCTCCCGGATTGGCCGAGACGCTTGCGGCGATGGCCTTCAGATCTTCCTGAGAGTAGAATTTATCGACGGAAGACTTGAACGTGCCGTCGGCGAGGCACTTGATATAAACGAGGCCCTTGGCACCTACCTGCGGACGCTTTACCCACTCGGTGAGCTCGTCGGTCTGCTTGCGCGTGTATTCGGCGCAGCCTTCAGCTGCAATGGCACCGACGTACTCTGCTGAGTCGAAGATGCTGAAGCCGTGGCCCTTGACCTGGTCTGTAATCTCGTGAATCTTCATTCCGAAGCGGACATCAGGCTTGTCGGAGCCGTAGTTGTCCATCGCGTCGTACCAGGTCATACGAGGGAGCGGAGAAGGAATCTCGACGCCGATGGCGTTGCGGAACATCTCGCGCATCATTCCCTCGAACATATTCAGGACGTCCTCCTGCTCCACGAACGACATTTCGCAGTCGATCTGGGTGAACTCAGGCTGACGGTCCGCGCGGAGGTCCTCGTCACGGAAGCAGCGCACGATCTGGAAATAGCGGTCGTAACCGGCTACCATCAGGAGCTGCTTGAAGGTCTGAGGCGACTGAGGCAGTGCGTAGAACTGACCCGGATTCATACGGGAAGGCACGACGAAGTCGCGGGCTCCCTCCGGAGTACTTTTTATGAGATAAGGAGTTTCGATCTCCATAAATCCCTGCTTGTCCAGATAACCGCGAACCTCCTGTGCGAGGCGGTGGCGGAGTGCCAGGGCTCTCTGCAGAGGCGGACGGCGCAAATCCAGATAACGGTATTTGGCGCGGATGTCCTCGCCGCCGTCACTGACTTCCTCGATGGTGAAAGGAGGGGTCACGGACTTGTTCAGGACGGTGATGGATTCGAGTTTTATCTCGATCTCGCCGGTCGGCATCTTCGCGTTCTTGCTCTGGCGCTCGATGACCTCTCCGACAGCCTGGATGACGAACTCTCTTCCGAGAGTGGAGGCTGTCTCCTGAAGACCGGCGTCCGAAGCATCGACTACTAGCTGAGTGATGCCATAACGGTCGCGCAGGTCAATGAATGTCATACCGCCGAGTTTGCGGGTCTTCTGAACCCAGCCGGCCAGAGTTACTTTCTTTCCTTTGTCAGCGATACGGAGTTCGCCGCAAGTGTGTGTTCTGTACATCTTTTTATTTAATTACCAAAGGTGGCCCTATGAGAGGCCACCTTGAATTCTATTTTCAGCAAAGACTAGTCCTCGTCCTTCTCCTGAGCTGCGTAATCAGCGAGGAGCTTGGTCTGAACATCTCCAGGAACAGGCTGATAGTCAGCGAATTCCATTGTGAAGGTGGCAGAACCGGAAGTGAGGGAGCTGAGGGTGGTGGAGTAGCGGTAGAGCTCTGCAAGCGGAACTCTTGCTCTCAGGACTGAGAATCCGCCGTCCGTACCGAGGTCTCCGAGGATACCGCGACGGTTCTGGAGGTCGGACATACAGGCGCCC
>CAVFAZ010000044.1:0-18622 GCA_963620825.1 Kurthia senegalensis
TGGGAGACGTCATATACAATCTTGTCAGTAGGGGAGTTGAAGACGTAATGGAGGGCGACAGTGGCCTCGACCATTCCGAGGTTCGGACCGACGTGTCCGCCGTGATTGCTGAGCTTTTCTATGAGATAATGTCTTGTTTCATCCGCAAGTGTCTGAAGCTGACTGATTTGGAGCTTCTTGATGTCCGCGGGACCGTCGATGTTTTCCAGGTACATATTGTGTTCGTTTAATTTTCGCAATGCAAAGGAAAAAAATCTTTTCGAAACCGCACGCGCAGCAGGTATTTGAGGTAACACATTCCGTAATTCGGGTCAGAGACTTAAGATGCGGCGCGCCAGGTACGAGGATTTCCGGCGGAAAATGCTGGGACGGAGGCTCGAGGCGCGGCGACAGACTCCGGGAGCGTATTGGACGCGAAGCGGCCGGGGAAAAAGATTACGCTCCCGGAGTCTGCCGCCGCGCCGCTGTCAGGTTGGGAACTTTTCGGCCGTTTTTGTCCCCACCTGGACGGCAGAGATGTCGCAGAAAGCAGTGTAGACGGGATGCCCGCGCCAGGTTTGGAACTTTTCGGCCGTTTTTGTCCCCACCTGGACGGCAGAGATGCCGCAGAAAGCAGTGTAGACGGGATGCCCGCGCCAGGTTGGGAACTTTTCGGCCGTTTTTGTCCCCACCTGGACAGAAATTCCCGAAAAATCAGTAAGTTTGCGAAAAGCCTGAAAAGATATGAGTACTACCATAAAAAAGAGCAGGGGAGGGTGGATTATCCATCTGGCAGTCTGGGCGGTGATCCTCGCGATGCCATTCTTCTCCCCGCAGCCCGGACGGCCGCTGCACGGAGGACAGGACTATTCCCATTTCATTCCTGTCATAATCTCCTTTGGTGCAGTATTTTACGTAAATTATTCCGTGCTCGTCCGCCGCTTCCTCTCCACGAAACAGATCGGCCGCTTCGTCCTCTGGAATGTGGTCCTCATCACGGCTGTCTCACTGATGGTACATCTCTATTTCAGATTCGTACTTGCCCCTCCGGCGGAACATATGCCGCCTCGCCCGCTCATCGACACCATCAGTTTCGCTGTTCGCAACACGGTGATTTACATAGTGATAGCCGGCATAGCCGTGGCCATCTGGATGACCGCCCAATGGTACCGGAACGAGTCCCGCCGCAAGGAAATGGAAAAGTCCCAGGCCGAGGCCGAGCTCGCTAACCTGAAAAACCAGGTGAACCCGCATTTTCTCTTCAACACCCTGAACAACATCTACTCCCTCATAGAAATCGACCCCGCATTGGCCCAGGAGGCCGTTCACGACCTGAGCGGAATGCTCCGCTACGTGCTCTACGAGAGCCAGACTCCGACCGTGCCGCTCGCGAAGGAATGCGCTTTCATTCAGGAGTATGTGAAGCTGATGTCCGCGCGCCTCTCGCCCGACGTGAAACTGGAACTCTCGCTCCCGGAGAGCCCGTCGCAGCGTCAGATCGCCCCGCTCCTTTTCATCCCTCTCGTCGAGAATGCGTTCAAGCACGGGGTTGACCCGGAGAAGCCTTCTTATATACGCATAAGTCTCACAGAGAACGGCAATTACGTAACCTGCCAAGTCGAAAACAGCTGCTTCCCGAAAGGGGAGAGCGACCACAGCGGCTCCGGCATAGGTATTGCAAATCTCAGTCGCCGACTCGAGATGCTCTACCCGGGGCGCTACTCATTCGAGCACGGCAGAGTCCAGAGCACATACCGCAGTCTATTGAGAATCAACACCTCCGAAACCAAGTAAGTGACGCATAAAAAAGGAATGAATACAATAAGATGCATAGTCGTTGACGATGAACCGCTGGCGGCACGCCTGATGGAAAGCTACGTGCGCAAAACGCCGTTCCTCTCGCTCGAAGGCACGTTCACGGGCGGTGCGGCGGCGTTCGCGTTCCTGCAGGAGCACGCGGTGGACCTGCTGTTCTGCGACATACAGATGCCAGGATTGAACGGGATGGAACTCTCGCGGATGCTGCCGGAGCGCACGCGCATCATCTTCACGACTGCGTTCAGCAACTACGCCCTCGAAGGATTCAAGGTCCGCGCGCTGGACTACCTGCTCAAGCCCATCTCCTACGCCGATTTCCTGAGCTCCGCGATGAAGGCGAAGGAGTACTTCGAAATGGCCGAGAGAGCTGCGCAAACTGTTGATTCTGCGGCCGCTCCGGCCAATTCTCATACGGTTTCCGCGGCCGCTGACGCGTCCAATCCGGCCCTCGGGTCTGCCGCTCCAGCGCAGCCTCAGTCATCTTCCGCCGCCCCGTCTGGGGACGCCGGCACCCAGACTTGCGCCAACGGAAATCTCCGCAGCATATTCGTCAAGACCGAATACCGTCTCCAGCAGATAGAACTGGACAAAATCACTTATATTGAAGGACTTAAGGACTATGTAAAAATCCATCTGAATGACGGGACGCAGCCGGTGCTCTCCCTTATGCGTCTCAAGAATCTGGAGGAAAGTCTTCCATCCGACCGCTTCATCCGTGTCCACAAGTCCTACATAGTGCAACTCTCTCAGATAGAGGCTATTGAACGCAGCCACATCATCATCGGCTCCGACCGCATCCCCATCGGCGAAAGCTACCAGAGCGCCCTCTTCAGCATCCTCTCAATTTCGAAATAAGCCTGTCTTCTACCCGCAGAGAAGCCCAGTTTCCCCTTTTCATCGAGAAAAAAGGGGAGTTCGTCGATTTGAGTTGGCGGGGCTGAACATATGAAATATTTTCGCATCCGGTTTAAGTTCTTCTTAAAAAATAACTTGGTACGTTTGCTCGTCTTTTTGGTCTAAATTTATTTGTTCATCAGTCGTGTACTCCAGTACACTCCTTCTTCACAAACAAATTTATCCTCAAAAATCCTTCACAAACTACACCAACTTATTTTTTCATCATCACTAAAAAGAAAACCTTATAAGTATGCGAAAAATAATAATCCTTATCGGCCTTGCGGCCACGGCAATGCTGCTGAGCGCCACCACGGCTGAAGCCCAGACAGAAAGCTCTGACGCCGTGAACCTTACGGCTGAAACCCAAACCAAAAAATGGACGCTGCAGGAGTGCATCGACTATGCCGTCGAGAACAATATCTCCCTTCAGCAGAGCCGCAACACCCAGCTTTCCGGCCTTGAGGACACCTATCAGGCCAAGGCTGCGATGTTCCCGTCCCTCAGCGCTTCCGCCAGCGAAGGATTCACGAACAGGCCCTTCGCTGAAAGCGGAAGCAACACTGTAATCGGATCCGACGTTTACAGTACATCTAAAAATTCGAGCCTTTCAGGCAATTACAATCTCAGCGCCCAGATGACGCTCTTCAGCGGCGGAAGCCTGCGTACAGCCCTTAAACAGAGCCGCTTGCAGAACTCCGTCGATTCGCTTTCCGTTCTCGAGAGCACGAATGACATCGTGATTTCCATCATCAAGGCCTATATGCAGTGCCTCTATGCCGAGGAAGCCGTAAAGGTCGGTGAAAGCACGGCAGAAGCCTCCAGACTCCAGAGAGACCGCGCCATCGAACTCAAGAATGCCGGCCAGCTCAGCAAGGTGGATGTCGCCCAGCTCGAAAGCCAGTACGCCTCAGACTGCTATCAGGTCACTTCAGCAAAGACTTCTCTGGACAGCTACAAACTGCAGCTCAAGCAGTTGCTCGAATTGGGCGTGAACGATGAGATGGAATTGGACGAGCCGCAGGGCGGCGAGGCCGAAGTGCTCAAACTCCTCCCTTCGAAGGCGGACGTCTATGCGAACGCTCTCGCCGCGATGCCCCAGATTGAGAAGGCTGAGCTGAACGTTACCGCGGCTGAACTCGCGGTCAAGCAGGCAAAGTCCTCATACTCACCGACATTGTCCGCTTCGGCAGGCGTCGGAACATCCAACATCAGCGGCGTGAGCACATCCTTCGGCACCCAGCTCGGACACAACTTCAACGAGTCGCTCGGTCTGAACCTCTCGATCCCGATTTTCCAGGGCCGTCGCACGAAAACTTCTGTGAACAAGGCTGTTATCGAAGCAGACAATTCCCGCCTTCAGCAGCTGAGCACCGAAAAGGCTCTGCTAAAGGAAGTCGAGGACGTCTATCTCGAAGCGGTTTCCGCACAATCGAAATATCTCTCCGCGAAGGAGCAGGAGAGCTACGCGCAGCAGAGCTACAATCTCACGCTCGAGCAGTTCAACATCGGAATGAAGAACACGGTCGAGCTCATCACCGCGCAGAATACGCTTCTTCAGGCCCGCGTGTCACTGCTCCAGTCGAAATATACCGCGATAATGAACAATACTCTTCTGGATGTTTACCAAGGGAATATAAATATACAATAATATGAAAAAGAAGACTTTATGGATCATCGTAGGCGTGCTTGCCGCAGCCGCGATACTCTACCTGGCAGTCCGTCCGACAGGCAAGTCCAGCGTGACGCTTGAGACCGCCAAGGCGGAAAGAATCAATATCACCAATTCCGTGACCGCGACCGGAACCGTCGAGCCTGTCACCAAGGTCGAGGTCGGAACGCAGGTTTCCGGCATCATCGACAAGCTTTACGCTGACTACAACGACGAAGTCAAAGCAGGCCAGGTCATCGCCGTGATGGATAAGATCAACCTCGAGGCTGAACTCACTTCCTCCCAGGCGCAGCTCGACGCGGCCAAGACCGAATACGAGTACCGCGAAAAGGAGTACAACAGAACCAAAACCCTGCACGACAAGGAGTTGGTAAGCGATTCCGATTACGATTCAGCTTACTATCAGTATGCAACCGCGAAGAACGCATACAGCCAGGCGAAGGCATCCTACGTCAAGGTGAAGCGCAACCTGAGCTACGCGACCATCACTTCTCCTATCGACGGAGTGGTAATCAGCCGTGCCGTGGAGGAAGGACAGACGGTAGCCGCCGGATTCGAGACCCCTACACTCTTCACCATTGCGAAGAATCTTACTGATATGCAGGTGATTGCCGACGTGGATGAGGCCGACATCGGTCAGGTCGAGGAAGGCCAGAACGTAACGTTCACCGTGGATGCCTATCCGGATGACGTTTTCAACGGAACCGTCGAGCAGGTCCGCCTCGAAGCTACAACCACCTCAAACGTAGTAACTTACGAAGTCGTCATCAACGCTCCGAATCCGGATCTGAAACTTAAGCCGGGCCTTACGGCCAATGTTACAATCTACACTCTGGAAGAGGACAACGTGCTCGCAGTGCCTACCAAGGCCCTGAGATACAATCCTGACGCCGAGCTCCTGAGCCAGATCGGCATCAGTGTAGAAGGCACAGCACAGCCATCCGAAGACACCAGAACAGTTTGGGTGAAAAACGGCAACACCATTTCTCCGAAGGCCGTAACGGCAGGTTATACCAGTGGAGACAAGACCGGTATCTTCTCCGGACTCACTGACGGTGAGGAAGTTGTAACAGGATTGTCCGCTGCTCAGACAGCGAAGAAGGCAGAGACCACTGAAAGAAGTCCGTTCGCTCCGGGTCCGAGGTAGCGGTCAGAGGATAAAAGTATAGTCAGGTTATGAAAGAAGTAATCAAACTCGACAACATACGCCGCGACTTCATAGTGGGAGACGAGACAGTCCACGCTCTGCGCGGCGTATCGTTCACCATCAATGAAGGTGAATTCGTAACCATCGTAGGTACTTCAGGATCAGGCAAATCCACGCTTCTGAACATTCTCGGCTGCCTGGACACCCCGACCTCCGGCGAGTACTATCTGGATGGAGTTTCGGTGAGGACTATGGACAAAAACGACAGGGCCACGCTGCGCAACCGCAAGATCGGCTTCGTTTTCCAGAACTATAATCTTCTGGCCAAGACTACGGCCGTGGAGAATGTGGAACTGCCGCTGATGTATAATCCAAAGTACTCGAAGAAAGAACGTTACGACAGATCCGTGGAGGCCCTGAAGGCCGTGGGTCTGGGCGACAGACTTGAACACAAGAGCAATCAGATGTCCGGAGGCCAGATGCAGAGAGTAGCCATCGCGCGAGCTCTCGTCAACGACCCCGCAGTGATATTGGCCGATGAGGCCACCGGAAATCTGGATACGCGCACGAGCTTCGAGGTTCTGGTGCTCTTCCAGCAGCTGCACTCGGAGGGCAGGACGATCATTTTCGTGACGCACAACCCTGAAATCGTGAATTACAGCACCCGCACCGTCACGCTGCGCGACGGCCACGTCACAAGCGACGTTTATAATGACCACGTGCTCGACGCTGCCGAGGCGCTTGCGAAACTGCCGGTGGAGAACGATTAAAATTGTAATGAAATGAATTTTGGCAATTTATTTAGAATAGCACTGAAGGCCTTGGGAAACAATAAGTTCCGCGGCTTTCTGACTATGCTCGGCATCATCATAGGCGTGGGCTCGGTCATCACGATGCTCGCCATCGGTCAGGGCTCCAAGAAGAGTATCCAGGCCGAGATCAGCGAGATGGGCTCGAATATGATTATGATTCATCCGGGCGAGGATATGAGGGGCGGCGTGCGTCTGAGCGCGGACGATATGCAGTCGCTGAAGGTGAAGGATTTCGAGGCGATACGCTCGAAATGCAGTTATGTGTCGCTGATTTCCCCTTCCGTAAATTCCTCTGCACAGGCTATTTACGGTGCGAACAACACCTCGACTTCCATCTATGGAGTGAATCAGGATTATCTGGATATCAGAGGCTACAAGGTTCAGGACGGTGATATTTTCACCGATCAGGACATAAAGACTGCCGCCAAGGTCTGCCTGGTGGGCAAGACCATTGTGGATGAGCTCTTTACGAACGGGGAAAATCCTGTGGGAAAGGTTATCCGTTTCGGAAGCATTCCTTTCCGCATCATCGGAGTTCTGGAGAGCAAGGGTTACAACAGTATGGGTATGGACCAGGACAATCTGATCATAACTCCTTATACCACAGTTATGAAGCGTATCCTTGCGGTCACTTATCTTCAGGAAATCGTCTGCTCGGCCCTGAGCGAGGATTATACGGATCAGGCCATTGATGAAATCTCCGAGGTGCTGCGTGAGAATCACAGGCTGAAGACCACGGATGAGGATGATTTCAATATCCGTTCGCAGCAGGAGCTTTCCTCAATGATGACGAGCACCAGCGATATGATGTCCACACTGCTCGCAGCGGTCGCAGGAATTTCGCTTCTGGTCGGCGGCATCGGAATTATGAACATTATGTATGTGTCTGTAACAGAACGTACTAAAGAGATTGGTCTGAGAATGAGTATCGGCGCGAAGGGGCGCGACATCCTGGCTCAGTTCCTGATAGAAGCCACGCTCATAAGTATCACGGGCGGTCTGCTTGGAGTGGTGCTGGGCATAGCGGCCTCGTACATAGTGAAGGTAGTACTGTCGTATCCTATTGTGATTCAGGCCTGGACCATAATCCTATCGTTCCTCGTCTGCACCGTCATAGGCATCTTCTTCGGCTGGTACCCGGCCCGCAAGGCCTCGAACCTTGATCCTATCGAAGCTATCCGCTACGAATAGTTATGACTTGCCGCCGTCTGTAGATACTCAAAAACCGTTCGACTGCGTAAAAGCAGACCTGAACGGTTATTTTGTGTGAAACAGGGGCTCATACTCCGAATGCATCAATGTAGAGTAAGATAGCAAGTCATAAATTTTGCTTGGAAAGGCCAGCTTTTACAAGAAGGTGACGAACTGGTAACAAATTGTTACCAGTTAAAATTGCGGGCTGCAGACGGCAAAATGCGACTTACTGACGTGGCCGACCAGCAGCAGCTGTTCCGTCTAATCCAGTCCATCCCGTCGCCGAAGGCGGAGCCGTTCAAGGTCTGCTTCTCAGTAGTCGACATAAGAGAATACTATCCATTTTGATAAATATCCCATATAATCAGCGGAAAGTTCCAATTTTAAATTGCGATTCCGCTGATTTTAATGGGTTATTTGTTAAACTTGTGGCGGAAAATGATTTTGGCTATGATTATCGGACGTAAAAATGAGTGCAATACTCTTTTAGGATTGCTCGACAAAGAGGAATCTCAGTTCTGTGTCTCCAGCCTTTCCCCGGACAAACTGTTTTCTGGCATAACCTCCGGTGCATCGAGAAGTTCACCCGAGCCGCATTCCGCACTTTTCGATGTACACAAATACATCGGCAAGTGCGCCCCGCCACGATTTTGCACTTCCCGATGCACTTAGAAAAATACGGTGCGGGCGTCTCGACAAGCTCGGCGACCGCAATGGCTATATCGTGAGCCTCGGCCAGGAGCCGGAGCGGGCGAAGGAGGTCCAGGCGGAGAGGAGTTCGGCACTTATGCGGTCATAATCACTTCGGGTCATGCCCTGGAGCATACGGGCGTCTTTCCAGTCGTCGTAATCGCCTAGAATGAACGGGAGCTCTATGCAGTGACAGGCGCCCATTACGCTGCCCGGAGGGCACCAATGGATGATATGCGAGCGTGCCTGGACTCCTAAAGATACAAGACGTGATATATAGGCTTTCGTCCCGTCCATAAATATCTTATGGGTCAACATTTTGACAGCAGGTGTACTGATTACGCGTTCAAATGAAGGCCAGCGGGAGAACAGTTTGTCGAAAGGCGGGAGGGCGTAAGGTGAAGCGTCCTGAGCCGCGCAGGTGGCGAAAACCTGAAGGCCCCGGCAGCACTCCGGACATAGCATATTGTCCTCAAGCACAGGCATAAAGGTTAGTGAACTGCGCATATTCTTCACTTTTTCCTGAGCGGCCAGAATCTCAGCCATCGAAGCCTCCGAAATAGACTTCCCGAGAGCCTTGAGAAAAGCCTCGCGAACCTTTTCAGCCTCCTTAGGCGTGATGGAAATCCCCAGCGGAGCGCTCTGCAGAATGACCCGGCGGAAAAGCGGAGCACCCTCAGAACCAGTCAGTCCTGCGAATGAAGTATATTCCGCGTCGGAGGAAGTCGCTATCAACGAAGCCACCGCGTGCGCACCTGCCGACTGGCTGAAGAGGGTGACATTGGCGGGATCCCCGCCGAAAAAGCGGATGTTGCGATGCACCCAGCCGAGAGCGCAATGCAAATCCTTCAGACCCAGGTTTCTATTGGCCGCTTGCGGCCAATATAGCCAGCCCTCTGCGCCGAGCCGGTAGGAGACTTTGACCACGACGACGCCCCCTGTGCGCACGAGCCTTTCGGCACCGTAGCGCGGGTCCTCGCTGCCGCCGGAGAGAAACGATCCGCCGTGGATCCAGAGCATTACGGGATGCGCAATGCTCTCGTCTTCAGGCGAATAGATGGAGAGGCACAGCTCGCCTTCGGCGATTCTCAACCCCTTGACCTTGCCGAGCAGGGCGTCCAGGCGGGAGGAGACCTGCGGGCAGAGCGTGCCGTAGTCAGTCGCCTGAATCTCGCGGTCCGGGTCCGGGGCGTCAGCGGCAACTGGCGGCGCGAAACGCTCGTAGCGTGCATAGACGAGGCCTCTGAATATTCTGACGCCGCCTTCACTGCGGCCGGTCACTTTTCCGAAAGGAGTATTGATTTGAATATGATTCATACGTAAAGATTACGTAAAGATAAGGAATAAGACCGATTTTTCAAAAATTATCATTATATTTGCACCGATTTGCAGCCTCATCAGCACCTGTCGATGGCTGCAAAACATTGTAAGAAGGGGTATTAGCTCAGTTGGTAGAGCGTTAGGTTCGCAATCTAAAGGTCAGGGGTTCGATCCCCCTATGCTCCACGGAACGAACAATTTACATGCATTTTATGTCAGAAATATCACAATTCCAGAAGGCTCGCGCCTCCTATCAGCCGAAGCTTCCGCTCTCACTCAAGGGCGGCGTAAAGGCAGTGGAAGGCAAGCCGACCGAGTCCGTTGGCGACCAGGCAGAAATCAAGGCTCTTTTCCCTAATACATACGGTATGCCGGTCGTTACGTTCGAGGCTGCCGAGTGCTGCGGCTGTTGCGCCAAGGCTGAGCCTTTCAATGTGGGCGTCATTCTTTCCGGCGGTCAGGCTCCTGGCGGACACAATGTAATTTCCGGTATCTACGACGGCATCAAGGCCCTGAATCCTGAGAACAAGCTTTACGGCTTCCTTATGGGTCCGGGCGGACTTGTTGACCACAAATATATGGAGATCACTTCCGAGATTATGGACGCATACCGCAATACCGGCGGTTTCGACATCATCGGTTCAGGCCGTACCAAGCTTGAGGAAGTGGATCAGTTCGAGAAGGGTATCGTAATCCTTCGCGAGCTCGGCATCAAGGCTCTCGTCATCATCGGCGGAGACGACTCGAACACAAATGCCTGCGTCCTCGCAGAGTATTATGCAGCAAAGAATTACGGCGTTCAGGTGATCGGCTGTCCTAAGACTATCGACGGCGACCTTAAGAACGACCAGATCGAGACATCCTTCGGTTTCGACACAGCTACGAAGACCTATTCCGAGCTTATCGGCAACATCGAGCGCGACTGCAATTCCGCACGCAAGTACTGGCATTTCATCAAGCTGATGGGCCGCAGCGCTTCCCACATCGCTCTCGAGTGCGCTCTTCAGACACAGCCTAACGTCTGCCTCGTTTCCGAGGAGATTGAGACCAAGGAGAAGAGTCTCAATGACATTGTGGATTACATCGCCGGCATCGTGGCCGCACGCGCAGCCCAGGGCAACAACTTCGGTACAGTCCTCATTCCTGAGGGTCTCATCGAGTTCATCCCTGCCATCAAGAAGCTCATCGCCGAGCTGAACGACGTCCTCGCCACCGACGAGGCGAAGGCAGTGGCCCGCGAGAATCAGATCGAATACGTAAAGAAGCACCTCAGCGCAGCAAATCTCGCCACATTCAGCAGCCTTCCTGCAGACGTGGCCAGCCAGCTCGCTCTCGACCGCGACCCTCACGGCAATGTCCAGGTGTCCCTGATCGAGACCGAGAAGCTTCTCTCGCATATGGTGGGCGCCAAGCTCGCCGAGATGAAGAAGGAAGGCAAGTACTGCGGCAAGTTCGCAGCCCAGCACCACTTCTTCGGCTATGAGGGCCGGTGCGCCGCACCGTCCAATTTCGACGCGGATTATTGCTACTCACTTGGTTACAATGCTTCACGCCTGATTCTTGCCGGCAAGACCGGTTATATGTCCATCATCCGCAACACTACGGCTCCAGCTTCCGAGTGGGTTGCGGGCGGTGTGCCGATCACTATGATGATGAACCTCGAGAAGAGGGCCGGCAAGATGAAGCCTGTTATCCGCAAGGCTCTCGTGGAACTCGACGGTAAGCCGTTCAAGTTCTTCGCAGCTCACCGTGAGGAATGGGCTTTGAACACAGAATATGTATATCCGGGTGCGATCCAGTACTGGGGACCTTCGGAGGTCTGCGACCAGACTACCCGCACTCTCGCTCTGGAACAGAGCAAATAGTCAGTTACCGCATTTCATTTAGTAATTGGGTTAATAAAATTTAATGTGGAACGGGATGAGTTGTGAAATTCGTCCCGTTATTTCATTAGTCTTTTTGGTCTAGATTCATTTTTTCATCAGTCGTGTACTCCAGTACACTCCTTCTTCAAAAATTAATCTATCCTCAAAAATCCTTAACGAAATATTTCCGATTATTATAGGATTTTATCCTAGAACGGATATCCTACACCGAAATGTAATGCGAAGCCGTCGCGGGAGATCCAGCGGGAAGGGGAGAGCCAGGCGGGGGCGTAGGCGCCGTATTTGGAAAGGGCGGCGGGGTCGTGGAGCTTGAAGCCCATATCCACGCGCAGAACTATGAAATTCAGATCGAGACGCGCACCGAGGCCCCAATCGACAGCGATGCTTTCAGAGAGCTTTCCGAAGCCCTCGTGAGTATTCCAGACATTGCCGGCATCCACAAACAGGGCGCCGGCAAGCTTCCAGACTACCGGGAAGCGGTACTCGATATTCGCCTCGAACTTCACGTCACCCGTCTGGCTCGGAATGCTGAAAGTCTCGTCCATAGGAGAGATTCCAGGACCCAGAGAACGGGCCTGCCAGCCGCGCATACTGTTGGCTCCGCCGCAATAGAACTGCTTTTCGAAAGGCAGGACGGTGGAATTCCCGTAAGCCACACCGGCACCAGCCACAAGGCGTGTGGCAAGGGCGTGCGAGAGGTTCTCACCCCAGCGCCAGGTCTTTCCGAGATTCAGTTCACCGCGTAAATACTGGGAAAAAGGCACATTGAAAACCAGTCCGGTTCCATTTTCATCCGTAGGCATCAGAGACTTGAAGAGGCTTATGAAATTGCCTGCAACGTCCACGGAAAGACGTACGTAATGGAAAGGTCTGCTGTTCGAGGAACTGCCCGTCACGGAACTGTAATAGACAGTTCCGCCGCTGCCGGAATCGAAATGATCCTGATAGGAATAGCGCATTATGGGATTCCGGTTCATCGTTGTCTCGAATTCCTCTGTGATGTTGTAGAGCCGCACCATATTGAACTGCAGCGGATAGAACTGATATGAAATGCGCTTGCCGGAAATGGTTCCGGTATAACCGAGAGAAGTCGAAATGATGCTTCTGGTGTATTCAGGACGGCCCTGATAATTGAAGGATAAATTCAGTTCGGTATTCGGAAGATTCACATCCCTGTCATTGTAGGGAATCCCGAGGAACTTCGGGAAGGTGAGACCCACCGAAACACCGAATTCATTGGCCCTGGTGGACTGGTCCAGCATAAACTGGAAATTGCCCATAAAACCCAGATTCAGCCACTCTCCGCCGCCGAATATATTCTTATGATACACAGTAAGTTGCGGAGAAATCCCCATAAGTCCGTTAGAATTTGTGGAAGCCTCGATATTGGCCTTGAATCCCTGCAGGCTGGACTGCTGGAGACGTATGTCGCAGCTTACCTGATTCGTATCAGTCTGCGAAGTCCCGATGGAAATGCTGCTGAACATCCGAAGCGATGAAAGGCGGGAATAGGTATTGTTCACCTTCTCCTCGTTGTAAAGGTCACCCGGGTGGATCAGATTGAGTTTCTGAAGCAGATTGCTGCGGAGATGAAGCCTGCTCGGATATGATACGGACACCTTGTCTATGAAGAACTTGTGAAGAGGAACGGCTGTGGCCGCACTTTCGTTTCTAGAGTACTCGTTCACTTTCATATCCAGAATCAGGGAACCCGGAACACTCAAAGTGTCAGCTTCGAAGGAATAGTTGTTCTTGCTGAGGCTGTAGTAGCCCAGCTTGCGGAAATGCGCAGCCCCGCGCTCGATTTCCTTCTCGAGCACCTCTTCCGAAAGGTAATCCCCGCGACGCACCAGGATATTGGCCGTGTCGGCCATAAAATCTGAGGTGAAATCGGCTCTGGACGGCAGCGAGAAGCGGATGCTGTCGATGCGGACGCGCTTGCCCGGAGCCACGATGTAGCCGACCGACACCTTGCCGCGACGCACGCTGATGTCACTGCTGACCTGCGAGCCATAGTAGCCGAGGTACTCCAGATGCCTCTCGATGCCTTCAATCGACGGTTGCACAAGCTCCGGGTCATAGACGACCCTGCGCAGGAAAGCCGGATGCTGCTTGACGTAATTGCTGAAGTCAGACGATGCGAGCCCCGTCGAGCCCGTAACCGTGACCTTGCTCTCGCGAAGCAGATACTGTCCCTCGCTGAGATGGCGCGGGCCGGCGCAGCCGGCCAATGCCAAAGCGATAGCTGCAAGAGGGAGTATGTGACGACGTATCCGCATAAGCATACAAATTTAAGTATTATAAATCATTAACGAAACTTTAATTACGACATATTTTTTAAATGTGAATTCCTTGTGTCGATATCTTTCTTAAATCGTTACTTAATGTTAAATTTGCAATCGATTAATTACCGGAAAATCAGATGTCTGACATGACAAATAACGAGATAAAGAATGTCAAATCCCTGAACATCAAGAAATTCAGGGATGAGACCGGGCTTTTCACAGTGGTGGGGGAGAAGATGGTGGCTGAAGCTGAGGCCTCGGATTTCGAGGTCGTGAAAATCTATCGGATGGACGAGGTGGGGGAGAGCGCGATGGAAAGGATGTCCGGACTCAGCTCACCGCCGCCCGTATTGGCCGTAGTACGACAGAGGGCCGAAAGGCCTCTGGCGGTACGCAGCGGCCTCTATATCATACTCGACGGAATACGCGACCCCGGGAATCTGGGCACAATTCTGCGCCTTGCGGACTGGTTCGGCGTGACCGCCGTGCTTGCGGGAGGGGAGAGCGTGGAACTTTACAACCCCAAGGTCGTTCAATCGACGATGGGCGCTGTTTTCCGCGTGGAGTACCACACAGGCGACAGCTGCGATTTCGCCAGGAGGATTCTGAATGCCGGCGGACGGGTTTACGGGACTACGCTCGATGGGGAGAACATCTATTCGCGCGAACTTATGACCGGGGCTGACTGTCCGGTGGCGATTGCCATAGGAAATGAATCGAACGGCATCAGTGAGGAGCTGCTCAAACTCCTGAGCGACAGGCTTTTCATTCCGCCTTATCCGCCTCAGGGAAGCGGCTGCGAATCCCTTAACGCCGCCACCGCAACTGCCATAACTCTGGCCGAATTCCGCCGCAGAATCCAATAGACCCCATAATTATTATGATAATATACCAACTTCTTCCGCGCCTGCTCGGCAAAGGCAAGTTCTCCGAGCTCGACAGCGTATTTTTCGATTATCTCAAGAGCTTGAGCGTCACACATTTATGGCTGACCGGAATTCCGCGTCACGCAACCGGCGAATCCTTCGTGAAGGGCGATCCGGGCTGTCCGTATTCTGTCTGTGACTATTATGATACGAATCCGTACCTTGCTGACGAGCCTGAAAACAGACTTGAAGAGTTCCGCGCCGCAGTTCAGCGCGCCCACGAAAACGGTCTGAAAGTCATAATGGATTTCATTCCCAACCACGTGGCAGTCAACTACTCAGACTCCCGGGGCGGCATCCCTGTGTTCGACCATTGCGACTACGACTGGACAGACACCCGCAAGATCGATTACGGAGCTGAAGGGACCTGGCAGAAAATGCTGGACATCATTCTGTTCTGGGCCTCTACGGGCGTGGACGGCTTCCGCTGCGATATGGTGGAACTGGTCAGCACGGACTTCTTCCATTGGATGATAAAGAAGGCGAAAGAACAGTATAACGACCTGATTTTCATAGGAGAAGCCTATGAAAAGGGCAATTACCGCAGATACATCGAGGAGGCCGGATTCGACTATCTCTACGACAAATCCGGAATGTATGACATCCTTCGCAATCTCTGCGCGGATAGGGGCACTGCCCGTGAACTGACCTGGAACTGGCAGGCTCTGAGTGATTTGCAGCCACGGATGCTGAATTTCCTGGAGAACCACGACGAGCAGAGGCTCGCTTCGCCGGCTTTTGCCGGTTCGGCACAGAAGGGAATGGCGGCATTGGCCGTCTCGGCCCTTTTCAACAGCACCCCGTTTATGCTCTACTTCGGGCAGGAGGCGGGCGAGGCGGCGCGCGAAAGCGAAAACTGCCGCACAAGCATCTTCGATTGGGCGAAGCCCGCGACGATAGGAAGGCTCTCCGAAGGTCTCTATGCCGTTCGCCGCGGCGAGAAGTCCGATGCCGGTCGTCTGCTGTTACCAACTGAACGTGAGACACTTGCGCGCTATCGCGCAGTTCTGGGCCTAGCATCCGAGGCCGCTGACGCGTCCAATTACGACCTCTGTTACTGCAGTGAGGGTCTCGCCGGCTTCGATGCTGACCGGCATTTCGCTTTCCTGCGATCTTCGAAGAAAGGCACCTGGCTCGTGGTCTGCAACTTCTCGCGGCAGGATGCGGAGATTCCGGTCTATATTCCTGCTATGGCGGTCGATTACCGCGGTCTCGCCGGAAAATGCAGCCCAGCCGAGGGCCGCATTATGGTCAAGCTCCCGGTCAAAGCCGGAGATTTCGGGATCATCCGCCTGTATTGAGACTTCGAAATGCTCAAATAACGATTTAAACGTACATCTCGGTGACAAAATCGAAGTCGGGATGTACGCTTAAAACGTTATTTGCACATTTGGTAAAATATTCTGCAAATCAGAAGGACAGAGCGAGGGTGGCGCCGGCAGGGGAGAGGCCGAAAGTGAGCTGGGCGCCGGAAGAATTGCGGGCCTCCGGATATTTGCCGTGCTCGGCATTGTACCAGCGGACGAGATTCTCGATGCGCGACTTGCCGATTCTCGTCAGAACAATACCGCCGCCTGTCATCAGAACGCCTGCAGAGCCCAATCCGACTGCGAATTCAGTGGTCCATTCGGAAACGGTGATTTCGCTTCCGCGGCAGTGCAGCAGGTCCAATCCGCAGACGGCCCCGGCAACTGCGATACAGCCTATACCGCTGTATGTCAGGATTCTGCCGGCTCTCCACTTGCGTACAGGCTCGTGATAGCTGCTCCAGTATTTATTGGCAGTAATGACTTTCCAGACCGTAGTCTCGGGAATGACCTGACCGTCAAGATAAAGATGTCCGCCGCGACAGCTCATCACACCGGGGAAACTGTCCAGGGAGCGGTTGAAAGGCACGATTTTATCCTGTTTGAGATCCTGACGGAAGCCGTTTGAGAAGATCACTTCGCTCACATCATCGACGCTCAATACGAAATAAGGCCCTCCGGCGCGGGTCTGATAGACCACTTCCGAAGAATTGATTTCGATGACGACAGCCTCGGTACGACTGCCGTCCCGTGAAACTATGGTGTCTTTTTCAGCCTCCTGCGCAAAAAGGCAGAAGCTTGTGAGTATCAATGATATAAGTAAAGAAAGTCTTTTCACTTTTTTATATATTTGAGTACAAAATCTATAATCCGATATGAAGATTGGCCGTAAGGCCGAGAGAAATGATATACTGATGCTTATTTTCCTGCAGATCAGGCATATAGCGGTCAGAAGCCGCGAGATGGAAGCGGAGCGTGTCGTTTCCGAGCGGGTAGTACTCCACCAGCGCGCCAGCGGCAATGTCGCTCGCGGCGCGGTAGCCGCCCATAAACTCAAAGGAGAGCCTCTGCGACGGACGATAGTCGGCGCGTAGCGAGAGCTCGCAGTTCGACTTGTCGAACGCCCCGTGCGCCGGACCATAGAAAAGGTCGAGCATAAAATCCACATTCTCAAAGGAATACTTGTTGCCGAGGCCCACGCAGAGATAATTCCCGGCGACCTCGTCCTCGACGTTCCAGCGCTGCAGATTCGCCGCCCAATAGGTCGAGAATGCGCCGAATTCTCCTCTCCAGGCCGCTGATGCGGCCAATGCAACATCGGAGAAATCTACCATCAGCGGAGATGTAGTCAGCTGAGCTTCAAATGTCTGAGTCTCCCAAGGGGTGAGCCTTAAGGTAACACCCGGCTGATAGATGCAGAGGGTGTTCCAATAGTCGCTGACCATAGGTTCGTAACAATCCACATCGTTCTTGTCGAATTCGAATCCGCCCATATTCAGGACGACCTTACCGAGATCTATACCGAAAATATCGTTGTCATAGGACATATATGCCCAGTCGATCCAGGTACCGTCCTGGAAGGGGGCTTCATAGCTGTAAAGGGATTTCGGGTCGGTGGAAAGAAAATGGAAAGATGCTGAGTATGAGAAGTTTTCACCTATACTGCCGTCCAGAAAGCTGTACAGTGAAGTGAAGCCGAAATTGGTGGCGGCATCGCCGTCAGCGTTCGAAAGATTCACCTCGGCGCGAGGGGTGATGACCAGCTCGGCCTGAGCAAAAGCTTGGGGAATGATACCCAGAGAGAAGGCGGCCGCAGCAAGGCAGCCCAGGATTTTTCTGAAAGTCATAACACAAACATTTTTAGAGCGAAAATCGCCCGGGGTTAAGTTCAAGTGTCAAAGATAAATATAAATTGAGATGTTTTCTTTAATTTTGCGGGATTTTATGAATGAAGCCGATATGAGACGCAGGACATACCATTCTGACGAAACTTTCACTTTCGAGGCGGGCGGAGAGCTGCACGCGCTGGATCTCGTCTATTACACCTCGGAGCACGAGCGCAGGGCGGGGGAGAAGGTCATCTGGATCTGCCACGCCCTTACGGGCAATGCCGACCCTTCCGACTGGTGGTCCCAGATGGTAGGGGAGGGCCGGCTTATCGACACCTCGAAGTATTTCGTGGTCTGCGTGAATATGCTCTGCTCGGCCTACGGCTCCAGCAGCCCGCGCAGCATCAATCCGACGACGGGGGAGCCTTACTATTTCAGCTTTCCGATGACTACAATCCGTGACATCGTCAGCGCCAACATCCTGATACGTAAACACTTAGGCATCGATAAAATAGATCTTCTGATAGGTCCTTCGGTAGGCGGCTTCCAGGCCGTGGAGTGGTCCATTATGGAACCTTCCATAATAAAGGAAGTAGTTTTCCTCGCCACAGACATTCGCGTAAGTCCTTATCTTACAGCCTATAACGAATCCCAGAGAATGGCTCTCGAAGCCGATCCGACCTTCCGAGAGGCCCGGAGCCTGGACGGAGGCCGCGCAGGCCTCGAATGCGCCCGCTCCATCGCCCTGATTTCCTACCGCAGCTACGACGGCTACTGCCACACCCAGGCCGAGACCGACCCGGACGTACTCTTCGCCGACCGCGCCGGCTCCTACCAGCGCTACCAGGGGCTGAAGCTCGTGC
>CAVFAZ010000045.1:0-5655 GCA_963620825.1 Kurthia senegalensis
TTGAGTTTCCGGGCAGTCTTTGGACTGATTATGAGATAATTGATTCGGGCAATGGAGAGAAGCTGGAGCGCTACGGACGCATCGTGATGTCGCGTCCGGAGCCCAAGGCTCTCTGGGGAAAGTCCCTGTCCGACGCCGAGTGGCACAGAATGGCCTATACGCACTTTACACCGGGCGCCGGCTTCGGCAAGGCAGGCAAGGAGGACAGCGGAACCTGGGAGCGTCTCAAGCAGATGGACGACCAATGGTACATAAAGTACGTGAGCCCGCAGAGCGGCCTTCGCTTCGACCTTCGCCTCGGCCTGACGTCGTTCAAGCACGTGGGCGTGTTTCCGGAGCAGGCTCCGAACTGGGAGTACATCTACTCGCGTACCCGGAAATTGGCAGACGCGGCCGCCTCTGCCGGAAAAAGCAAGCCGAAGGTGCTGAACCTCTTCGCATATACCGGGGCCGCCTCCCTGGCGGCCAATGCTGCCGGCGCGGACGTGACTCATCTGGATTCTGTCCGGCAGGTCGTCACCTGGGCGCGCGGAAATATGGAACACAGCGGTCTGGACGGCATCCGCTGGATAGTCGAGGACGCGATGAAGTTCGTGCGCAGGGAGGCCCGGCGCGGAAACAAATATCAGGGCATCATCCTGGACCCGCCTGCTTACGGACACGGGCCTGACGGAGAAAAGTGGAAATTGGACGAATGCATCTTCGAGATGCTGAGTCACGTTTCTGAAATTCTCGCCCCAGAGCAGAGCTTTCTCGTGCTGAACCTCTACTCGAACGGCTTCTCGCCTCAGCTCGGCGAGTCGCTGGTCCGCGAAACCTTCGGGCACGATGCCGCCATAGAGAGCGGCGAGCTAGGCCTGCGCGACCGCTTCGGCAAAGTCCTCCCCCTCTCCATCGTCGTCCGGCTGGAAAGGTGAAATTTTCCCGACATCTCCGTCGCCTGACGCGTGGAGCGATTCCACCAGGCCGCTTACGCGTCCAATCCTGACCCTACTCACTGTCATTCTGTTTGCCGGATGACGGCCGGGACAGTTACCGTGTGAAAATGACGGGGTTTTTCACACGGAATTTAAAACGGTGTGAAAAAGGGTACCTTTTTCACCCGGGATAGCTTTCAGAAGGGCTGCGTGATTAAGGATGGCTCCTTTGCGGGGCCATCCTTTGTTTTCAGAAACGGGGTGAAAAGACCGGGGCCACCAACGTCAGCGCAGAAACGTTTGCCACCTCGTCCCAGCATAAATGGCCGAAAATCCTCCGACCTGGACGGAAGCGGACGACAATAGGTAGGGACAGTTTAATAACTTGTGGTTTTTTCGTCAGCTGGTCAGTCACTTGTTTTTTTCGGCGGTCAGATGGATTCTTCCTGCATACGGCGGAGGAGGAACTCACGCATCTGAGGCTCGGTGACATCGTAAACAGGATTCAGTTGTCTGAAGTTGGCATCCGGATAGAAATGTCCGGACAGGAGCATTGCTACAACTGTCTTACGTTTCAGGTTGAACTGGGAATATTTGATTGCGGCATCTATTCCGGTAGCAATACTGGCTCCGCTTTTTACTATGCAATAGACATCATAATAATCCCTGAACTTCATTCTGCGGAGCATAACTTCCAGTTTCATCGCGAGGATAGCTTCCGGCGGCGCGACAGTGATATTCCCCTGATATGGGATAGGGGTCATCTTGGGCATATATTTGTCGCTGACATAGAAAGAGATCTTCACCCCGCAGACTTGAAAGATTACCTGGTCGAAGCCAAGTAAGTCCATATTGTCTATGTGACCTATCTTTGTCTCTATTTCCTTCGAGATAGCTGGCCAATCGACATCAGGCTTCGTTTCTTCCGAAACACGCCATGCCATAAAATCAAGGTCTTCACTTTCCCGATGTCCCAACTGAATGGCAAGAGCTGTTCCTCCGCAAAGGATATATGGTTTGATACATTCAAGTTCAGAGACCTTATCTATGATGTTCTCTATATTCGGAGTAAGCCCCTTACGCATAAGTAGTTACTTTCTTTATGTGTGATATTTCCTTTTTTCGGAGGAAGCGTTCAGGATTGCTGATGCCGAAGTAGTACTGAGCTATCATCATATTCAGCGAATCCATATAGTCCCCCTGTCCGGCCATTCTGTCCTCCCAGACTTTACGAACGAACTTTCTTGTATATAGCTCGAAAAGTCTTGATATGTCATCCATATCAAGATGAATGAAGGTATTCTCGATGACATCTTCGTCAGAGATATCTCCCTCAGTCACAGAGTTATACGACCAGAAAGAATTTGACTTCAGAAGTTTTTCGACAAGAGAATGACGAAGTTTTTCCTTATATATTCTGACAGTTTCTTCTTCCTGCATTTTCAGCAGAGTCCCACTTTTGAGTGAGAACAGCGATTCCAGCCTCAGGGCCTGCGGAATGGTCATCTTTCTTTCCCCGGATATAATGTAGCTCAATATCTGCCGCGAGAGGCCGCATTCTCGTGCAACGTCCGACTGAGACAATCCTTTATCTCTGGAAAGCTCTGATATGTAACCACCGACAGACATATTTGTAAACAAATCCGTTGACAAAAATACAAAAGAAATTTGATATGCAAACACATTTCGGCCAGCTTTGCCGTCCAATCTTATCCTCTCGCGCTGTCGGCGGCCTCGAGTTTCTTCTCAGGCTCCGCAGGGCCCTTGCCCAGGACATAATCCAGCAGGGCGTTGAAATTGCTGTCCATCTTCTGGGCCAGCTCCTTGTCGCCCGCCCTTGTCAGGGCATCCTGCAGATAATAGATATAGTTTCCGCAGAGCTCGAAATCGGACTTCGAGTACTCGTAGAACTCCAGATAGAATCCGGCCGTCTCGATCAGGTCGTTGAACAGTTCCAGCGCCAGTGCACGGGCTTTCTCCGTTTCTCCGAGCAGATAGTAGTCCGTAATCATCTCTATTACTGAGAAGTCATTCGAAGAGAATCCCAGCGGGATGCTCTCCAGAGGATATCTGTCGCTCTTTGCGACCTCCTGGCATTTGTCCAGCATCTCCTTCGCCCTTTCCGTCTCGCCGGCATCGATGAACGAATTGGCCGCAGTCACGAAGAGATTGCGGAGCGAGAACACTCCCAGATGCGTATAGAGGTTCTGATAGTCAATGAAATAGTCGGTGCGTGCAAGATTATCCCAATGGAACGTCTCAGTCATAAGCTTATACAGCTGATCAGTATCCACCAGACCGGCCTCTCCCGTCTGTATCTTGTTCTTGAAAGGAATCAGCTTGCAGGAATAGCCCTCGTACATCAGATAGTCCTTTATGCCGATGTTGAGGTCCCCGCCCATATTAAGCATATTGATCGGACGGTCCCACTGATAATTCGAAAGCAGGTCGAGCATAAAGAGCTCAGGCTTCGAAAGATAGTCCTTGTCCTTCGGGATCTCGATGATCATCTCGTCCTGAATCCTGTCCGCGAACTTCTCCGGCACGATGCCGTATTTGAGGCAATTCTCCCGGTTCACCGGAATGCTGATTTTGCGCGAAATGATGTAATCGACCTTGCGCCCGCTCGTCAGCGCCAGTTTCACCTCAGGATGGCGGAACACCTCCATCACGTCGGAAATAGGCATAACCTGCTCGCGCGTGTCATAGATATACACGTACTCGTTCGTGCCGTACAGATACTGGCTCTGGCTGATGCTCAGCGGCAGCGGCTTCGACTCGTTGCAGGCCCACTTCATCTGGTCGATGTACCAGTCGGTACCCAGCAGCGAAGTGTTGCAGATGCGCACATCCGTCCGCACGCCCTCGACCTCCTGCGCGTACCAGAGCGGGAAGGTATCGTTGTCGCCGTGCGTGATGAGCAGACCCTGCTCGCCCACTGAGTTCAGGTAGTTCGAAGCCATCTCCACCGAAGTGCGGCGGTTGCTGCGGTCGTGGTCGTCCCAGTTCTGCTGTGCCATCAGCGCCGGAACGCAGAGGCACGCGGCGGTGCACGCCGCGGCCAATGCCGTGCTGTGCTTGTGTGATTTCGCCACCTCGGATATCCAGCTCCACAGCCCGGCCACGGCCAGGCCGATCCAGATACAGAAGGCGTAGAACGATCCCGCGTAGGCATAGTCCCTTTCACGGACCTGGCTCGGGGTCTGGTTCAGATATACCACAATGGCGATTCCCGTCATAAAGAACAGCAGGAATACCAGCCAGGCACCTCTCTTGTCCTTGTCGAACTGGAAGAAAAGGCCCAGCAGACCCAGAAGCAGAGGCAGCATATAGTAATGGTTCTTGCCCTTGTTTCCGGAAAGGGTTTCCGGAGCCCGGGACTGGTCTCCCAGACGGAAATTGTCCAGAGGCTTGATGCCGCTCTCCCAGTTGCCGTAGAAGAGATTGCCCGGCGACGGGCTGTGGATTTCATTCTGGCGACCGGCGAAATTCCACATGAAATATCTCCAGTACATCCAGTTCATCTGATAGTCGAAGAAGTAGTGCAGGTTGGCGCCCATAGTCGGCTTGCGGTACTGAGCCCCGGCCACTTTCGTACCCTTGCCGTGGGTGTAGTAATTATAGAACTCCACGTATTTGCCCGAAGGGTCGGCATACCACATTCTCGGGAAGAGCATCTTGCCCGCAGAGTTGTATTTCGCGCCCACAGGCCCGTCGGCGTGGACATATTTCCCGTTCAGCGGAGCCCAGTACTTCGGAATCTCGGTGTCGAAAGGCGCGTCGAAATACTGTCCGTAGAGAATAGGCGTGGAGCCGTACTGCTCACGCGAAAGATACCTCACGAGAGTGAAGGCGTTGTCCGGCTGATACTCGTTCGTAGGAGTCTTGGCGCAGGAACGTATGATGTCTATGCTGAATATGGAGAATCCCACTATGATGGTCGTGAGGCACAGGATGGCGGTGTTCCAGAACACCTTGCCCTTTTCCATCGTCCGGAAAGCTCCCCAGAAGCAGAGGGCGAGGACGGCCACCATAAAGAAGGATGCACCGGTGTTGTACGGCAGGCCGAGCACGTTCACGAAGAAGAGGTCGGTGTAGGCCGCGAACTTAGGCAGCAGAGGTATGATGACGAAGAGAATCAGGGCCAGTATCACTACCGACACCACGCAGATCTTCAGGAATTCCTTGAATTTGAACTTCCCGTTCTCGCGTTTGCGGTAATAGTACATGAACACGAGGGCCGGGATGGTCAGAAGGTTCAGCAGGTGCACTCCGATGGAAAGGCCCATCAGGAAGGAAATCAGTATGATCCAGCGGTTTGCGTGCGGTTCGTCCGCCTGCTCGTACCATCTGGTCATAGCCCAGATTACGAGGGCCGTGAAGAGCGAGGACATCGCATACACTTCACCTTCGACTGCTGAAAACCAGAATGTGTCGGAGAAGCAGTAGGCGAGGGCTCCCACCGCGCCGCTGCCGAATATGGCTATGGCGCTGCCCGTCGGATAAGTCCCGTCTTCACGCTTGGGGACCAGTCTCTTAACGAAGAATACAATGGTCAGATACAGCAGGAAGATCGTGACCGCGGAGCAGAGGGCACTCATCGCGTTCACGAGCACTGCGGCGTGCGAAGCGTCGCCGAAGAGGGTGAAGAAGCGTGCAATCAGCTGGAAGGTAGGGTTCCCTGGCGGGTGGCCCACTTCCAGTTTATACGATGATGCGATGAATTCGCCGCAGTCCC
>CAVFAZ010000046.1:0-9638 GCA_963620825.1 Kurthia senegalensis
GCGCCCCAGCTGTTCTCCACCATCCACTTCACAGGCTTGCCTTCGGCATTGATATCCACGGCCTTGAGAGTCATCGCGTGGGACGAGCCGCTCGCGTGGGTGAGGATTCTCTCCTTCTTGTCCATCGTGAACTGCACGCCGAGCAGGGACTCGTAATCGTAATTGTCCAGGTCGGCGACGCCCTTGCTGCGATTGAGGCACTTGGCCACGTCGCAGGAGAAATACATTGCGGTGTCATCCTTTATGGAAGCGATGGCGACCTCCTTGATCCTTTCTGCCGGAAGATTGATATACAACCAGTTATGCCCGTCGTAAACGTGACGGTCATACTCGATTTCATAGACCTTGCCGTACTCGCGGGACGGATCGTTCATAAGCATTACATAGTTGTTCTGCAGGTCGGCGCCCACGAACTCGTCGTAGAAGGATTTCGGAGTGTAGGTCTTGCAGCTTACGAACTCATTCTTGGAATTGTATCTCGTCCACTCGAACTCGGTAGGCGGCTCGCCCAGACAGAGGCAGAGAATGCGATAGACATCCTTCAGCATATCGGCCTTCATCGCGCTCAGGTCGGCCTTCTTGCCGGCTGCGCGCAGGGCCAGACCGTCCTGACGAAGGAGCGTCCTGAGCTGGGTGGACATATTGGATGTGCTGTTCGCGCAGAGGGTCTCAGGCATTACCGAAGCAGGTACCAGTCCGTATTTGGTCACGAGGTCGGAGATTCCGGTGAACTGACCGCCGTCGCCCAGAGGGTTGGAGAAAAGCCAATCGACTGTCCTGTCGCTCATAGGGAGAGTGCGGGTGCGGATGATGGACTCCAGGAAGAGATTGGCCTTCTCGAGCTGGTCATAGAAGAAGACATAATTCTGGGAGAAGGCGAAATCTCCCAGGTCGTGGGTACTTATCATCTTGGCACGCAGCACGTTGAGGCCGGAGAAGAGCCAGCATCGGCCGGAGGATTTCTGGTCGGTGATGCCCTTGGTCTTGACCTCGTCGGAAAAATGCGTGTCTATCATGGCGATGTTCTCGCTGTTCTCGGCGAGCAGCGACATCGACTGGGCGTTCAGCGCATTGCGTATGGCCTTCTGCTCCGGGGATCCAGTATAAGACTGTTTGATTGTCGAAAGAAGGGCGTCGTCAATTCCGCCACCGCTACTCTGGGCGGAGAGAGTGCTCGTGAGTCCTGCCGCAAGCAGAAGCACGAGTAATTTTTCAAAAGATTTCTTCATATATAGGTAATTTATTTTCAATCAAGTACCTTTATCACTGCTCCTATCTTGTCTTTCCTGTTCCAGAGCCAGACACAGCCGTCGGATGTGATTTTCTCCACGCGGAAAGTGCAGTCCTTGTGTATGATGCTGCTGGAACTGGTCCAGCAGATACTCCCGTCTATCTTCTGATCGGCTGCGGAAGGAACCGCGTCAAGAGTGACGCAGTAGTAGTCGGACATTGTATCCGTATGCACCCTGAATTCGCAGTCCCGGCGGTTGAAGGCCAACTGGCAGGTCAGGGGATTGTACGTGAAAACGGCAGTTCCGTTGACTCTCAGGCAGATGTCACTGCTGCTGAGAAATTCGGAATCCACCTTGCCGCCTCCCTGACATCCGGCCAGCACAAGGCAGGCAGCCAATATGATTATAAACTTTCTCATTTGACGGTCACCGTTTTACAAATGATGTCGGAACTTCCGTCTTCATAATATACGACCGCCTTGAGCTCCCCGCTGGAGGTTACGGTATAATATCCTGTAAGAGCGGAACTTATGGCTTTGTCATCGAAATACCATTCCACCTTTGCGACGTTTCTGGCATTATACACCCGGAGCGGAATCTTCGTCCCGGAAACGAACTTCCCGTAACTGTCGCGCTCGGCGGAGTTCAGATAGATGAAAGGATAGCCGCTGCTGTAGTACGCTTTCGTGGTGAAAGTTCTGGTGGAGACGTCTTCCTTGCTGCCGAAATAGACGGACACGATATAGCTGGTTTTCTCCTGGAGCCCCTCTATCGTATAGGCATATTTGCCTTCTTCATAAGGACTTACGCTTACTGTCGAAGTGCTTCCGCCGCCGGTCCAGCTGATGTTGCACTCCCGTGTCCCGCCCAGCGCGCTCTCCCAGCAGATTATCGCAGCATCCTGAAAGGCCTCCGCCGAAGTGATGCTGACGGGGCCGTTGACATTGAAACTCACGCTGTTGCCGCTCTTGCTTATGTCCGACAGCGAAATCTCGCTCTTGTTCCCGCTCCAATAGCTGAAGGAAGGTGAAGTCCCGGCCGAGAAACTGTTTCTGCTTCCGTTCGGCCAGAACACTTCGGAAATGCTTTTGCAGCTCGTCTTGGTGCCGACCAGTTCGACGCACATATGGTCCGGTCTGCAGTTTATCTCATTCAACGTGAATCTTTCATAAGCCGTCAGAGTCCTGTCCTGTAGTGTGGAATAGCCGGTCTCGCAGTCGGATCTGTCCACGTGATAGATGAGCAGTCCGCTGCCTCCTATATATTTGTCCCAGCCTTCAGCGACTCTGCATTCGAAGAGGTAGAACTCGTCATAGACATCAGCATCGCTCTTGTAATAGGCCTTTTCGCCGGCCGTCAGGCTGCAGGTTCCGACATCGAGGGGGCGGCGCTCGCCGAGTCCCAGCATATCCAGCTCCAGGGCATTGAAGTTAGGGGGAGTGCGTCCTTCGTTGTTGTAATTTCCCTTGTCCATCAGGCTGGTGCTTTCCCATACGCCCTTGCTCTTTCCGCCGCTGTTCTCATAGTCGGTATCGTACAGGTCCTTGAGTCCCAGCGTATGTCCGAATTCGTGGCAGAAGGAACCTATCGGCGCGAGCGCGGATTTGCCGAGCGAAGAGTAATAAGCTATCTCCGAGGTCATTGCATAATAATTCAGATAGACTCCGTCCAATGTCACGCTCACTCCGGCTCCGTCCCTTATGGCCCAGCTGTGTGACCAGATGTGGTCATCGTCAGCCCCTCTCGCCTCGTCCGTCCCGGCATAGAATACGAAAATATTGTCCACGCAGCCGTCGCCGTCCAGGTCGTAGCGCGAGAAATCCACGGCGCTGTCCGAGAGCCTGCACGCCTCGATCACGGCTTCATACGCCTTTTCGTCGCTGCCGTCCGAATCGTTCTTCCCGTAGTAGGCGTAGCCTTTGCTCAGCGTGACGATCGGTCCGACGTCGAATGTGAAGCTGCATTCGTCCCCGAACTGGTCGGAGAAATAGTCGAGAATCGAGCCGGTCGCCCCGTTCGTGCTGTAGCCTTTCTGATTCACCATCTTCTCGAAATCGTCCCGGGTATATGTGAACTTGAGGTCGGAGAACTCCGCAATCAGAATGATCGCGCGCACTTTGCTTCCGTCCTTGGACGCTCTAAGCCGCTCTGAAACAGCCGAGTGCAATTCCGCCATCACCGCGCGGCGCTCCTTCGCGGCCACGTTCACGGCGCGCAGTACACTTTCCGCCGGCCGGACTTCCGTCCGTCCAATCCCGCCTTCACTCCTGGTTCCCGCCGTCCCGGGGACTCTCACTCCGCTGCTGCGCCTCTTCCCGTCCGCGCCTATCTCTGCGTAGCAATACCACCCGTCGGCATCCTTTATGACTGGTCTTCCGTCAGATGTGACCGCCAGACGGGTGAATTCATCCCCGTAAAGGCTTACGTAAAAGCTGGTTCCGTCCGGCTGGGTCCTGAGAAAACTCCCCCTGAGGGCCGGAGCGGCCCACGCAGATATGGAGAAAGCGGCCGCAAAAAACAATGTGACCGCCATTATGATAATCTTATTATTAACACCTCTCGTCATAGCACACGCTCGTGTCCACAAATATACTCTTTTCCCTTGAAAAATCCTACCAAGGTTATAGTGGTAACGTGCTCTTGTTTTTTGCGCAAAGCGCAAAAAACAAGAGCCGACGCCTCACGGCAATCGACTCTTAGACGTGTACTAAAACCTAAACCTGCAACATAGATGCAGAAGATTTTATAAACGTTGCACGGAAAAATAAATTTCCGAATTATTTCTTAGCTTCTTCTACAGAAACCTTTCTGAATTCCTTGAGGTCCTTCATAAGTTCGAGAGCAGCCTTGCGGGCGCGAGCGCCGGCAGCCTTGTTGCCCTTTTCTACCTGTGCCTCAGCATTTACCTGAAAATCAGCGATTTCAGCATTGATTTTTTTAACGAGTTCTTTCATTTCTTTAGATTTTAAAGGTTGATATTATTATGCTTGCGTCAATTACAAACCGTTAACAATTCGCAAGATATGTAAAAACACGCATAAATGCAAATAAATCAGTCCACTTTTGCATTCAGAAAATTCATCGCCCTGTCCACGCCTATTGTCGAAAAGGCCTTTATCCCCTCCACAATCCGCTCGCTTTTCTTTTTTATCACCTCGATTTCCTCCGGACTGAATTCCCCCAGCACGTAATCGATCTGTCCGCCCCTTGCGAACTCGTTCCCCACGCCGAAACGGATACGGGTGAACTCCGAAGTTCCGAGCAGCTCTATTATGTTCGCAAGCCCGTTATGCCCCCCGTCGCTGCCCTTCTTGCGCATACGCACTGTCCCGAACGGCAGATTGATGTCATCGCAGATGACTATCAGATTCTCGTTCGGCACGGGAAGTTTCGTGAGCCAGTAGCGCACGGCGTTCCCGCTCAGGTTCATATAGGTGGAAGGCTTCAGAAGGTGGAACGTGCGGCCCTTGAACGAAATCTCGGTCATATCGCCGTAGCGCCCCGTGCGGAAAACGACATTGGATGCCTGAGCCCAGGCATCCAATATCATAAATCCTGCATTATGCCTGGTAGATGCGTACTCGGCACCTATGTTGCCCAATCCTGCTACCAGATAATCCATTTTTCAGAGACTGATTACTCGGCAGGTGCCTGAGCTGTCATATTGCGGGTTGACTTGACACCGCAGATGATGGCATCCTTGTCGGTAACTACCGTGATGTTGTCGAACTTCAGTTCGCCGGCCTTGATGACCTTGTCGAGCTGGAGGCTGCTGATATCGACGGTAACGTCGTCAGGAAGGTTGGCCATTGTGGCGCTGATGCGGAGCTTGCGGGCGTTCTGGGTGAACTTACCACCCTGCTGAACACCTACAGAGTGTCCTGCGATGACGATAGGAACGTCGATTGTGATAGGTTTCTCCTCATTTACGGCGAGGAAGTCAACGTGGAGACAGTTGTCCTTTACAGGATGGAACTGAAGCTCGTGGAATACCGCTGCGTAAGACTTTCCGTTATCCAGAACGAGGTCGATGATGAATGACTTAGGGGTCTCGATAGCGCCCTTGAGGTCTTTCTCATCCACTGTGAAGAGTACGTTCTCCATTCCGAGACCGTAGAGATTGCAAGGAACGAGGCCCTGCTTGCGGATAGCCTTGATGACGGCCTTGTTTCCGACCTGGCGGATCTGGCCTTTCAATTCAAAATGCTGCATCGTAATAAATTTAAAATGTGTTACTCAAGCCGGAACGGGTCCGGCCCCCATTGCACCAAAAGACATAGCTTTTCAGATGCGGGCGCAAAGATAGTGATAATTAGTGAATAACAAGCGGATTCGGCAGGGAATTTCTTTTATTCGCTTACGAGCGAAGTGGCCTTGTTCCAGTCCAGGGTCTTGTAGTAATTGTCCAGATAGGCGCTTCCCTTGCACGGAAGGTACATGCTCAGGCCGGAATAGGTCTTGATCTCGAATCCTCCGAAGTTCGGCAGGAACGACGGCGTAGCCTGCTTGTAGATGATGCACTTGTCCAGAGCGGCCTCCAGACGGCTCTGCTCATCTTCGGTAATGTTGCACTTGAGCAGAATGTCCTTCAGATCGTAGTACCATTGATGGGAGAGACGGAAATACGGCTGGATGTCTTCATGCTCGAGGATGCTCATTTTTATGCGGTATTTTTCGAACAGTTCCCCGCAGGCCGAAGCCAGATCGTCCATAGCGGTGCAGTCCACAAGGGTGATCGTCGCTGACTGATTGGCGCCGGTCTGGTTGGCGTAAATGTCATAATATGAACGGCAGACGCTTTCGATGTCGCCCTTCCCGCCCTTGAGCAGATGCTCCACGCACGAGCCGTAATCCATTCCCTGCGCCAGCACTTCCGCAGGCGAAACGCCCAGCTTGTCGCAGACATTCCGCATCTGCCAGGCGAATTCCACGCCGCCCATAAGGCAGGCGTCGAAATAGATGTAGTCGAAACGGTACGGGAATTCGGCGGCGAAATCATCTATGGAAAATTCGTAGGAATAGGTTGTCCCGTCCACCCGGAGTCTGGTCTGGCCCACGCTGCGCACTGCAGGCGCGCCAGGGAAGTCGTTGTCCTCCACATAAGGGACTGCTCCGGCGGCGGTCCCTACCTTCGGAGAGGCCGGGCGCCGGCTGGATTCATAGGCGTCAGGATTCGAGTAGTATCCCGGCGGAACCCAGCCTGTGCCGTGGGAGGAGAAGATCATACCGTAATGCTCGGCGTGGAACAGGCTGTCCACATCTTCAAGTATCTGTCTCATAGCCCCTTTCTTCGTGGGAATGAGATCCCGGTAAGTCCTGAGGGTGTCCACCATCACCGTGTCGATTCTCTCCTTCGAGCCCTTCACCTTGTAGTCGTTAACCATATAGAGACGCAGAAGATGCGCAGGCATATTCTGCTCATAGTCTCCGGAGGACTTCGGACGGTGGCTCATCACCAGAAGCACGTCCTCGCTGTTTCTGACGGGAACGTAACCTTCTCCGCCCTGCGCGGAGCTGGTCATATCCAGGATGTTGGCGTCCAGATAGTCGCTCAGCGAGTTATGCCCGGCCACGTAAACCAGCAGCAGATTCCTGCAAGGCACTTCTTCCGGCTGGACATCATCGCCTTTCTTGAATGAATAAACGTCACACGAGGAAAACAGTGTCACCGCAGCGGCACAGAGCACGAGAATTCTGTTAACAATCGACTTCATACAGACGCAAAGGTAAGTCAAGCTCCGAACAAATGCAATAATTTTCGCGGCCTTGCGGCCAATTTCCGTTTCGGCCCTGCGGCCAATCCCGATTCCCCGTCGGCCCCGCGGCCAATCCTACCCCTTGCGGTTCCTCGGGTGATGTTCCAGCACAGCCGCCTGCCAGGTTGCTGAGTTGATGTGGGTGTAAATCTCCGTGGTAAGGATACTTTCGTGTCCAAGCATCTCCTGCACCACCCTCAGGTCCGCTCCGTTCTCGATGAGATGCGTGGCGAATGAGTGCCGGAATGTATGCGGAGAGATATTCTTGTTTATTCCCGCCGCAATGGCCTGCGTTTTCACCATATTGAATATATAAACCCTGCTCAGGGGCCTTCCGTTGCGGTTCAGAAAGGCGATGTCGGAATACTCGGGCTTAGCCTCCTCGGGCCTGCAGCCCAGATAGTTCTTGAAACACTCCGCCGCGACTTCCCCCAGTGGCACGATTCTCTGTTTGTCTCCCTTTCCTATCACCCTCACGAAGCCCTCCTTGAGGAACATGTCGGAAATCTTCAGGCCCACGGCCTCGCTGACGCGAAGCCCGCAGCCGTACAGAATCTCCAGTATGGCCCTGTCCCTCAAGCCTTTGGGGTCAGAGCAATCGACCGATTCCATTATCCTCCCGACTTCCTCCACAGAAAGGACATCCGGAAGATACCGTCCTATCCTCGGGCTTTCCAGGCTCTCGCAGGGATTGCCCTTGCGCAGCCCCTCGAGAATCATATAGTCGAAAAAGGACTTCAATGCGCTCAGTTCCCTGGCCTGGGTACGCTTGGAAACTGTTTCCGCGCGACCGCCGAGCCAGGCTTCGACGTCTTCCGTCTGCACTTCTTCGGGTTTCACCCCGCAGTCCGTGAAAAACTCCCTTATGTCAGACGAATAGGATGCCGCCGTATTCGGCGACATCCTTCTTTCTATCCTGAGATAATAGTTATAGTCTTTCAGCAGACGCTCGTCCATAGGCCTTACAGTGCGGCGTAGTCGTGTCCGTACTCCATCATCTGGTCGAGATAGCTCTTGCTGTAGTCGAGGACATAGTCCGTTACGACTCCGTCCTTCTCCACCGGCACGATGTCAGGGTTCACAAACCCGCCGTAAGGCTTCAGGTTCAGAGAAGCATATCTTTCGAGCACTTCCCTGTGGATTTCAGGGTCGATATTTACGGCATATTTCTCCACCAGGGCCTTGCAGGCTGCATAATCGCCCTCGGACTTGATGCGCTGAACCTCGGCGAGAAGCTCGCCGAACAGTCCGCGGAGGGCCTCGTAGTCATTCACCACGAAATAGGTCTTGCCGTCACGAACCTTCTTCTCTATCACATTGTCCGCGGCGCCCTTTTCATAGCACCATGCGGAGATGAGCAGACGGTTCTGCATATGGGCTTCGGTATTCTTGCGGCCGAGCTCCACGCGGGAGAACTGGACCATCAGTCCGTTGCGGATATAGTTGGAGTACTGGGCCTTATATGCTTCATTGTCAGGAAGTATGCCCAGTTCCACGAGCTTCGGGTCGGCGCAGTAGTAAAGGCCGAACAGGTCGGCTCTGGTCTCCTCGAGAGTGGAGGCATATTCGCCCATAGCGTTAGGGGAGACTCCCGGCAGAAGCTGGCCCGAACCGTGGCCGAGGCACTCGTGAAGGTCGGTATGGATTTCATCAGTAAGGTTGAGGTATTTCTTAGCCATAGCGATTTCGTCCTCGTCCCAGGCGAATTCGCTCAGGGTATTCTTAGGGGACTCCTGGGCGGCGAGGTCATAGGCGGAAGTGATGTTGGCGATGGTTACGGACTTGGAGCCGTAGTCGCAGCGGATCCAGTCGGCGTTAGGCAGGTTGATACCTATAGGGGTGGAAGGGTAGCAGTCTCCGGCGAGCTGGACGGCGTTGATGACCTTGGCGCTCACGCCCTTGACTTCCTTTCTCTTGAATCTTTCATCCACAGGGGAGTGGTCCTCGAACCACTGGGCATTTGCGCTCAGAATCTCCGTGCGCTCGGAAGCGGCGTGGTCCTTGATGTTCACCAGGGCCTCCCAGGCTCCCTTGCGGGCCAGAGGGTCATTGTAGTCCTCGATGAAGCCGTTCACGAAATCCACGGTCCCGAGGGTGTCCTGAAGCCACTCTATATTGTATTTGTCCCAGAGTTTGAGGTCTCCGGTCCTGTAGTAGTCGATAAGGGTTCCGATATATTCCTTCTGCTGCTCATTTTCAGCGACTTTGCGGGCCTTGTCGAGTTCGTCGACTATCTTGCTGATTGCGGCTCCGTAAAGCCCGTCGGCCTTCCAGAACTCCTCATATACATTGCCTTCGGCATCTTTGCAGACCTTGCTGTTCAGGCCGTAGGAAACCGGAGTCGTGTCACCCTTGACCTCGATGGAGGCGTAGTATTCCTCCACTTCCTCGCGGGTGACTCCCTCGTAGAAATTCACAGCGGACTGCGCGACGATATCACCGTCGCTGTCCGTGGATTTGCGCTGAGGCAGGACGGTCGGATCATAGATGACCTTCAGGAGTTCCTCACATTCCTGCTCGTGGCCGCAGCTGACCATCAGTTTGCGGAAATATTCCTTCGGACAGTCAGGGAAGAATTTGTCCTCGGCATAGTGGTGATGGATGCCGTTGCTGAAGAAAACTCTCTTGGCGTAAACCAGAAAGTTCTGGA
>CAVFAZ010000047.1:0-5825 GCA_963620825.1 Kurthia senegalensis
CTTCGGCCAATGCGTTGAAATAGATGGACTTGGAGTCTGATGACCATACCGGGCCGGCCGCAAAGTAAGGGAATCCTTCAGTGAGTTCCTTCCTTTCGCCGAAGCTGAATTCACTGCCCTCACCGTAATTGATTTCCTGAATCATAAGGCGCGTCCTGTCGGACTCATAGCCGTCACGCTCCATACTTACCCAGGCGATGTAGCGTCCGTCCGGGCTCCAAACCGGGTCGGTATCATAGCCGCCGCCCATTTCTATCTGTTTGCATTCGCCAGTAAGAATGCAATATACATAGATTTCGGTATCGGTGGAGAAGGCGTAGTCCTTGCCGGTCTTCTTGCGGCAGCTGTAGGCTACGAATCGGCCGTCAGGACTCCAGCAGAGCTGCTCGATTCCGGAGAACGGCTCGGTAGGGAGTTCGTAAAGTTCCTCTGTACCAAGGATATCGAAGGAATTCTCCTTAGTGACTTTGGCGCCGGCGAACGGAGCCACGAAGGTCCTCGGAATGCTTGTAACCCAATGGTCCCAATGTCTGTACATCAGGTCATCTGCGATATAGGCCCCGGCCTTCGTCAGACGCGAATCCACACTCTCGGGAGTCTTTACAGGTCCCGGTATCGTGCTGACATAGAGAATATTGGACCCGTCCGGAGAGAGCTTGAACTCGCTGATTCCTTCCGGCACATCGCTCATCTGCACCGCCTTGCCGAGTTTGTCGCCCTCGAGGGGAGCCTGCCAGATCTGGCCGCCCTGAATATACAGAATGGAATTTCCGTCCGGCGACCAGCGGGCATTGCTCACACTTTTTCCGAAACGGGTGAGCTGAACCTTGCCGCTGCCGTCAGGAGCACACATAAAAATATTGCGGCAGGAGCGGTTTTCCTCTATGGATGTGTAACTTACGCCGTACAGAATCTTCGTCCCGTCCGGGGAGAGCTGCGGGTCGGAAAGCCGGCCGAGATTAAGCATAATTTCCGGAGTCATCACTCCCCCTTCGACACTGATGTCTGACGGGCCGATATAGCCCGTCTGAGTCTCTTCATTTTTACAAGCCATAACTGCAAGTGCGCATCCCAGCACACAGATAATAGTTCTGTTCTTCATATAGTTAACTAATTTTACTGTAATCTTTTATGCCGTCGCTAACGCCTGCGGCGAGCAGGGCGTTGCGCCCCTGCGTCAGCGTCGGGTCGCTGTCCAGAACCGTCTCGGCATAGTTTCTCGCCTCCCCGAGCAGAGCCCCGTCCGCAGCGAGGGAGGCAATCTTCAGACTGACAGGCAGACCGCTCTGCATCGTGCCTTCCAGATCTCCCGGCCCGCGCATCTTCATATCCTCCTCCGCGATTTCGAAGCCGTTCTCGGTCGCGCACATCAGGTCCAGACGCCTTTTCGACTCTTTGGAAAGTTTTTCGTCCCGCACCAGAATGCAGTAGGATTTCTCCGCACCGCGGCCCACGCGTCCGCGCAGCTGATGCAGCTGGCTGAGCCCGAATCTCTGCGCGCTTTCAATCACCATCAGCGAAGCGTTCGGAACATCGACTCCCACTTCAATTACCGTGGTGGAAACCAATATGTTAGCCCTGCCCGCAGCGAATGCGGACATATTGAAATTCTTCTCATCGGAGCTCTGCTGTCCGTGGACAATCGCGACCTTATACTGCGGCAGCGGGAAGGCCTGCACGATGTCCTCGTACCCCTGTTCAAGGTTTTTGAGGTCCATCTTCTCGCTCTCGAAAATCAGCGGATAGACCACGAAAACCTGCCGTCCCTTCGCGATTTCGTCACGAATAAACTTATACAGCGCGGCCCGGCGGTTCTGCCCTATCTGTATGGTCTGCACCGGTTTACGTCCCGGCGGCATCTCGTCGATCACCGACACGTCGAGGTCCCCGTAAAGCGTCATCGCGAGCGTTCGCGGAATCGGCGTCGCGGTCATCACGAGCACGTGCGGAGGCAGCGTACGCAGTCCGCAGGCGTCCATAATCTCCGCGGCCGGCAAGCCGTCCAATGCCGCCCTGTCCGGTCCCTTGGCCCAGAGTCTCGATCTCTGATCGACTCCGAAGCGATGCTGCTCGTCTATGACCGAAAGGCCCAGACGGAGAAACCTGACATCGTCTTCTATAAGTGCGTGGGTACCTATTATTATTCCTATGCTGCCGTCCTCGAGTCCGGCGTGGATTTCACGGCGCTCCTTCGCGGTACTGCTGCCGGTAAGCAGGGCGCAGCGGACTCCGGTAGGCTCAAGGTATTTGGACACATTTGCAAAGTGCTGCTGGGCAAGGACTTCCGTCGGGGCCATAATGCAGGCCTGGAAGCCGTTCCCCACAGCGATGAGGCAGCTGAGCACCGCCACCATAGTCTTTCCGGAACCCACGTCTCCCTGCAGGAGTCGGTTCATCTGATGGCCGGACATCATATCCGAGCGGATTTCCTTTATGACTTTCTTCTGGGCTCCCGTAAGGGCGTAAGGCAGAGCATTATAGCAGGCATTGAAAGCCTCCCCCACCTTCGGCATCCGGATGCCGTTCTCGGCGCGGCTGTGTATGTATTTCTGTTTCAGCAGCGAAAGCTGCAGAAAGAAGAGTTCCTCGAATTTCAGGCGGTAGCGGGCCTTGGCGAGGGCATCGCTGTCCGTCGGAAAATGGATGTTACGTATGGCGTAGCGCAGCGGCACCAGGCCCTTGTCCTTCATAACATAGTCCGGAAGGGTTTCAGGGACTTCGGAAAGGGCGCGGGAAAGGGCCGCATCGACCAGACGGGTCATCACCTTGTTGGTGATTCCGGAAGTTTTCAGTTTTTCGGTGCTGGTATAGACTCCGGTCAGGGTTCCGCCGGGCAGGGCCACAGGCGCCCCGTCCTGAGGGGCGGGATTGGCCGAAGGCCGGGAAGGGTCTTGATTGCCGACGGGCCGCAAAGGGTCCTGATTGCCGACGGGCAGGGGATCGACCTCCGGGTGGACCATGCTGAAACGGCCGTTGAAGCTCTGCGGGCGGCCGAAGAAGATGAAGGTTCCGCCTGCGCGGAAGCGGGAGAAACTCCATTTGATGCCTTTGAAGAAGACCATTTCCATCCGGCCGCTGCTGTCCGCGACGACGAGCGTGAGTCGTTTGACGGCGTTGAAGCGGATGGCGCGGACTCCGGTCTTGGCGTCAACGGGGAAATTGTTCACCTCGCCGGCGGGGCCGATCTGATAGAACAGAGTGTTCTGGGGGCCGTAGAGGCTGACGCTGACGATGCGGGCGATGACCTGGACCTGAGCTTCGGAGGAGTCGAGGCTGGCGATGCTGCGGACCTGGCTGCGGTCGGTATAACGGAAGGGATAGAAATGCAGGAGATCCTCGAAGGTATTGATATCCAACTCCTTCTTAAGCATCTCCGCCCTCTTCGGCCCCACGCCCGGCAGAAACTGTATGTCATCCTTCAGACAGCCCATCATCCTTTTTCTCCTTGTCTTCGCAAAGATAATAATCTTTCGCTCTTTTATGACGTGAACGTCCGGAATTTGTATCGGAATAGGAAGGTCCGGGTACTAAAACAGTCCGGCAGGTTTCCAATTACGGAGCAGCTTGCTGCGACCCAGGGGGTCCGGGGGATACGTCCCCCGGGTGATGGAGAGTCTGGGGTGCAAAAATTAAAGCTTGGCGTTGCCAAGCTTTAATTTTTGTACCCCCTAGGCGAATCGAACGCCTATCTTGGGAACCGGAATCCCGAATTCTATCCGTTAAACTAAGGGGGCGTCGGGACTGCAAAAGTACAAAAAAACCGAGAATCATCTTCATATTGTCATAAGTTTTCTATATTTTTGTACGTTTGTTAACTTGTGACCCTGATATGGCAAAAGCATATATTTTCCCCGGACAAGGTGCCCAGTTCCCAGGAATGGGCAAGGAACTGTACGATTCCCATAGCAAGGCGAAGGAGTTATTCGAAAAGGCCAACGAAATTCTCGGCTTCAGAATCACAGACATAATGTTCGAAGGCAGCCCGGAGCAGCTCCGGGAGACCCGGGTCACGCAGCCCGCCATCTTCCTGCATTCCACCATTTTAGCCGCCTGCGAGCCTGACTTCAGACCCGATATGGTCGCCGGACACTCGCTCGGCGAATTTTCCGCATTGGCCGCCGCAGGCGCCATAGGATTCGAAGACGCGCTGAGACTCGTGAGCGTACGCGCGCACGCGATGCAGAAGTGCTGCGAGGCGGTGCCGGGCGGAATGGCCGCAATCATCGGACTCGCCGACGAGGACGTCGAAAGGGTCTGCGCGGGCGTGGACGGCATAGTGATTGCAGCGAACTACAACTGCCCGGGACAGGTCGTCATCTCCGGCGAGAACGGAGCGGTCGAGCTGGCCTGCGCGGCGGCGAAGGAAGCGGGAGCGAAACGCGCCCTGCCGCTCGCCGTCAGCGGAGCTTTCCACTCCCCTCTTATGGAACCGGCGCGGGCGGAACTGGGCGAAGCGATTGCGGCGACGGCCTTCAGCGAGCCTGTATGTCCTGTGTATCAGAACGTAAGCGCCTCCGCGGAAAGGGATCCGGAACGCATCAAGGCGAACCTGCTCGCGCAGCTCACATCACCCGTCCGCTGGACGCAGAGCGTGAAGGCGATGATTGCCGACGGCGCCGACACTTTCGTCGAGCTGGGACCGGGGAGCGTGCTTCAGGGTCTCGTGAAGAGAATCAGCGGCGGAGACGTGACTCTCGAAGGAAAACAGTAAAATTCACAATAAGAATCAAATAGCACTATTATGGCAAAAGAAAAAAAATTCATCACCTGTGACGGTAATTACGCCGCGTCAAACATCGCATATCTATTCAGCGAGCACGCGGCTATCTACCCTATCACGCCATCTTCCACAATGGCTGAGAACATTGATGAGTGGGCTGCTCACGGAAAGAAGAACCTTTGGGGCGAGACCGTAAAGGTTACCGAGATGCAGAGCGAGGCCGGAGCTTCGGGAGCCGTTCACGGCTCGCTGCAGGCAGGCGCCCTCACCACCACCTACACCGCTTCTCAGGGACTTCTCCTTATGATACCGAACATGTACAAGATCGCGGGCGAAATGCTCCCTGCGGTTTTCCACGTTTCGGCTCGCGCGCTCGCATCACACGCACTTTCCATCTTCGGTGACCATCAGGACGTGATGGCCTGCCGCCAGACCGGATTCGCAATGCTGGCCTCAGGCTCCGTTCAGGAGGCTCAGGACCTCGCCGCAGTGGCTCATCTTTCAGCCATCAAGGCTTCCGTTCCTTTCCTTCACTTCTTCGACGGCTTCAGGACCTCCCACGAGATCCAGAAGATCGAAATGCTCGACGAGGACGCCCTCAGGGATATGGTCAGCACCAAGGCCCTCGAGAACTTCCGCCGCCGCGCACTGAATCCGGACTCCCCTGTCACCAGAGGTACAGCCCAGAACGGAGACGTTTACTTCCAGGCTGTGGAGTCCCGCAACCAGGTTTATGACGCTGTTCCGGACATCGTGGCACGCTATATGGGCGAAATCAGCGAGCTGACAGGCCGCCAGTACCGTCCGTTCGAGTATTACGGAGCAAAGGACGCCGAGAACATCATCGTGGCTATGGGTTCCGTCACCGAGACCATCAAGGAGACTATCGATTATCTCGCCACCAAGGGCCGCAAGCTCGGCCTCATCACAGTTCACCTCTACAGACCGTTCTCGGAGAAGTACTTCCTCAAGGTACTTCCCAAGAGCGTCAAGAGAATCGCAGTTCTCGACCGCACCAAGGAGCCTGGAGCTCTCGGAGAGCCTCTGTACCAGGATATCAAGACCATCTTCCAGAACAAGGAGCACACTCCTCTCATCGTCGGCG
>CAVFAZ010000048.1:0-20703 GCA_963620825.1 Kurthia senegalensis
ATGTAGAATTGACTGGTGAAAAGTTATCCGCGGATGAGGTGTTAGCAATCCGCGGCATAATGGAGGTGGGATAGAAAATGGAGTATTACCTGCGGACGTTGTGGGCAGGGTGAAGCCAGATGCCTATCCGCGGATATAGTGGGGCATGCCGGCAGGGGTGATTATGGAGATTTCGCAGAGGCCGGCTATCTGGCCGTCCTTGGTCCAGGCGCTCTGGAAGATTAATTTATGAACTCCCTGTTTCTCAATGGTATAGCAGTTGGAGCCGCCGTTTTCCAGAAGGCCGTTTATAATGGCTTTCGAGCGCTCGTTGTGGCAGGCGAAAAGATTCTTTCCAATCAGGTTACCGCGATTTTTATACTGTTCTATCGCCCTGTCATTCATATAGATGATAACTCCTTCCCTATCACACACGGTGATGGAGCAATTCAGGCCTTTCGCCCAGTCGGGCACTGCTGTATTTTCCATTGTTTTGATATTATTTTGCAGTTAAATTGAAAATAACTGTCCGGCTCCGAGTGCAACTGATAAAGATATTGGACGCCTCGGCCGCGAGGCGTCCAATCTAGACTTCTATTTCGCGCCAAGCGCCACGACCGAGCACGGCGGCAGGGTGACCTCGAGGCCGGCTTTGGTGAATTTGTAGGCTTTGAACGCGGCCGGAGCGACCTTGTCGGCGCTGCCGAAGTCGTTGTAGTCGTGCACGTCCTTCGATGTGAGCACGCGGGCGGAGACGATCTGTGAGACGGCCTTCGCGTCATCGAATGTGATGAGGACGGTGGCTGACTTCTTCAGGTCGGTATTCACTAGAGAGATGTTCATCACCCCGTCCTTGCGCGAAGCGGTCACATCCACTTCAGGGACAGACACTTTGCGGTCACACTTCACCTTCGGGGTCAGACAGTCGGAAGCGAGGTACTCGGCGTTCTGATGCACATTATACATCTCGAACACGTGGTAGGTCGGAGTCAGAACCATCCCGGTCTCGCTGGTAAGTATCATTGACTGAAGCACATTCACCACCTGGGCGATGTTGCACATCTTCAGGCGGCGGGTATATTTGTGGAAGATGTCGAAGTTCAGGGCCGCAATGATGGCGTCACGCATAGTGTTCTGCTGATAGAGGTGGCCAGGGTTGGTGCCCGGCTCCACGTCATACCAGGTTCCCCACTCGTCGAGAAGCAGGGCGACAGTGTTCTGAGGGTCGATCTGATCCATAATGTCAATGTGCTTCTGAAGCACTTCCTCGATCTCTATACTCTTGGAAATCAGGTTGTAATAAGCCTCATCGGAGAAGATGCTTGCGGCACCTTTCTTATTCCACTCGATGACTGTATAATAATGCAGAGAAAGACCGCTCATTCCACGACCCTTCAGGTTCTGCATCAGGACCTTGGTCCAGTTGTAGTCGTAATCGGAAGCGCCGGAAGCGATTTTATACAATCTGTTCCCGCTGAAATCGCGAAGATATGTCCCATAACGGCGGAAAAGGTCGCTGTAGTACTCCGGACGCATATTGCCGCCGCACCCCCAGGCCTCGTTGCCGATGCCGAAATACTTCACCTTCCAAGGCTTCTCGCGTCCGTTCGCACGGCGCAGGTCGGCCATCGTGCTCTTCGCGTCGGAAGTCATATACTCGACCCAGTCAGCCATTTCCTCTACGCTGCCGCTGCCCACGTTGCCGCTGATATACGGCTCAGTGCCAAGCATTTCGCAGAGATTCAGAAACTCGTGGGTACCGAAGCTGTTGTCCTCGAGGGTGCCGCCCCAGTTGTTGTTCGAGATGTATGCGCGCTTCTCCTGAGGACCGATACCGTCCATCCAGTGATAGTCATCGGCAAAACAGCCTCCAGGCCAGCGCATTACAGGAACTTTCAGGGCTTTCAGGGCCTCAAATACGTCTTTGCGGTAGCCGTCGATATTCGGAACGGAAGAGTCCTTGCCCACCCAGAGGCCGCCGTAGATGCAGCGTCCGAGGTGCTCGGAGAACTGTCCGTAAATCTCGGCAGGAATGGTTTCGCCGGTGCCGGCATCGTGAATCCTGACGGTAGCGTCCTGTGCACTGAGTGCGACAGGAGCAAGCAGGCAGACGCCTGCGAAGAGGATAGATTCAAGTCTGTTCATCAGTCATTGTATTTAATCAGAGCCTCCCTGACAAGTTTGCCCCAAGGCTTGATGAGATCCGGAGTCCAGCTGCCGGTGGCTTTGGCGCGCGGAAGGATCATAGAGCAGGTCTCATCCTTGTCGGAAATGGACCAGTTAACCCAGCTGACACTGTTGCGTTCCATCACGTCCACCCATTTCTGATACTCGTCAGGGGCGAGAGGACCGTTTCCGCTCGCGTCCATACCTCCGCACTCGGATACGAAGACTGGAAGCCCGCTCTTCACCGCGGCTTCAAGCCTGTCTCTCAGATAATCTTTATGAGTGCCGGCATAGAAATGAAGTGTGTACATCACATTGGTCACGCCTTCTATAGGGCTTTCCGCCACAAGGTGAATGTCCTGGTCCCAGTGTGGACAGCCCATAAGGATAATGTTGTCAGGGTCATATTTGCGGATTTCTGCTATGATTTCCTTTGCATACGCCTTCAGGCTTTCCCAGGAGTCGTCAATAGGCTCATTGTAAAGCTCATAGATTACATTCGGATATTTGCCGTATTTCTGAGCCATCCTGCTGAAGAAGGCCTTGGCTTCCTGAGTATGCATAGTGTGGGCGTGCCAGTCGATTATGACATAGACGCCGTTCTTTATGGCCGCATCCACCACCGCCGTGATGCATTTTTCGGCGAATTCCGGGTTCTCGAGATAATTGTCTTCTATCTGGATTCCCATAGAAGCGCGTACTATCGTGGCGTGCCAGTCATTGACAAGCCATTTCACGGCCTTTTTGTTGTAGAATCGCGGCCAGATGTTGTGCCAGCCGAAGCTGACACCGCGAAGCACTACCGGATTTCCGCTCCGGTCACAAAGCTGGTTTCCGTTGACTTGGAGTTGTCCCCAGTTCTTCACCGGAGTGACTGCCGCGGCACTTGCAGAAAGCAATACCGCCAATGAGAGAATGGTTATTAATTTTTTCATCTTTAAATGGTTATCCGTTTATCACACGAATTTAGAAAATCCGCCCCAAAAAACCAAATCTGCCGGCGATTCGTGAAAATTCATTAATTTAGCGGCGGAAAACAAGAAGGTATGGAATATTTGTCCAAGGAGCGGTACGACGAAATCGCCGCAGAGCTTCATAAACTTATAAATGTGGATTATCCGAAGATCAAGGATGATCTGGTGGAGGCGCGCGCCCAGGGCGACCTGAGCGAGAATGCCGGATACAGGGCCGCCCGCAGGGCCCAGGGCAAGGCCATAAGCAGAATCAAATACCTTCAGAAGGTTCTCCAGTATTCCAGGGTCATAGACACGCGGGCTCTGCCCAAGGACAAGGTCTGCCTTCTGAGCCGCGTGGAATTCACGAATCTTTCCTCCGGCGCGGTGATGACCTTCACCATAGTGAGCCCTCACGAGATGGATTTCCAGGCCGGAAAGCTCTCCCTTAACTCCCCTATCGGCAAGGCACTTATGGACCACAAAGCAGGAGATGTCGTCACCGTCGATGCTCCTGCAGGCTCCTTCCAGCTGCGCATCGAGAAAATCGAGGTGGAAGGGTAAAAATCATCCGTAGAACTCCTTATACCACTCGGCGAATCGGCGGAGACCGTCGCGCAACGGGGTGGACGGGCGGAAACCGAAGTCCTGCTCGAGCGGAGTCGTGTCGGCGTAGGTCACCGGAACATCGCCCGGTTGCATCGGGACAAGCTCCTTGTGCGAATCGAAATCGTAGTCCGCAGAAAGCACTCCGGCGCGGACGAGCTCCTGCTGGAGGATGTCCACGAAATCGAGCAGGTTCTCAGGATGGGAGTTTCCGATGTTGTAAACCTTGTATGGCGGAAGCGGCAGTCCGTCCTCACCCTTGCGGCGCTCCGGAGCGTGCTGCATCACTCTCACGACACCCTCGACTATATCGTCAACATAGGTAAAATCGCGCTTGCAGTTGCCGTAATTGAAGATCTTTATCTTGTCACCCTTGACCAGTTTGTCCGTGAATCCGAAATAGGCCATATCCGGACGTCCTGCAGGGCCGTAAACCGTGAAGAAGCGCAGTCCTGTGGATGGGATATCATATAGCTTGCTGTAGGCGTGGGCCATCAACTCATTGCTCTTTTTCGTTGCGGCATAGAGACTTACTGGATTGTCCACCTTGTCGTCGGTTGAATACGGAACCTTTTTGTTGCTTCCGTAAACCGATGATGATGAAGCATATACCAGATGATCCACTCCATAATGCCGGCAGGCCTCGAGGATATTGTAGAAGCCGATGAGATTGCTCTCGATATAGGCTTCGGGATTCGTGATGGAATAGCGGACTCCTGCCTGGGCGGCGAGATTGACCACTACAGACGGACGGTACTGAGTGAATGCATCTTCGATTACGGTCTTGTTGGCGATATTGGCCTTTATGAAAGTCCAGTCACCTTTCAGAGAATCAATTTCCTTCAGCCTCCCGTACTTGATATTCACATCGTAATAGTCTGTAATCGAATCCATTCCGATTACTTTAATATCCTTTACCGAGGTGATGAGCCTGCGTACGAGGTTCGATCCGATGAAGCCGGCCGCGCCGGTAACGAGCACCGTGCGACCCTGAAGATCTATATTGTTTTCCAGCATTGCAGTTAAGAAGTACTTTTATGCAAATGTAGTGAAATTTTACAGCATAATCTTTCTCAGCCTCAGAATCCAGTAAAGAGTTCCCACGATAACGAGGACGGCCCCGGCGAAGCCGATGAAAGATAGCGAAAAATGCGTGGTGACAGCGCCGCCGGCGAGGGCACCGGTGCCGATGCCCAGATTGAAAATCCCTGAGTATATGGACATTGCTACAGCGGACTCATCTTCGGACGAAGCCGATATCACCTCCGACTGCATCGCGATATTGTACGCAGTCACGGAAATTCCCCAGACCGCGCAGACCGCTATGGTCAGCAGATGACTGTGCGCGAAAGGCAGCAGCAGGACCAGCGCAGCGATGAGCCCGGTCATCGCAAGGGTGACGAAGCGGAAGCGGTGATGAGAATAAAAGGCTGAGAATGAGTAACTTCCGAGAAGCCCGGCGCCGCCGAAAATCATCAGCGTCCCGGTAATCAGCCCCTCTGACATTCCGCCGATCTGCCCAAGGAACGGTTCTATATAACTGTATGCGGTATAATAGCCGGCCGCAAAGAGCAGGGTAAAAATGTAAATTCCTATCAGGACCTTATTGTGCAGAAGTGCAGGCAATCCCTTTATGCTAACGCCCTTGCCTGCAGGAAGCGGCGGCAGGGTGAAAAAGACGAAGAGAAGGGTCGCCAGAGCGAAAATCCCGACGCAGAGGAAGGTCATCCTCCAGCCGACGAGCAGTCCGATCGCACGGCCCAGCGGCATTCCCATTATCACCGCAATCGAAGTACCTGTCACAACGACACTCAGGGCGAGGTCCGAGTATCTGTGCGGCACGGTCCGCACGGCAATCGGCGGAATTATCGACCAGAAAAGGGCGTGGGTGCAGGCGACACCGATGCGCGCTCCCATCAGCATTCCGTACGACACAGACAGGAAGGAAAGTCCCTGAAACAGAGTGAAAAAGCCGATTACTGCGAGCAGCAGACGCCGCATTTCCATCCGCGAGAACAGCATCGTCAGAGGAAGCGACAGAAGCATCACCATCCAGGCATAGACCGAAATGAGCATTCCCGTCTCAGCCTCGGTCCTCCCGAAGTCCTCCCCGATGTCCGTCAGAAGCCCGATCGGCACGAACTCCGAAGTATTGAAGATAAAGGCCGCGCAGGCCAATCCAATCAGTGCCAGCCAGTTGCGAGCTGACATTCTTTCCTCTGCCATATCACACACTCTAACCTTTACATTAAGATTGGACGCCAGGCGGGCGTCCAATCAAAACTGCGAGCAAAGATACACTTTTTCCGCGGAATATGTGTCAAATTCTGCTATTCGCTCTTGCCGAATCGGAAGACCACTCCGAGGTTAAGTTTGCAGAGGAAGCTGTTCACAGGGATGAGGTCTGAATTGACCGGACCGGCGTAGGCGTCGAAGCCGAGGAAAAAGTTCAGGAAAGGAGCATTGAGGCTCAGCGCACCGCCCCAGACGAAACCGAAGCTGTTCGCTCCGAGATTGCCCGTCAGGCTGAACCAGTCGCGCGGAGTGTAAATCACTGCAGCTCTGGCATCTACAATCGGGGTTACGGAGTTCTGGTACGTAACGAGCGCTCCTGCGCTGAGGGACTTGACATGAGGTATCTGATATCGGGCGGAGACGTTGAAACGGAACGGCAGCAGATCTGCAGAAGACTCTTCGCCGGAGCTCTTCCGCAAGTCCACAAGACTTTTGACATCATCCTTCAGCGCGTTCAGTTCATCCTTCACTCCGGAGACGTCGGCATCACTGACATCAAAGCCATCGTAAGTTACGGTGTTGTCAGCCTCGGCCAGACTGGAATACTTCCAGCTGACGACTCCCAGATCGGATACCGAAGCGCTCAGAGTCAGCCCCTCCATAGGCTTCCAGTTCACGCCCGCATCGACCGCGGCTCCGAAACCGGCGGGACCGAAGCCCGAGCCGCGTTCCACTCCGCTGACGGTCCCGTCAGCATCCGTACTGAACTGCAGCAGAGAGCCTGCAATGCCCGCCTGGCCTTTTACGTTGACGCCAGCCTGCGAGTCGGCGATCATCGCCCGCGAATCCTGCAGATCGGCATTCACGCCCGCGACGCCCATCAGACCCTTCACCCTGTAGCCGAAGGAGAACTTCTCTCCCAATATGCGGCTGCGGCCAATAGCAAGCTCAATATAGGACTTTGCCCCAAAAGTGCATGAAGAAAAGTCGTAAGCCTTTCCGTGAGTCCCCTCCTTGAGGAATCTTAATATGTCTCCATCCATTTCACCTTCCATATAATTTCTGAAATTCAGTTCGAAGGTGGTCATCGTCTTTTCTTTTCTGAGTCCCAGGCTGAAGAGGTTCAGATCGAAGTTACCCAGAACGGTGTTGGCGTCCTTGATGCCCGAACGGAACTCATCAGTGGAAACGCTTGAATTGAAGCATGTAACGAGTCCGTTCCCGTCCTGCGCCGGATAGAACAGGGAAGAAAGTCCCAGGCTGCTCCCGGCCCCGGCTTCCACATTGCTGAATACGGCTCCGACGAAGCTGCCATCGGACATATTGGCGGGATTGTGCCTGTAGGAATATGTATAGTGATCCAGAAAATACGTGCTCTGAATTTGTGCCGAGGCTCCGAATGCGGAGAATACGGCAATCAGTGTGAACAATAACTTTTTCATCGCTGTAATCTTTATTCGGTAACATCCACTGTGACACCTTCAGGAGCCTTGAAACCAAGATCTTCGAGAAGGACATAATCGGTCTCGTTAAGCTGCGAGCCGTTGGCTCCGAGAGTGAGAGTGAGTCTTACGTGACTGAGGCCGTCGAGGTTTGTCCCGGAAGGTACCTTTATATTGACGGCAAAATCATTTTTGCCGTCCGGCTCTGCGACTATGGACTCTATCGGCTCGGAGGTCGGAATCACGGTGTATGCGCCGCCTCCATAGCTGAGCAGTTCCGCTTTCACTGAAACTCTGAACGGAGTGGAGTTCCCGACGGTGCCGAAGAACTGCATCGGCGTCTTTTTCAGCACTCTGGCTATGATCGAAGAGTTGCTTCCGATGCTGACGATGCGCGAGTAGGTCACATTGCAGTCGTTTCCGAATGCCACAGGGATTTTTATTCCCAGGTCAATGTCCATATCATAATCGGCATTCGGATTTACGTGGCTGTCCTTGTCTCCGGGCACTGTCATACTGAACTTCACAGGCAGCTTTTCCTTGCTTTCCGAGATGAGAGGATTCATATCGAGGGAATACTTGTTCTCGACAGTCTTGAATTCTGACGGATTCCCGCTGTAAGGGAACTGCATATCGAGATTGAACATCCCGTCATTGAGGTCAAGTTTCGCGCTCATCGGGATGGCGAGATTCGATTTGACCGTGGCGACAAGCTCGGCGTTCGGGAAGTCGAAGCGGCTGTCCTGGATTTCTTCCGGAAGTTCGAAGAAATCCACCGTGAGCGAACTGTCTATCTGATAGTCCACCTTCGCGGAAATGTCCTCAATATCAACTTTCCCGTCCTTCCCTGAAATCTTCATCACGATTTCACCTGTGATGGCCTGGGATATCTTATCGATGTCAATGGAAGGCTTGGAGGCCTTGAGAGTGCCGCTGACGGTCACGTCCCCGCTTATCTTTCCTCCCTCGCTGCGGAGCCGTTCGAGGTCCACCTTGCTGAAGTCAAGCTTTTCTATGTCAATGCTCTTGGAGAACTTTCCGTCAATGATTTCTCCTGACAGGTCCATTGTGGAAGGCACCACGAAATCCGGAAGATCAGCCTTGAGATCCAGATAGAATCTGCCGTCTCCGATGTCCGGAAGGTTCCTGAGGTCGAGATTGAGGTCTGCAGTGGTTTCATTCAGCTTGATCGTTCCCAGGCTCTTCACCATATCCGGAATGTCCGCTGCGCTGATGAGCTCGATGCCGGACTTTTCCTCCACGTCTATGGAAAGTTCGTCGAGAATGATTTCCCCGGCCTCAATGGCAGGAATTTCGCAGGCAATCGAGAAATTCTTGCCGTTCAGGCTGTTGAGCTTGTAGATGTCCAGCCTTTCATCCGGAAGTCCCAGAGAACATTTCACTGAATATTTACCCTCGGCCACATATTTGTCCCCAACCTTCTTCGGGTTCACTACGATCCTGTCCACAGGCAGCCTGTGGTCGCCGGACTTTATGTCCTTGATGATCACGGTATTGGACGCTTCGTCGTATTCAAACCCCTCAGGCATATTCTTCAGTCTGAGGATTTCAGGGATCTGGAGTTTAACGTCCTCCTTCGCCTCGATCTTTATTCCGTCAATTTCAGGTATCTGAAGGGAAAGGCTTATCGCCGGATTCCCCTTCGGCATGATGGTGAAGGCTCCGAAGCGGTTCACCTCGTCCGGCAGGTCGATGCTGACAGTTTCCCCCTCATCATTAAGGTCATAACTCATATCCTTCAGTTTTCCATAAACGCTCTCCACTTCGAAATTCTCGAAAGACAGCTTGATTTCGACTTTTACGTCCGAGGAGAGGCCCGCCGCAGCGCTCACCGTAGTGGCAAGCGATGTCGCGAGGATTTTTCCGCTTACGCCGACCGTGCGGTCCTGAGTGAGCTTCGAGGCGTTGAGCTTCGCGACATCGAAGGTCCTGCTCGCAGAGAAGGAGTTCGAAGGCTGAAGCACCAACGTCGAGCAGTCGAGGCTGCCGGTCCCGTCAGCCAATTCGAGGACGTCTCCCAAATCTATCTTCACGTCGGGAACAATCCTGCCGGAAGTGAAGATTGAGCCCTTAAGAGAGGCTTGCACTCTGATCTTCGAGCCTTCCTTCATATTTATTTCATCGATGTAATCGATCTTGTCCGAAAGGGAGGTTCCCTTCACCTTATTATCATTGGTATTGAATTCCATCTCCACGTCTGAGAGCGTGACATTTGTCATTCCGACACGGGAGGCGGCGGTGGCGGCATCATTGACATCGCTCCGGTTCAGAATGACATTGGTCGTGGTCACGGGATCGAAACTTCCGAGCGTGAACGTAGGCAGCTCGAGCTTATCGGCGGTCTTGAATGACTGTGCATCAGTCTCGAGGGATGAGGCATCGATCGAACTGAGCTCATAATTCACTTTCTGTGAGTAGTTTACTGAAGGAATATCCACAAGATCCTTGAGATTCAGACTCTGCAGGGATTCTTTCAGGGAGAAATGAGTTTCATAGCTCACATAATAAGCCCCGTTTTCGTCCGTCTTGAGATAATCCCCCAGAGATGTGTCGTCCAGTCCGACTTTGTCCATAAGGGAATCCACGGTGAATCTGGCAGTGTTCTGTACCAGGGGAAGAGTAAGGCCGTTACTGAAAACGGTCACTTCGGTATCCACATTCTTGATGTTTTCAAGCGAATACCGGTCATCGACCTTGCATCCGTGTGCAAGCAAGGCAACGGCTCCCAGCATAAGCGCCGGGGCCACGCATTTCAATTGGGCTAACTTAAACATAATTTGTCATCGGGCAGTTCGGTGCCCTTTCTACAAAGTTAAACAATAAATCCAAAAGAACAACGTTTTTCGACCTTTTGAACAAGAAACAACAGCTAATTTTGTAGAAAATGACAGCGTTGAATCAGATTTTGTGAAGAGCGTGCAGTATTTCGAGGTTCGCAGAGGTTTCGAGCCGTGTCTGCTGTACGAAATCACTGTCCTCGATAGGTCCTATGGCGGCAATCATCTCATCGCGATTACGGAAAGTAGCCTGACGGAAAGGATTGTCATAATCCTTCAGGCGGGTATTATATACCTGATCGCAGATATACATCTGGATCTTCTCCTCTGTGGCGATGAGTTCCCTCCAGAGTTCGTCCGTGATTTCACTGACACCGTAAATGTCACGCACCAGCTGAAGAGAGTGGCGCAGTTTTTCCTGAGGATAAGCCGCCCACAGGGCATCGTAACGGGAATGGATTGAGACCCAGTCCGGAAGGATGCCGGAGGCGATGTCACTGCGGAGCGCATCCACATCGCACTCTTTCACAAGCTGCCCTCCGAGATTCACCCAGTTGCGACAGCGCTCCCCCTCCGCCAGAGCGGAGAGTTCACTCAGGGAAGCTCCTGGATGTTCACCGGAATATCTGATAACCTGAGACATGGCATAATGGATTATCATTTCGCGATAGGACCTGTAACCCTGGGCAGGATGACGGATTACAATTTTCCGGCTGCTCTTCTCCAGGCCGTGGGCGAAGATCGGAGTATCATTGGACGGCTTGCAGCCGGCCCACTGCTCCAGAAGAGTCAGCGCCCGCGCCGCCTCCTCCATCGTGTCCGGAGCGTAGGCGTCGAACTCGATGTTCTGCACCTTCGTGATGCGCTTGTCGCGGGTGCGGTATTTCCAGTTGTTGCGCGCGAGAGCGTACATATTGTAAATCCACCAGAATGCCGGAATGATCTCCAGATAGCCCTCTTTCTCGTTGTTGCTCACCATGCTGAACGGTATCGGGATGTTCAGCTCGGCAGGGTATGCTCCCTTGGCGAGCAGCGTGAACGATGCGAATACGGACGAATGCTTTATCGATGTGCACAGACCCGGCCAGAAACCGCGTCCCGCCACGAGCTCGTTGTCGTTCGCGCGCGAGTTGTGATTCGAGCCGATTGTCGCTCCGGCAGCCATATTGCTCTGTCCCTGAATGCACGCCGCGATGAGGAAGGAATTGTTGTGATGCTGCTCGTGCGCCGGGAATATCAGATTGTTCAGTACCTCGCAGCAGGAGATCGTGCTGTTGTCGCCGAGCATCGAGTTGATGACGCGCGCACCGTATTTCAGCTGGCAGTTGGTGCCCACGATGAATTTCACGGCGATGCTGCCATAGAAGATGCGGCTTCCGTAGCCCACGATGCCGTTCACCAGAATCACATTCTCGCCGATCTGAGAAGGCTCTTTCTCTGAGGACTTTATGGTAATATTCTTCAGTTTGGAAGCACCTTTGATATAGCAGTGCGGACCTATTTTCGCATCCTTTATGATTTCTGAATTCTTTATCACGCAGCACTCCCCCACAGTCCCGTAATAGCCGCGACGGTGATCGAAACTGTCCTGTGTAATCTGCCTGAGGCGCTTCTGCAGCTTTCTGTCATCCACATATTTGGCCCAGAGATAAGCATCAGCGGTTATCATGCCGTCGAAAGGATAGATTTCGCGGCATCCGGTCTCGTTCATCACCTGAAGACATACGCGTACATCCTCGCTTTCGCCGTCCTTGATGATGCCGTTGCCGAACTTCGCGTGATCCGTGGCGCTCATCTCGTGGATATTGAAGAGCATACAGTGGTCGCCGACAATGTAGTGGCTCAGGTAATGCACGTCGTGAATCGCGCAGTCGTCACCGATATCGCAGGAGTGAATAGATGAGTTCGTGATGCCGACAGGCAGACGCAGATCATGAAACTGCAGGCCGCGGTCAGAGACACGGCCAATCCTGACCGTTCCATAGAAATGGTTGTTCTTGATGAGTCTCGGCTGGAAATCGTCTGTCACCCAGATGGTGTCCCAGCTCGAAGCCGTGTTCGAATATTTGACGAGACGCTCTATCTCGTCACTCTGCAGATGCCGCCATCCGCCCTGCGGTACCCGGACCTGACGGTTTCTGATATAATACTTGTCTTCTCCTTTGGGAAGATACTTGGGATCAATCCAGCCGTTGCTGAGTTTTTCTGAAGGAATGAGGGTTACCTTGTCCATATAATTATAGTTTAAGGGGTATTGATGACAATCAGTCTCTGGCGCCGAAACCGGTCTGAACGGTGGCAAGGACTGGTTCTGTGGACATCTGCTGAGGGTTTGTGCCCATTACGCCCTGCGGAACTTCCTGGCCCAGAAGGGCGAAAAGTTCGGTCCAGTAAACGGGCATCTCCCCGTTCTCATCCAGGAAATTCATAGGATATTCCGTAAAAAGATGAGTTCCGTCCTCCTTTACGTAGGAATGGTAAACCAGTTCACTGCAATACATTGCGGAATTGTCCGGAAGGAAATGGACATCATACGGCTGCCCGAGGAACTGCTTCGCGTTCTCCACGAACCGGCGCGCCTGCTTTTCGTCCACATCCGCTCTCTTGATGTCGAAAACCGGCAGCGACCCGTCCTTGAGCGTGAAATCCGTCAGGAAGGTGTCCAGAGGATGCCGATCGACTCCGTGCTTTATGGTCGCGTCGATGATCCAGGTGGAATCGCCCTTGACTTCGAGAATCGCCACGTGAATTGTCATCAGCGCCTCTGAGGAAGCCGTGGAGGCGCTGATTGCGCTTGCCATAGAATCATCCTCAAGGTCATAATCGGCCGGGATCTGAACGAAAACCAGGTCTCCGCTGCGCAGACTCTGTTTCTGCGCAGGCCGGCATCCCGCCGCAAGCAGCGTCAGGGCCGTAAAAAGAAGAATTGTAACTTTTCTCATAACAGCCGCCAAAGTTACTCATTGTCCCCGCCTTTTCCAAAACTGCTTTCCGGCTGATTGCGGCCGCCTCAGATTCGGTTGAAAATTCTGGGCTTTTTTAAACCAAATGGCTCTGTCTGTGGGTTCGGTTGAAAATTCTGGGCTTTTTTAAACCAACTGGCTCTGTCTGTGGGTTCGGTTGAAAATTCCGGGCTTTTTTAAACCAAATGGCTCTGTCTGTGGGTTCGGTTGAAAATTCTGGCGATATTTAAACAATAGCCAGGAATAATCGGCTATGATAAGTAACTATATGTGGTACGGGTTGTGAAGTTACCCATTATTTTCCGTATATCAAAGAAGGAAATTTATATTTCGGCGGGTACCGTTCGTCTGAAGATCCGCCCATTTACTCTGACCGCCAGCGCTTTATGAATTTTACGGTCTCGATGAGGATGGCCGGGAATACCGACAGATCGGCTATCCAGCACCACTCTCTGCCGCTGAGCGGCACCACGTGGAAGATTTCCTGTGCGGCAGGGATGAGAAGAACCCCGAGCATCAGGGTCAGCACGAAGATGACGGCGGCCCAGAGGTACTTGTTGGTGAAGAGATTGTGGACTATGGCGTTATGACCGGCGCGTACGCAGAAGAGAATGCTGATCTGCGAGAGGGCGACCACTGCAAAGGCCATAGTCATTGCGGCTTCGGGTGAAGTCTGCATACCTATGAAATATGCCCCGAGGGAAAGCCCGGCTATAAGAAGGCCGCGAAGTATGGAATTCACGGCGAAATGCCTGTTCACTATACCGGCCTTGGGATCAATGGGTTGGCGCTGCATTATACCTTCTTCTGCTGTATCGAAGCCAAGCGCGAGGGCAGGCAGACTGTCGGAAACCAGATTGATCCAGAGGATATGAATAGGAAGCAGAGGAGAAGGCAGGTTGAGAACGACGGCTGTGAAAAGCAGCATAACCTCGCCGAAATTGGTCGATAACAGGAACTTGACGCTTTTTACCACATTGTCGTAGATGCGGCGCCCCTCCTCCACGGAAGTCACTATGGTTGCGAAATTGTCGTCCGTCAGGACCACGTCAGCAGCCTCCTTCGCCACGTCCGTACCCGTGATTCCCATCGCCACGCCGATGTCGGCGAGTTTGAGGGCCGGAGCGTCGTTCACACCGTCTCCCGTCATCGCAACGATTTCGCCGTTATCCTTGAAAGCCTTGACTATACGCAGTTTATGCTCAGGAGACACTCTTGCGAACACGCTCGCGGTCCTGACCGCAGACTTCAATGCGTCATCATCCATCGACTCCACTTCCGCCCCTGTATAGGCGCTGTCGCCGTCCCGCATAATGCCCAGGTCGCGCGCAATCGCCATCGCCGTAATCTTATGGTCACCGGTAATCATCACCGGACGGATGCCGGCCTGACCGCATTTGGCCACTGCGTCGCGGACCTCGACACGCGGAGGGTCGATCATTCCGACCATTCCCGCGAAAACGAGCTCCGATTCCGCTGAAGAGAGAACCTCGGAAAGTTCTGTCCCGGCCGGAACCATTTTATAAGCCATACAGAGCACCCGGAGCGCGTCCGAAGCCATCGAAGTGCAGACTTCAGCAAGGGAGGCGCGATCGGAAGGCGTGATTGGCCGAAAGGCCGGAGAAGAATTTGAAATTGGCCGCGAGGCCGCGTCCAATGCTATGTTCGAGCATCGCGAGAGGAGTTCGTCGAAGCCGCCCTTGGTCGCGACGAGGTAGCTGCCGTCCGGACATAAGTGAATGGTAGTCATCAGCTTGCGCTCGGAGTCGAACGGGATTTCCGCTACGCGCGGCAGCTCCGTCTCAAGCTCACGTTTCGGTCGTGCAGAAGAGATTTCGAGGAGCGCGGTTTCGGTCGGGTCGCCGATGGCCTGGCCGTCCTCGCCGATGCTTGCGTCATTGCAGAGCACCGCGATTTTCACGACCTGCTCAGAGCCTTCCGGAAAGCGCCGCACGACCGTCATCCGGTTTTGCGTGAGTGTGCCGGTCTTGTCGGAACAGATGACGGTCGTGCTGCCGAGAGTCTCGACCGACGGCATATTGCGGACGATCGCGTTACGCTTCGCAAGTCTCTGAACGCCAACGGCAAGCACGATAGTGGAAACCGCCGGAAGACCTTCCGGAATGGCTGCGGCCGCGAGACTCACCGCAGTCATAAACATCGTCAGAAGCTCGTGGCCATAGGCCAATCCGATGATGAAAATCAGCACGCAGACGTCGAGCGAAATCCAGGCGAGAAACTTCCCGAGGTGGTCCAGACGTATCTGCAGAGGGGTTTTGAACTCCGGCACAGCTTGAAGCATCGAGGCGATGCGGCCGACCTCGGTGCTGGAGCCCGTGCCGACCACGATGCCCCGGCCGCGGCCGTAAGTGACTGAGCAGGACTGAAATGCCATATCGCTCCGGTCTCCGAGAGGCACTTCCTTCGCGAGAGCTTCTATACTTTTCTCGACCGGCGCCGACTCGCCGGTCAATGCGGCCTCCTGCACTTTCAGATTCACCGCCTCCGTGAGCCGGAGATCTGCGGGGATGCTGTCGCCGGTTTCGATTTCGACAACATCGCCGGGCACGAGACTGCGGGATTCCAATATCTGTAATTTACCGTCCCTATAGACTTTGCAGTGCGGGGCGGACATCTTTTTCAATGCATCGAGGGATTTCTCGGCTTTCGCCTCCTGGACTACGCCGATGATGGCGTTAAGAAGCACGATGGCAAGGATGATCATGGCGTCAGTGAAGCCTTCGCCGTTCATATAACCCACTACGCCGGAGATGATTCCGGCGATGATGAGCACAATGATCATAAAGCTTTTGAACTGACTGAGGAATTTCACGGCGAGACTGCTGTGCTTGGTTTCACCAAGCTCGTTGTAGCCATATTCTTCAATTCGTTTCGCGACCTCTTCAGAGCTGAGGCCGGAGTTCAAGTCGGTTTTCAGGTCTGCGGCGACTTCTTCAATGCCGCTTCTGTAAAATTGTTTTTCCATCGTTCTTCCAAGAAGTTGTTTTGATAATTTTTGCAAAGATGAACGGATTTTAGTGGAAAATAGTTACATTTATCGGCGATAAAATTTATCAAAAGTCGGATGGACACTATTTCTCCATTACACATAAGCGGACTTAACGGCTCCAATGGAGACGAGTTTTATATAAGGTATGACTCAACCCCTACATTGACCGTGAAGTCTTTCACGGTCGAGGGCCTTATGATGATTCTCTGCCACGCGGGTGATGCGGAAATCGAAATCGACGGCAAGCCTTGTCCTCTGAGAGCCGGAAGTTTGCTCGTTTTGCCGGAGAAGCGTTTCGTCAGTATCGGAGAGCCTCTTCAGGAACTTAGCGTGTCGATGCTCTACGTCTCGACCGATTTCATCCTCGATATGCCGTCGCCCATCGACACGAACATCTTCATCTATTCGCGTCTGACGCCTCTGCTAAGCATTGATGATGAGAAGTTTGCAGACTTTGCAAGCCATTTCCGCTTCATTGCGAAGGAGAGCCGCGAGGATGGTCGCTACCGCACGAACATCATCAGCGCGCTCGTTTTAGCGCTGCTGCTGGAAATCACGGCCGAGTACGAGGAACAGAACGAGCTCGGAGGCGCAGGCAGAATCCGCGACGAGAGCCTTTCAGACCGTTTTTTCCGGCTGCTTGCAGCCAATTTCAGGACGCAGCGCACCGTCTCCTGGTACGCCGCCCAAATGCATCTGACACCGAAATATCTCTCGCAGGCCATAAGGGTGAGCACCGGTCGGACCATTCTCGACTGGATACACGAATCAGTAATGACTGAAGCACGTATGCTCCTGAAAACCAGCGAGATGACCATACAGCAGATTTCTGACCACCTTTCCTTTTCCAGTCCCTCGGCCTTCGTCCAATTCTTCCGCAAGCACTCCGGCCACACCCCGGGCTCCGAACGGGAATGACTTTGGTACGTGGTACCAAGTTATCTTCGTAAAGTGCTTGCCCGAACTTCAGTGGCTGAGTCTGTCGAAGCCACATTACGATTTGCGGCCATCGAGACAAGCCCGATGACCGCAGGTTTCAAGTGACAGGGTGAATCCCCTTTTCAATTATTTCACAAAGAAAGCATAGATGCAGTGGCTGGTATAGGTCTCGCCCGGACGGAGCACAACTGAAGGCCATTCAGTATGATGAGGGCTGTCCGGATAATGCTGGGTCTCAAGGCAGATGGCTGTGCGGAAATTGTAGGCTACACCGCCCTTTCCGGTAACGGTGCCATCCAGGAAGTTGCCTGTATATACCTGAACGCCAGGCTCATCCGTATAAACATTGAGTCCGATTCCGTTTTTCGGGCAATAGAGTGTAGCCGCGATCTGGCTGATGTCGCCCTTTGTATCCAGCACCCAGTTGTGGTCATAGCCGCGTCCGTGCGCAATCTGCTCGCAGTCAGCGTCGATATTGTCACCGATTCTGTGCATCTGTCTGAAATCGAACGGAGTGCCTTCGACATCATTGTGCGTGCCGGTAGGGATACTGAGAGTGTCGATAGGAGTGAACTGAGAAGCGTTGATATAAAGCTCGTCATCCACAATGCTGCGGGTCGGATCGCCGCTGAGGTTGAAATAGGAGTGGTTCGTCATATTGACGACAGTCGGAGCGTCAGTGGTTGCGCTGTAAGCGATATCTATCTGATTGTCAGCGGTCAATGTAAAAGTCACATAAGCTGTCACTTCGCCAGGGAAGCCGTTGTCGCCGTCGGGAGACACGATCTCGAGCTTGATGTGGCTCGCGTCAGCCTCGACAACATTGTAGCTCTTGTACTGCCATCCGCTCACGCCGCCGTGCAGGCAATTCCCGTGATCGTTCGCGGAAAGCTCATACTCCGTGCCGTCGATGTCAATCTTCGCGGCCGCTATGCGGTTCGCATAGCGTCCAATGGAAGCCCCGAAATCGCTCTTGTTGTTCTCAGGATAATATTCTTCGACGGAGTCAAATCCCAATACGACATCAGTCGGTTTTCCGTCGCGGTCCGGAAGGACTACGGATGTGATGCGTCCTCCGAAATTGGTGACTGTGACCTGCATACCGTTCTCGTTGCTGAGAGTGTAGAACGCGTTTTCATTCTCCGGCTCATTGCCGCAGGCCATAAGCGCCATTGCGCCCAGACCCAGAAGTGCTTTACTTATGGTTTTCATATAGTGTGAATTAATATTATCCGGTTTATCCTGCGGGAGCATTTCTGTCCGCGAAGGGCAAAGGTATGAAAAATTCCGATAAAACCTTTTATTCTTAGACAGAAAGATAAGAGCGGCCGGAAGGACTTTCCGCCGCTCTTTGGTTAGGATTAGGTTTCAGCAGTTTTACATAAGTCAAGTTCAGGAGTACAGTAAAGTTAAAAATCGTAAAGTATTACCTGATGGTTCAGTATCTTATGTTCATCAAATTGCGATCTGGTCGCAGATGGCTTCCGCGATAAGGTGGTGCCCCTGAGCATTCGGATGTATGCCGTCCTCGCAGTAATACTCTCTGAAGTCCTTTTGGCTGAGGAACGGAGTCGTAATGTCCAGCAGAGGCACTCCGAGACGGCTGGAGAGCTTGAACACTTCCAGATTATACATCTCGTGCCAGCTCGTGATGGATTCCGTGGTGCCTCCGAGCCAGCGGATTACGTTCTCCTTCTGAGTGTCATTCATATTCCTGGTGAAATGCGAGAAATACATCTCCGGATCCAGCGGAGTGAGCGAAAGCATAACAGGCTTCGAGCCGGACTTGCGAACCTTTTCGACGATGCAGGTGTAAATCTCCGAAAACAGTTTGAGAGGCGTGCGGGGTTCGTGATGAGAGAGCGGGTCGGCGGCAATCGCCGACCAATCGAAATCGCTGTCGTTCCCTCCATACTCAAGAAGGGTATAGTCATAATCCCCCACCTGCTTAATATGCCTGTCCACGATACCTGTTCCTATGGAGATGGTGCTTCCGAACTTGCCGTAATTGTCAATATCCACTCCGAGACGGCTGCCCGCCTGGGAAGTGAAATTGCTGTCCAGGAACATATACCTGACGTTATTTGCAATGGTACGGGCGGAATCTATGATGACGCCCTTGAGTACCGAGTCTCCGAATGCGATAGCCTTTTTCATAACCAAAGTGTTTTGAAATCATCTTTCGTTTTACCGACGGCAAAATTAGAAAACGCGAAAAGCCCGGAGAAGGAATAGTGACCTGGGATTAAAAGATGTGACAAAATAGCAGTTTTTGGGAGATAAATGCGTTATTTGGGATTAAAAAATAAGTTTTCTAACTTTGTCCCGTCGTCCCAAGGGACTAAAATCCAAGACTTATGAGCGGAATAAGCAGAACATTCAAGACCATGAAGGCGCAGGTCCTCCATTTCGTGACCCTGCCCCTTTTCTTCCTCTTCTTCATCGTCCTCTACGGACCGGTCGGAGACGAGGAGCTCCTGAGAGTCGGTAAAGACAGCTTCTACTATTTCAACGCCACGATGATGACCTGCATCATCCTGATTATCCTCACCGGAATGAGGCTCGGATTCCACTTCATCTGGCGCAACAAACCCATCGCCCTCGGCTGGTACATAGGCTGGTGCGTGGGAGAGATGATTCTTATGGCCCTTTTCTGCGGCCTTTACATCTGCCTTATGAGCCGCTCCACCATCCCCTACTTCTTCGCGGTGGGGCGCTGCTTCAGTATGATTTCCCTGGTTCTTATATACCCATATTCCCTTCTCTGTCTGCTTCTGATGGTACTCGGAATGAACCAGGATGCCAAGCATATAGAGGAAGAGAACTCGCTCGTCCGTTTCCAGGACGAAAACGGGCGTCTGAAACTCGTCATAAGCCCGAACACCATACTCTTCCTCGCTTCGGAAGAAAACTATGTCAGAATCCACTACACAGAGGGCGAGAAGGTCAAGGAATACCTGCTGCGCACCTCAATGAAGTCCCTTGAGCCTCTCTGCACCAAGCACGGGCTGGTACGATGCCAGAGGTCCTTCTATGTGAATCCCAAGCACATAAAAGTACTCCGCAAGGACAAGGAAGGCCTTATCCTCGCGGAGCTTGACAGTACTGACAGAGAGATTCCGGTATCGCGCAGATACTACGAAGAACTCTCCAGTAAACTTTAACCGTTGTTCATACAGCTAAGAACATAGCGCATCTCGCGCTCAGGGTCCTTACTCAGTTCCTCACGCAGATTCTCGTCGTGGAAATCCGTCAGGTACTTGATGTACCAGTCGATGAGGGCATCCGAGAACACACCCTTGGAGGTATAAATCCCGCGGTCTTTGGCGAGCTCTGCGGCAGCGGCCACGCAGCAGCCCGGAAGCTGTTCGAGTGAATCCTGAACTGCCTTCTGGCTCGCATCGTGGATATTCACGCCGAGTCCTACATAGGTCTTCTTTGCAACCTCCAGAGCATCAGGCATTTCGAATCCGTGGCGGGCTGCGGCGCAGAGGGCGGCCATAAGCAGATAGGTGTCCGCGAAACAGTCTGAAGCCCTCCATTCGAAGGTCTGCTTGTCAGAGAAATCACGGTCATTGGCCGTCTCGGCCGGATTGCATTTGGCGGCCATAT
>CAVFAZ010000049.1:0-11066 GCA_963620825.1 Kurthia senegalensis
CCAAGAGCCTTCGGCTCTTGAGCTCCAACCGATTGCAAGGGCCCCGCGGCGAGCGGGAAGGGAAAAGTCACGCGCGTCAGCGCGTGGCTAATCCCTCACTCATGATGATTGACATCTTAACATGAGAGATATACTACCTGTGCTTGCGCATCAATTGTATGACTAAAGACTGATAATCAACTCTATCCATAGCTGTATTGTTTTTGTTAAGCGTTAAATACGGTTTATAAAATATAAGTTGTTTGCCAAACTATTTCAATAATTTTCTACTCTCGACTTCATCGAGAACGGACATCTGCTGTATTGCTATCTGATTAAGCTTTTTCAATCGTTCGCTCTGAGGCATGCCATCATTTATAAAAACAGCGTTGATGTTTTCCATATTGGATAAACAAATCAGTTGATTGATAGTCGCATAATCACGGATATTGCCTTTGGCATCAGGATTTAAATCCCGCCATTCTTTGGCTGTGATTCCGAACAAAGCGACATTCAGGACATCAGCCTCATTTGCATAAATGAATGTGATACGGGATGTGGGGAGTTCTTTCGGAATCAAGTTGTTCATTATCGCATCCGTGTGAATTCTATAATTCAACTTGGCCAATTCGCGTTTGACTGACCATCCCAGTTGTTTCTGCTCTTCTTCTTTGAGACGTTGGAATTATTTTGCTATATAAAGTTCAAATTCCACTGAAATCCAACTGGCAAAACGAAATGCGATATCCTTGTGGGCGAAAGTACCGCCGTAGCGACCGGATTTACTGATTATCCCAATGGCAGCTGTGGTTTCGACCCAACGTTGTGGCGACAACGTGAAAGCGTTCAACCCGGCTTGCTTTCTAAACCCCTCGAATTCGGTGGGTTTAAAATCTGGATTATAGAGAGATTCCCACAAGCCCAAATACTCAATAGTATTCCGATTCCTCATCCAACTGGCAATTACAACAGTCGGCTCGTCAGACTTGTATCTGGCTATATCGGTGAGAGAAATATAATCATCATGATTATTTGCTATTACCGTAATCTCTGTATCATTGACTTTAATTTTTGGCATAAGTCTTTCAATTGATGTCGTGAAGATAAGGCTTTTATTCTGTTCAGCAAAATGTTATCGCACTCTCGTCACCCTCACCAGTTCCAGATCAAACTCTCTGATGAGGGCATCGACATTGTCCCAGTACTGGGGCGAGGGCCTTGATTGATGCGCCGAAGTGGTAGATGCTGTTGTCGATTATCAGGAACCTGTCGTGCGAGTTCTTGAAGACCTTCACATCGATTGCCGGGTATTGGGCGTTGTGCTTATCTATGTCCAACTGGAGGGCCTTGCTGATCTGTGCCGTTTCGATGTTCAAATAACGTTTAAACTGAACATTTCGATGTAAAATCTGCAGCCCAAATGCACAGATAAAACGTTTTCTGTACATTTGGGCTTCTATTGTATGTAATCCTTCAGCGATTCCGTCAACGATAAGAAGTAATAGCCCCAACAATCTCCTCCAGCCACCGCGCATCGATATCATCGAACCTTCCGAGCTCCCGGCTGTCGATGTCCAGCACCGCACAGACCCTGCCGGCAGCACCGCCATCAACGGCAGCACCGCCATCAACGGAAGTCCCGCCATCAACGGAAGCACCGCCATCAACGGAAGTCCCGCCATCAACGGCAGCACCGCCATCATCTGAAGCACCGCCATCAAACACCGGCACCACAATCTCACTCCGGCTCTCACCAGAGCACGCGATATGCCCCGGGAACTGCTCCACATCCGGCACTACTATAGTCTTACCCTCTTTCCACGCCGTCCCGCAGACACCCTTCCCATAAGCTATCCTTGTGCACGCGACCGGCCCCTGGAAAGGCCCGAGCACCAGTTCCCCGTCAGAAACCCGGTAAAATCCCGTCCACCAGAACTCCAATCCCCTGTGAATCAGCGCCGCGACATTGGCCATCCTGGCCACCACGTCATTCTCTCCCTCACAGAGCGAGCGCACCTTAGGCAGAAGATCGCGATAAATCTCCTCCTTATATATGCTCTCGAACAGCTTCCGCAGAGCGGCCGAGTCATTTATCATACACCGCAACTCCTTCAGCCTCACCGCATTGGATGACTCCGGAATCCACAGCCTGAGATAGCCTCCCTCGGCGTATTTCTCATTCAGATGCTCGAGCGTCCGCTTCCAATGCCCCTCTCGGTTAAGCTCGGGGTAATTCCGCAGCCCGTATTGCACGGTCCTGCGAATCACCGTCTCCGGCACGATCTGCCGGTCCGCCTCGGCGATAATCCGCCCATAAATGCTCCGCGGCTCGCTCTTTGAAGACGCCCTGTGGTCCTCCGCCGCCTGCGCGATAACCTCGATCTGCTCCGGAGTGAACCACCGCCGCAACTCGCTCATACTGCGTATGATACGTCCCGACTCCAGATGATGTGTAGCCCGGTCTCCGACCAATCCCAAATCGTGGCACGCGGCCGCCACTGCAATCATATCCGCCTCGACATCATAGTGCTGAGCCAGCTCCAAAGCAGTCCTTATCACATATTCAGCGTGGTCCCTCCGGTGCCCTTTGTCGAACCCGTCATACCGGGGAAGCACCTCCCCTTCGATCCATTTCTCGATTTCTGAATTCATAATAGTTAAACATATTATTCATTCCCCGCCGGCCGCTGCCGCGTCCAATCCTGCCAGCTCAGAAAACACACGGGGCCATCACTTCTTAAGAAGATCCCGGAATGTTTCCATTCCCTTGCTGGCGACGTCGCGGATGTGGGTGATGCGGGGATCGTGGATGGCTACATCTTCAGGATCAATCAGATAGATTGGGGCATCGCGGCGGGCGTAGCGGTACAGGCCGGCTGCCGGATAGACATTGAGCGAAGTCCCGACTATCAGCATAATGTCCGCGGCGGCCACGATGTCTATCGCTTTCTCAATCTTCGGCACCGCCTCTCCGAAAAACACGATGTGCGGGCGGAGCTGATTGCCATTGGGCGCCTTGTCGCCCAGATTCACCTCCTCGTAGCCTATGTCGAGCACCTCCGCTTCGGAGTAGGTCTCGTCATAGATGCCGACCTCCGGGCGGACCTTCGTCGCCTCGCCGTGAAGGTGCACGACCTTCGTGGAGCCGGCTCTTTCGTGCAGATTGTCAACGTTTTGCGTGATGACAGTCACTTCGTAGTCCTTCTCCAGAGCGGCAATCGCGAGATGCGCGGCGTTCGGCTTGGCCTGCGCGAGCTGCTTGCGCAGACCGTTGTAGAATCCGAGCACCAGCGCGCGGTTCCTGTACCACCCTTCGATCGACGCAACTTCCTGAGGATCATACTCTCCCCAGAGACCGTTGTTGCCTCTGAACGTGCTGAGACCGCTCTCGGCACTCACGCCCGCGCCCGTCAGCACGGCAATTTTCCGTTTACCCATAGCAATAATTTTTTCAAAGATACTAAGAGACCTGTAACATTTCCAGAACTTTTTCGTTTATATTGCGGAATCAGAAGAAAAATGACAAGAGAAGAGTCCATAACATTCTACAAGGCACACGCGCAGAGGCTGTACAACATCAGCCTCCGCATCGTCCGCGACAGCGCTCAGGCCGAAGAGATTATGCAGGACACCATCCTCAAATTCCTCACTTCCGAAATCCGCACCGCCGACGAAAGACAGACAAACGTCTGGCTCACAAGAGTCTGCATCCGCCGCTCCATCGACGCCCTCAGAAAGCGCAAACGCGAAAAACTCTTTATAGAGGAATACACAGCAAACTCCGAATCTTCCACCGACGAGAGCCTCCCGGAAAGCGGAATAACCCTCGCCGCCGTCCGCAAAGCCATAGACAGCCTGCCGGAAAGCTCGAAGCTGATATTGAACCTGGTCCTGGTCGAAGGCCTTGACTATGAGGAAATTGCCGAAGTGACCGGCGAGCGCGAAGGCACTCTCCGTACCCAGTTTTCCAGAGCCAAAGCCAGACTTGCTAAAATATTGAAGAAATGAACAATATCGAAAAACTCATAAAGGCCGCTGCCCCGGCCAATGCGCAGCTCCCTGAAGGCCACCTCGAACGTTTCGAGGCAAAGCTCGCAGGCATCGAAGCGGCCGGCAAGGCCGAACCCGCTGCCAAATCCCGCATAAGACGCTTTGCCACAGGCATCTGCACAGCTGCTGCCGTAGTCGCTGCAGTCATCTTCATCGCAAGACCAGCCCTGCATCAGCCGACCGACTGGTTCGCCGGCATCGCGGACGACCCGGTGGAAATCTGCCGGACCTACTCCGAAAAATCCGCCGTGCTCTGCTCGGACATCCTCAGAAAAGACCTCGACGGAAGCCTTTCCGCCACCGTCCGGAGCCTTACGGACAGCGCCGTGCCGATGATAGACCAGCTACCTGAAGATTTGGACGCAAGCGTCCAATCCGGTATTCTCAAGAACTACTATGGCAAGCTTCTCGACGGACTCGACAAAATCAACAAAAATATATGATTATGAAAAAGATTAACACTCTCTTTGCCGCCCTCGCGGCGGCCGCTGCCCTTCTCGCAGCACCTGCCCTTTTTGCTGAAAATTCAGCTGTGACTCCGGACACCCCGGCCGCGGCCGCCAAGGACGGCTATGTCACCCGCGATTATGACTTCAAGGGATTCACCAAACTGGATGTAAGCGGAAGATTCAATGTAATCTTCACGAAGTCAAATAAATACAGCGTCAGGATAACCGTCCCTGCAGAGGCCGGGAATCTCATCTCCGTTAAAGTGGAAGAGAGGACCCTCAAAATTGGCTGGAACAGGAATTTCACCGAAAGATGGCAGAAAAATTTCAACGATATGAAATTCACCGCCGAAATCTCGATGCCTGAACTCACAAGTCTCGAAATGAGCGGATCGGCATCTTTCGAAACCGACGACAAGCTCGAAATCCCCAACGGTGAATTCTCTCTGGAACTCAGCGGGGCATCCAAAGCCAATGCTTTGAGAATCAATGCGAGGGAAATAGATGTGGAATTGAGCGGAGCCTCAAGCTGCAGCCTTACCGGCAGCTGTGACAGAGCCGAGATCGAAATTTCCGGAGCTGCCAACGCTGATTTCAACATCACCTCAGAGAGCGCTGAGATAGACGTCAGCGGAGCATCCGACGCTGATATCGAAGGAAAATTCGGTAGAGCGGAAATCGATGTCTCCGGCGCTTCCACCGCCACGCTTTCCGGTACGGCCGGGACCCTCTATGCAGATGTTTCCGGAGCGTCCAAGCTGCGCGCCAAGAGTCTGGAGGCAAAGGATGTAACCGTGGAAGTGTCTGGCGCATCGCATTGTACGGTCTATGCCACAGAGTCGCTGACGGTAGAAGATGCCTCCGGCGCTTCGTCCATCAAGTACAAGGCTCCGAATAACGTCAACGCGAACGTCCGCTCCCTCAGCCGCTCTTCTTCGGTGCAGCGCGTCGATTGATAGCCGGGCCCGAAAAGTTCCTGGAAATTTTCAGCTATGCTATAACCCGTCCGTTGTGGTTACCTAAACCGCTGCGGACGGGTTTAATCGTTGTAAAAAGGGAGCATCTTAGTATCATTCAGGAAATTAAATGAAAATTTATTGTTGCAATTAAAGAAAGCGTTTTTTATATTTGTGAAGATTTGTTAAGTGCTTTTTCTATGATTATCGGAACAGCAGGATTTTCATCCGTTCCCTCGCTCGTGTCAAACGGGGGGGGTAATGTTCTAAAAATCAACTACTTAGGGGTGCCAATCTCCCCCCCCCCATAGCATTTTTTCCAACGTGATTTTCATCGTGGAAGGATTCTGCCGGGTCGGCAAATTTACCTTCGATAATAATTAAACTTCAAAAATCAATTATTTATCAGATATAATACGAATTTACATCCGCATTATTTCGACACAATGAAAAAGACAATATTCATTATACTTGTACTTCTGGCCGTTGTGGCCATATGTGCAGACCGTCTGGGCTTTTCTGATGAAGTGAAGATAGGAAACCTTTGCTGGATGACCAGAAACGTTGGAGGAAAGGCAAAAGATATCGCTGGGGGCAAATATACTTTCCATCAGGCCCAGAGCATCTGCCCTGAAGGATGGCGTCTCCCGACCAAGTCCGAATTCGAGGCTCTGATCAGGAACTACTCACAGAATACCAAGTACAAAAAACTGAATGGACGCTGGTTCAGCGGCGGTGAATATTATTCCCGGAGTGTTCCTGCGGTTTTTCTTCCCCAAACCTACATTAATTCCAAATTCAACTTCGGGAGCTATTGGACGTCCACGCCGTACGACAAAACACAAACCTATGCGCTGACCTTCAACGCCAGGAATGTGTCCATCACTTCAATGCACAATAACCAGGAACTTTGCGTCCGCTGTGTGAAATAAATCAAGTCTGTTTCGAAGCTTCTGATGGCTTCAAAGGGTCTGGGGAGTACGCTCCCCGGTGAATGATATAAAATTGGCCGCCTCGGTGAGGCGGCCGATTTTATTTACTCTGCCTTGCGCAGCTTCAGTCTCACGGAGCACCCCAGCAGGTACAGGATGCAGATTCCGATGACTATCAGTGACCCTGTCTGGTTCCCCAGCGCGTCGCTCATAAGACCCATCAGCGGTGGAATGACGGCACCTCCGGTTATTCCGGTCAGCAGAAGTCCGGAGATTTCGTTGATCTTGTCAGGACGGGCTTTCATCGCAAGCGAATAGATTATCGAGAATACGCTTGAGCCGAAGAAACCCAGCGCTCCGACGAAGATGAGTATCGATATCGTGCTCTGTGCGAAAAACAGTGCGATGATGGATGCGGTGGCAAGAATAATATTCCACATCAGATAGGACTTCTCATTGATCTTTGCCAATGCCATCACTCCGAGTAACGCTCCTATAGTCCTGCAGATGAAATACACGCTCGAACCGTATCCGGCTCTCTCGACGGTCCTTCCTGAACGCTCTATCAGCAGTTTCGGCGCGACGGTGTTCACACCCACATCCATTCCCACTATGAAGAATATTCCGAAGAAGAGCAGCAGAATAGTCTTGTCCTTGAGAAGCGCGAATGCGGATCCGGTCGAAGATGACCCAGTCTGCGATGGGGCTTCTTCAGTAATGTGGGTGAGCTGCAGCCAGAGGGCTGAAATGAGCGTGATGGCCGCATAAATCGGGAAAAGGTATTTCCAGTTGCCCAATGTTCCGGCGGCGAGTGCCGCCCATCTGTCCGTGGCGGTCTCCTTCTTTTCCGTATTGCCGCTGTCCGGCGTCGTGTTGCCGCCGCCTCCGTTCCACTCCTCGCAGTCTCCGTTTCCGCAGAAGGTGAAGGCGAGCAAGGCCGCGGGCAGAATTGAGTATTTCATATCTATTCTGATATTGGTGGTTGTGAATTGTTCCAGACATCCGACGGCTCCGTTCCCATAGTGAGGACCAGAGTTCCGCCCTTGCGGACATCCTTGCGATACAGCCAGCACTCGTCGAGCGGGGCTCCGTCGAAGGTTGCAGACTGCACGTACATAGCGTCAGCAGAGTTATTTACAGTCTTTATGGTGAAAGTCTTTCCGGTGGAGTTAAGCTTGCTCAGATGGATTGTGATCTCGTCAAATTCCGGACTTCCGATCTGGTAGGTCGGTTCGCTGCAGGAGCCTCCTTGAACATCGAACAGACCCATTGCCGACATAACGTACCACGAACCGAGCTGTCCCTGATCTTCGTCCTGACCATATCCGTAGCCGTGCTCTCCGTCAGTTCCGTAGAACTCGTCGCAGATAAGTCTGGTCCATTTCTGTGTAAGATATGGCTTGCCGGAGAAATTGAAAAGCCACGGAATATGCAGACTCGGCTGATTTCCGTGATTATACGGACTTCTTAGGCCGGAGAAAGCATAGGCGACCTTGCCTCCGCCGAAAATGCTTTTGCGCGCTTCGGTGAAAATGCTGTCAAGCCTTTCATTGAACACATTCCTGCCCATTCTGTTTATCAGAGAGTCAGGATTCTGCGGGACGAAGAAGGTATATTGCATCGCATTTCCCTCCTGAAAGCCTCTCCAGGACTCGTAAGGGTCGAAATTGTCTATCCAGGCACCTCCCGGGACGCGCGGGCGGACGAGTTTGAGGTCATCGTCAAATACCTTTGCCCAGCCGTTGGACAATTCCATAAGCTGCCTGTAATCATCTTCATAGCCAAGCTGCTTCGCAAGCTGCGCCGTGGCGTATGCGCTGAAACTGTATTCAAGAGTATGGGATACCGAGAATGTGGCGCCGCCGCTATGGGCGACGAAACCCGGGTCGTCCACATAAGGGACATATCCGTTTTCGACGAACTGCTTGACATCCATTTTTCCGGCTCCTTCGATTCTGTCCCTCCATTCGAGATTGTCCTTGCGGGCGGCCTCGTACATCGTCTTTATGTCGAAATTCCTGATGCCGGAGTTGTAGGCACCTGCCAGGGCGATGCTTACCATATTGGTGCCGACGCCCGAAACGTATTTGCTGCAGGCGATTCCGTCGCCAAGCCATCCCGCATCCTTATAGACAAGCAGCTGGCTGGCACAGAAGTCATTGTAATATTCCGGATAGGCCAGAGCCCAGAGAGGAGTCAGATTCCAATATCCGCCCCAGATGGCGTCCGTGTTGTAATGGTTGTGGACAGGCTTTCCGTCCTTGTCGAGCTCGATCTGTCCGACCGTGCCGTCATTGCGCGGATACGCGCCGTTCACGTCGCTGGCAAGTCCGCGTCCGAGCAGACAATGGTAGAGTCCGGTGTAGAACTTGATGCGGCTCTCCTCGCTTCCGCCTTTCACTTCCAGTCTTCTGAGCTGCCTTGCCCATTCCTTTGATGCTGCCAAGTGGGCGCTGTTGAAGGAGAGATTTTTGGCTTCCGTAAGATAATTCAGTTCCGCATTGTCAACGGAAGTGTATGAAAGACCGACGGTTACAGTTATCTGCTCATTGTCGGTCGTGCTGAAGTCGAGTACCATAATGGCTCCCGGACCGGACACTTCGTCCTTTTCTTCCAGCGCAGACCCGTAGTACTGGCATCCGGACACAGTCTGCGGAGCTTTGCTGAGGACGGCATAGAAGTACATATTCACCGTCGCTCCCGCCTGGTATTTCTTCACGTATTCAGGCTCCGTGATGATGTAGCCGGAGACGACGTTGCCTTCGCATTTTGCGTAGGAGTCCCTGACGTTTCCGCTTTCACCTTCGCGGTTTCCGACGTTGAAGATGATATGGGCGTTTTCAGACTCCGGGAATGTATATCTCTGGAATCCTACTCTCTGGGTCGCAGTCAGTTCGGCTTTGATGCCGTAGTCTTTCAGAAATACCGAATAATACCCCGGATGGGCTTCCTCGTCAGCCTTGTCAAATTCCGATCTCCAGCCGTCCTGAGGATTCTCCAGCCTAGCAGGCGTGGTCTTGACTTCGCCTATCGCAGGCATCAGCGAGAGGCCTCCTATCTGGAATTCGTGGAAGCACGGGAATCCGTCGATGGAAGTGTGGCTGTCTTCATATCCTATAGCTTCCCACCCCTGTTGGTTGCCGTATGTGCCGTTTGTGGAGGCTCCCAGCTTCGCCATACCGAAAGGCATCGAGGCGGGGGTATAGACAAACCACCGGCTGTGAATTGTGCCGATGTTGGGGTTGACATAACCGAGGATTTCGCTGTCTCTGCTCTCTGAGCAGGAACTCAGCGCGGCGATTGCGGCTGCCAGCGCCATGATGCCGGAGATTATTCTGATTTTCATTTGTCAGTCTTTTTATAGTTTGCGACCACTGCGAGCGATTCCAGCCCATATTAATATGTTCATACATATAATGACTTGTGTAAATATATGTATAATTGCTGAAATACGAGCCCTATAGGAATACAAAAATGAGGGTGTAACAGCTCCGACAGTTCAAGATTCCGTTCTGCCGGGCATCAACTTTTCAAACCGTCGTCAATGATGTGTGCCTCTCAAGGCCCTGCAGCAGGCCCTGGTTCGCGTTAGCCTACTTTGAAAAGAGGCTGGCGCGACCGCATCCTTACTACAGGCCTCTCTGTGGCATTATGCTATGTCGACGGTTTGAAAATCGGAAGCGGGCAGCCGCCTCGGCAGACTCGGGGACCGTATTGGACGGCGAAGCCGGCCGGAGAAATGGATTACGGTCACAGAGTCTGCCGGGGTGCGACCGCCATTGGGATTAACAAATAAAAAAAGGATGACTATCAGTCCGAAGACTTTTTAGTCAGCCTTGATTTTTCATTTTATGCTCTCATCAGCCTCTACCCGAGCCGCGTGCGGATGTACTCCACGCGGGCGGAGAGCTGCTCGCGGCCGATTATGCTCACTATGTCTGCGATGCCCAGTCCATTGGCCGTTCCGGCCAATGCCAGTCTGAGGCAGTTCATTACTTTGCCCATCGGCCAGCCCTGCTGCTTGATGTACTCTTCCAGGGCGGTCTCGATTCTTTCCTTGCTGAAATCGCCCTCGAGCGCACATACGTGTGCAGCTGCCTCGGCGGCGTGCGCAGGATTGTCCTCCTTCCAGAACTTATCGACGTCCTTGGCGAGGAACGGAGCGGTCAGACTGTCGTCATAGACCTTCGCGCGCGGATCCACCGGTCCTGCAGGCTTCTCTGTGGCTGCTCCGGCCTTCACGCCGAACGCCTCGAATTCCGACGGGGCGATGAAAAGATACGATGCGATGTTCCAGATATCGGCCACGAAAGTCGCCCTCTCGCGGGTGAGAGCTACCACATTCTTTACATAATTCATTGAGAACGAATGCTCAGCGAAATCTGCGGAAACCGGGCATTTGAAGCATCCGGTCACCTTGATTCCGTGGCTTTCGAGTATCGGTACAAATAGCTCCGTGAGCTCCTGGTCGCTCTTCTTGCGCAGATACTCGCGGTTATACCACTTGGCCTTGTCCGGATTGAACTTCGCGCCGGCCTTCTGAACCTTGTCCAGCGAGAATGCCTTCACGAGCTCCGGCATAGTGAACAGCTCGCGGTCATCGCCCGGGTTCCAGCCCAGCATCGCCAGCATATTCACGAAAGCTTCAGGGAAATATCCGTCCTCGCGGTAGCCGTGCGAAACCTCGCCCTGAGGGTTCA